>JAUNJR010000003.1 GCA_030533135.1 Coriobacteriales bacterium
TACTGCTTGCCACCAGTGGAAACGATAGCGTACATAGTAAACCCTTCATTGCTGATTGACTGCAACAGTTCGCAATCTTACTCCGACGTTCCTATTGCGTCAATGACCACGTAAAAGTCTTATCAAATGGCTCCACAAGACGCCCATCTTCGTCTTCGTGCCACTGCCTCGAACGGCAGACGCGCTGCGAGATTCGCACGGCATCAGCCATTGTAGCCTCAGAAAACGCCGCGTCAAGCAGTATGGCAGGACGAAGCGCGCCGAGGTTCGAGGAGCGCGTCTCAAGCGAAAGGCCAATCCCCCATGGTTCCTGAATGGCTTTCCATGAAACCAGTGTCGTCAGGAGCTCGATAGTTCGAGGCTTGTCCCCGCGCATGAAGTCAATCTTTCCCTGCTTGCGCACGGCGCTGAGCGCCTCATCAAGTGCATCGGCTGAAAGATGATCGCCTCTGATCTCGATATCCCAGAGTGCACGATTGAGCCATGCCTCCAGAGCGGGTGTACGGCGCTCAATGTAAGCCGCACGATACGGGCCAAGCGCTCGAGGAGCTGCCTTCTCGAGCAGGCGGAGGGCTTCGCCGGTGTCAACCTCTTCCGTCAAGCGCACATCAAAGTACTCCCCTTCGGAAAACGCCCCCACCGGTAGGGCCTGAGAAAACTGCACACGCATGCGTCGAGCAAACCCGTTGCCGACTGAATATGGCAAGCCAGAACGACGAATGGAGCGCTCAACCGTATTGATGACCTCAAGATGGCCAAGGTACGCAAGGCGCCCATCCTTGCGATATGCCACGCGAAGACGGAACAGCTCATCGGCCATGGCGATCACCTGCTATGTTGTTGTCGACGCCGAGGGTTGGGCAGACACCGCAACCCGCACAGCTTGTCATCGTGCAGTCTGACGTCGTGACGCCTTCCGCAGCACGGCGCCACTCACGCTTGAGGAATCCCTTTGAGACACCTGGAGAGGTGTGATCCCACGGCAAATGTGCGTCAAGAGAGGTTTCCTCAGCGGCAAGCTCTTCGAGGTCGATTCCCATGTCCCGGCCAGCTTCGAGCCATTGGTCGTACTTGAACTGGTCGGTCCAGGCGTCAAATCTGCATCCGCGCTTCCACGCACCATAGACAAGATCGAAGCCCGCACGGCCCATCTTGGAGAGTGCCCCCTCCACCACGGAGAGCTGCGCGTCGTGATAGGAGATGTGGATGTCACGGTCGTGGTTGGACTTAATCATGAGGTCTTGACGACGGCGCACCTCAGAGATGGGCAGCTGTCCGCACCATTGGAAGGGCGTGAAGCACTTCGGAACAAAGACGGCCACGCTGATTGAGACGCTCACGCCGCTCTTGTATCCACGTCCGACAACCTCGCGGCCAATCTGCAGCACGCGACGGGCGGCTGCCGTGATGGCCAAGACATCCTCGTCCGTCTCTGTTGGAAGACCCATCATGAAGTAAAGCTTCATGCGACGCCACCCAAGCTTGAAGGCATTGCGCGCCGCATTCTCGAGGTCCTCTTCCGTCACGTTCTTGTTTATGACGTCACGCAAGCGCTGCGTTCCTGCCTCTGGTGCAAACGTCAAGCCTCCACGCCTCGATCCGCTAACCGCGGCAGCCATGTCCACGCCAAAGGAGTCCAAACGCTGCGATGGAATCGATACGCGCACGCCCTTGCCGCGCAGTCGCTCGTCAAGACGCAACAGAATCTTCTCGCACTGAGAATGGTCCGTGGTGGAAAGCGACGAGAGCGACACCTCGTCATAACCAGTCGCAAAGAGGCCCTGCTCACAGGCATCGACAACCTGCTCTGCCGGTCGTTCGCGCACGGGACGATACGTCATCCCGGCCTGGCAGAACCTGCAGCCACGCGCACAGCCACGCAACACCTCGATCGCAAGACGGTCCTGCACAATGCCCATATACGGGACCATCTTTTGCGGAACGGGATCTGTGACCGAGAGGTCAGGAATGCAGCGCTTATACACGACCTCAGGCACCCCTGAACCTGGTTTGGGAACGGCGTAGCCCCAGGCAGTCGACGTGTCATCGACCACCACGTCATACAGAGAGGGAACGTATACGCCCTGTACCGTTGAAAGCGCCTTCAGCACCTCGGCACGCGTAGCTCCCGCATCGCGCGCGTCACGTACCGCTTGCGCCGCTTCGACGATCTCACCTTCGCCATCCCCCAAAAGCACAGCGTCAAACATCGCGCAAAGTGGCTCACAGTTCCATGCAGACGGACCGCCAGCAAAGATGATGGGATCATCCTCGTCACGGTCTTCCGCGCGGATGGGAATCCCCGCCAGATCAAGTGTCTCGACGATGTTGGTCGCGATCATCTCATGCGCCAGGGTGAAACCCACCACGTCAAACGAGGCCACCGGAGATGAGGTCTCGAGCGAAAGAAGCGGGACCCCCGCCTCGCGCATCAAGGCAGACATGTCAACCCACGGCAGGTAGCAACGTTCACATGATATGCCCTCAGCTGCATTAAGCTCGTTATAGAGGATGGCGATTCCCAGGTTGGGCTGCCCGACCTCGTAGGTGTCGGCATAGATCATGCACACGTGGAAAGGGCCGTCCTGATCTTCGACAGCACCCCACTCATGATCAAGGTACCGGGCAGGATGCTCAACCTTGGCAAGGAGCGGCTCGAGTTCGTGATAGCGATCCTCACGGGCAAGTCTCACGCTTGGTCCTCCTCACCATCAAGTGATGCCTCAGGCAATGCGGCCACGCGTTTGATGATGCCCGCACCTCGCTGTATCGCAGAGCCTGCCACTGGCAGCGCCTTTGCAACGGATCCCACTAAGGCCCTGACACGTGGGAGAGGCAAGACGCCTGCGTCCTGTCGCTCAAAGTGCGAGGCGATTGCGTTTGCCGTAGCCAAGGTGCCTGCATACCCGACGCCTGCCTTGAAAGCCCATCCGATGCCGGGAATGGCACTCGAAACGGCTCGTGCGACGCCGCGATACCCGACACCGGCACCATATACGGCCACAAGCTCCTGTGCCCGCGCCAGCGTGAGTGGCCGGCCGTACGCAGCCGCAATGTCAAGTGCAAGCTTTGCCTGATTTGAGGTCATGGAAGCCATGTCATGTCCGCTTTTGCTCCCCATGGCACCCACAGCGGCATTCTGGCTTGCAGACGCCTTCACGAGCTGCGAAACCTTGGCTCTCCGACAGAACGGGAAATTCGCCGCCAGCGCCGTACTCTTCTCGCAGGCGGACACCATCCAATGTGCCAGCGCAGAAAGCGCCGTGGGATAGTCTGTCGAGACACAGATGCCCACCAGATGCTCAAGGCTCATGGGAAGGTCGGGCAGCGGTGCATCGAGCAGAGACTCGGCAACGATGGCTACCGGCGTTCCCATTTGAACATACGTGTGGGCAACGGAGCGTACATGCTCATCTGAGCCACCACCAATGATGACGCAGAGGTCCGGACGGGCATAGGGCGCCTTTATCGGCCCTTCAATAAGGTGCGCGGTAACAACGGATGTCGGTTGCACGGGCAAGAAGGCATCGCGAACGGCAATCACAAGCTCTTGTGGGGCAGCAGTATCCACCCATATGTCGACGCTCACGGGCTGGATACGCTGATGATCAGCATCCATCCCCGCGTTGTAGATGTCCATAACCTTGTTCATGGACCTCTGCGTGTTTCCCGCCATGTATGAAGCTCCCTTTTGGGTTAGGGCTCTGAACTGAGTCGTTATGCGGCCTTAGTTCGATGATGCCAGACGGACTGGACGATGCCAACCGCCGTACAGTGAATGACCATGGAGGTGGAACCGTAGCTGATGAATGGCAACGGGATGCCCGTAATGGGCATGATGCCGATGCACATCCCCGCCTCCTGCAGGACTTGGAACGACCACATGGTGGCAACGCCTGCCAACACGAGCTTTGCGAACGGCGAATCCATCCGCTGAGCCAAGGAGATGGTGGCAAAGATCATCCAGCCGAAGAGCAAAAGGACGCCTGCAGATCCCACAAAACCAAACTCTTCCGAGAGAAGTGCAAAGACGAAGTCCGTCTGTGCCTCGGGCAGGAAGCCCGTGCCAGACTGGCTTGCGTTGCCAATCCCCTTGCCGAAGAGCCCGCCTGAACCAACGGCAATCTTTGCTTGCTGAAGGTTGTAACCACTGCCGCCCGGATCGACCGAGGGGTCAACGAAGACGATCAGTCGGTTGAGCTGGTACTCCTTAAGCACATGTGGCACGCCATCCATCATTGACGTCGCAATGGCGAGTGCTGCCACCGCCACGATCATGCCGATGGTCACCCAGACCCAGCTCGGCTTAGCCCCTGACACGATGATGATTGAGGCGCCAACGACTAGCACGATGAGGCCCGTTCCAAGGTCCGGCTGAACCAAGATGAGCAAGAACGGCACGCACAGGATGGCACAAAGCTTCACGTAGTCGCGTAGTGTCTCGATGCGCCCGTTGTATTGGGCTCCCAGCGATGAGATGAGGAAGATAGTCACAATCTTCGAAATCTCGGATGGCTGGAACGAGATTGGTATAAAGGGTACCCTGACCCAACCGGTAATGCCGTTCTCCGACAGGCCCAATCCCGGAATTCGTGGTAGCACCATGAGTATGCAGTCGAACACAAAGAGAGCTGTGCTCATGTTGGCAAATGCGCGGTAGTCATACGAGCGCACAAACCACATGACGATCAGGCCCAAGACGATGCCGATCATATGGCGTTTGAAGTCTGCCGCTGCAATGTTGAGCGACGCTGACCACATCACGACCGCGCCGAAGGAAATGAGCAGGAGTGCGGGAACAAGCTGTGGAAGATAGAATGACTGGCCAATGCCCGTCTTTGAACGCCGTTGAACCTGCGCCTCTCCTTGGCTTCTGCCCGTAGTGAGAGGACGCTGTGCTGGCGCGCTCCCAATATCTGCTGCCATCGTTGCCCCCTCCCCTCTTATCGAGCGCCGGTCTCGTCGACCGCGTCGGACGTGTCGGGCTCATCGTAAATAGCGCCCATGATGTCACGAACTACGTACATTGCAGATTGGCTACCGTACCCGCCCTGTTCCACCAAAGATGCAACGGCATACTTTGGATTGTCAGTCGGAACGAAGGCAATAAACCAACCAGTCGGCTCGCGCCCCGCACGTTCTGCGGTTCCCGTCTTTCCCGCCACCGTCTCGACCATGTTGGTGAAGTGCGCTGCCTGAGCAGGCGATTCCTCGTAGATAACGCCCTTAAGCCCCCGCTCGACCAGCTCATACGAGGTCTTGGGCTCCGTCACAGAACGATTAATCTCAGGGCTGTGCTCGATGACCGTGCCCGAGCCCGTCGCGGAACGGATGCTTTTCAGCACGTGCGGCTTCCACATGGTGCCACGTGTGGCCAATCCCGCATAGACGCAGCACATCTGCAGCGGTGTGACCAAGATGTCGCCCTGGCCGATGGAGAGGTTGGTGCTGTCACCACCCTGCCACTGGCGCACATCATCGGGCGAGGTGTCCCAATAGTTCCACTTCCACTCGGCGTCTGGCACGCGGCCCGGTTCTTCCGAGGGCAGGTCAACGCCCGTCTCGGTGCCAAGGCCCCAGTTGCGATACGTCTCTTGGAGACCCTCGCTATCTGCGACGTAGAACCCTTTGCCAATCTCGTAGAAGACGATGTCGCAGGAGTAGGTGATGCCGGACTGCAGGTTCATCCCACCATGACCGTAATGGTCCCAGCAGTACTGGCCAGCATCCTCGCCAAAGCCCGTCCAGAATCCCGAGCAATAGAAGCTTGTCTCGGGCGTTGCGATATTGTAGTCGAGGGCTGCCAGCACACCCAGCGGCTTGATGGTGGACGCCGATGGGTACAAGCCGGAGACGACACGGTTCATCAGGGGGCTGGCGCTGTCTTCGGAACTCAGACGTGCCCAGTCATCATACGAGATGCCGCCTGTGAAGACGCTTGGGTTATAGGTGGGAGCGCTTGCAAGAGCGATGATCTCACCATTTGTGACGTCCATGGCCACCGCACAGCCAGCATTGCATTCCTTGTTTCCGCTGGCACGGATCTGATTGATAACGCGTGCCAAAGATTCCTCTGCGGTACGCTGCACCTTCGCGTCGATGGTCAGCACCACGTCCGAGCCGCTCTGAGGGTCGATCGACGCCGAGCTGTCCAACACGCTGCCGTAGGCATCGACGTAAACCACCTGCTCGCCGCGTATGCCCTGGAGCACGCTCTCGTATTGGTACTCAATGCCTGCCTGGCCGACAATGTCACCCGCACTGTATTTGATTCCCTCATGGTTGCGCGGGTCCTCGCTCCATTCGAGAGCCTCTTGGCTGATAGTCCCCGTGTAGCCAAGCACATGCGCGGCAAGGCTTCCGTTGGGATAGAGACGCTCCGTTCTCTCCTCAACCGCAACGCCATTGAAGAGGTAGGGATGCTCGTCGATAAAGGCCACCACGCGTCGAGACACGTCGACGGCCACCGTGCGCTTGTTCTGGGCACCTTCGTTCTGGTTCTGAATCTTACGGCGCACGGCGTAATATGGCATGCCGATAAGGTTGGCGAGGAGCATCATCTCGACCTCGTCATCCACCACATCAGGCTCTGCCGCTACGGCAAGGCAAGAACGATTGGCAACAAGTTCAACGCCGTTGCGGTCCAAGATGCGCCCTCGTGGAGCGGACGTCGTCAGAGTGCGGGTTCGGTTTGATTCTGCCTGCTTGGAATACTCATCAGAGCTCACGAGCTGCATGGACCAAAGCCTTGCGATAAGCACACCGATGATGGTGCCCGAGAAGATTCGCAGGCCATTCAAACGTCGATGAAACCCTGTTTCCGTCGAGGTGTCGGAACCGCCTGCCGCCTTAGGAACGGCGTTGCCAATATCGAGCTTGAAGGTCTCACGAAGCTCGCGACGACGTGCGTAGAGCACCAGGCAAAACGCTACGAACAGCGCGCAGATGACGATAATGAGGACGATACGCATAGGAGCCTACCGATTGCCCAGCGTATAACGAGAGCGATGCTTGCCGGAGGAGCCACCCACCCTGATTCCACCGTGGGCGCGGCCAAGGATAAAGAGGAAGGGCAGGTACGCAAGAAACGTCAAAAACGTCGTGGGAAGAGCGCGGAACACCAGTGCATCGAAGAACGAATCGGTCACGCCGTATAGGAGCATGGCGATGTTGTAGCAAACCGCAACGCAAAAAGCCGCAATGACAAACGGAATGATGGTCATAACGGGCTCTTCGGCAATGCGGTCACGAACTTCGATACCAAGCGCATATGCCGCAATGGGAAACAGAAGTGCCATGAGGCCAATGGGGCCAGTTGACGAGAGGTCAAAGACCAAGCCAGCGAAAAAGGCAGCTAAAACGCCCGTCTCCCCGCCAATGGTGAAGGCCACGACGGCAACGAACACGAAGGCGAAGTCAGGATGACCGTTTCCAAGCGCGATTGCCGGAGCAATTCCGAGCTGGCACAGAAGCGAGACGACCGCAAGAACACCGATGCTCCTTCGATCCCGATTCCTATCGTTTACCTGCATGTACTATCTCGCCCCCCATCACCAATCGTAGTCAGTTGACTCTTCATCATCTTCTGAGGAAATCTCAAGCGGCTCAAGAGCGTCATCCTTGGTCAGGCCCGAGGTCTCCTGCTTATCGGCTTCTGCAATGTCTTCAGCGGTCGCACGCTGCGCATCATTGATGGCCGTAATGACCAGGACCTCTTCCAAACTCTCCGCTGAAGACAGCGGCTCGACGACGATCTCGTAATACAGGGCACCTGGGGACTTCTCCACACTCACCACTTTGCCCAACGGGAGACCCTTGGGAAAGACACCGCCCAATCCACTGGTGATGACCGTGTTGCCGGCCTCAACCGTCTGGTCAGTCCTAATGAGGGTGAGCCTGAGCGAGCCAGTGGCGGTACCTTTGAGTACGCCCTGTGCACGACTTTGCTGAACCATCGCAGAGACGCCAGAGTTCTCATCGGTAATCAGACGCACGAGCGATGTGTTGAGACCGCAATCGATAATCTGTCCGATGACGCCGGCGCCATCCGTGACCGGCATGCCAACGGCTACGCCTGACGAAGTTCCCTTGTCGATGATGACGGTTGCCGCCCACGAATCAGACGACCCCGAGATGATGCGTGCGCCTGTCGAAGTCAACGAGTAAGAGCTCTGCAAGGCCAGAAGCGCCTCGAGACGCTCAGTCGACATCGCTGCCTCTTCAAGCTCGGCATTACGAGCAAGAAGGCGTTGGTTTTCCGCCTTGAGCTCAGAGAGGGTCTCTTGGTCAGAGGTCAGGTTGGCCATGATGTTTCCCGCGGCGGTAAACGGGGCCGTCATGAGCGACCCAACATAGCGTACGGGCATGGTGACGGTCTGGAACGCCGTGCGAACGCGACCAAGAACTGCCGCGGGAGCTTCTCGCGTACCAATCGTCATAAGAGCAAGGGAAATCACCACTACGATGAGCAGCGTCTTTCCCCCAGTCTTTTTCTCACCCCGGCGCAATCCGGAGCGTGTATTAGTTCCTTTGCCTGTCAGCGGCATGCAAAAACGTCTCCTATGAGGCCGACTGCACGAAGCCACCCGAGAGCGCGTTGGCCTCGAGTACCTTCCAGCAGCCGATAACGACGTTCTCGAGTGCCGTGGGGCTGACGTTCACGGGAACGCCCGTCTCCTCGCGAAGACGCTGGTCCAAACCGCGAAGCAGTCCGCCGCCACCAGTCAGCAGAACGCCGTAATACATAAGGTCAGAAGCAAGATCGGGCGGCGTCACGTCAAGCGCATCCTTGACGGCCTTGGTGACGGCATCAAGCGGCTTGTCAAGAGCGCGGCGAATCTCCTCGCTCTCGATGCGCACCGTCTTTGGCAGACCGCTCATGACGTCACGGCCATTGACCTCGACGTCGAGCTCTTCTGCCAGTGGTGCTGCGGAGCCAACCTTGATCTTGATGTCCTCAGCCGTGCGCTCGCCAATAGAGAGGTTGTAGGCCTCACGCACGTGCTCGAGAATAGTCTGGTCAAACTCGTCGCCAGCAGTACGGATGGACTGAGAAACGACGATGCCACCCATGGCGATAACGGCAACCTCAGTCGTACCACCACCGATATCCACAACCATCGATCCAGTCGGGTCCTCAATGGGGAGGTCAGCGCCAATGGCTGCAGCCATGGGCTCTTCAATGAGGTATGCCTGTCGAGCGCCTGCCGAGATGGTGGCCTCGAAGACCGCGCGCTTCTCCACGGACGTTACGCCAGAAGGGACGCATACAACCACGCGCGGGCGCGGAGACCATGGATAGCGACGGCCACCACGGGCCTTCTCGATGAAGTAGCGGAGCATGACCTCGGTCACGTCGAAGTCGGCGATGACGCCGTCCTTCAGCGGACGCTCCGCAATAATCGAGCCAGGAGTACGGCCGATCATGCGCTTTGCGTCAGCGCCGACTGCAAGAACACGGTCCTCGCTCTTGTCGATGGCGACGACTGAAGGCTCGTTGAGCACGATGCCCTGGCCACGTGCCGCGACCAACGTGTTTGCTGTTCCCAGATCGATGGCAAGGTCGCCATCGTATTCTCCAAAGAGCGTATCAAGAAGTGACATGGCTTCCAATCCTGTCACGAAGGCGCTAGGCGCCTAATCCTGCGATTTCGTTCAGATATGGTCTGTTTGTACTGTCTCGAGATTATTCTTCGACGGTGCCTTCAGTAGTCGTCGAGCCGTCCTCGGAATACGCTTCCGTATTCTCGGTAGTCTGCTCACCCTCAGCAGCTGCACCATCAGTCGTAGCGGCTCCGGCGTCAGCAGCCGCGGCCTGATCGGCCTCGGTTGCCGTTTCCTCACCCTCAGCAACGGTCTCATTCGGGTCATCAAGTGCCGGTGTCACGCCGCCCTGCGAAGGATACACAGCGGCAACCGAGGCGACCTTCCAGCTGATGCCGTCACGCAGGAGGTGAACCTCATAGCTCTGCTCGCCACCTGCAGAGAGCGTAGCCGTGCAGAAGACAGTTGTCTCGGTCATGGTGCGATCAACGCCCGTGACCTTGATGTTCGTAGACGAGGAGGGTAGCACGTTCTTGATCTGCTGCTGCGCGTCAGCCTCAACGGTCTCATCCAGGAGATCAGCGATGTCCTCCCCTGCCGACTTACGCGTGAACAGCTGCTCGACGACGGCTTCCTGCGTCGGCCAACCATAGCCACTGTAATAGCCATAGCCGCAAACACCAGCAGCGATGAGTGCAAGCAGGAGAAGGAAAATGAAGATCTTCCTTCCGGTATGACGATGCTTGCGCTTCATGCGGCGGTTACGGCGGTCCTGCTCCACCATTTCCTTCTCGGTGATGGAGAAGAAGCCCGTGTCCTCGGGGGACGGCATGAACTCGCCGGACTCGCCCAGCGGATCAAGCGGGTCATAGCTGCCAGTGCCATAACCAGCGGCAGCAAGGAACTGATCGGTCTCGGAGGGGCTTCCGCCAGAGATGGCCGCTGCAGCACGCTTGGCAGCCTCGTACGCAACAGTCGCCTCAACCGAAAGCAGATAGGTGCCGTCAGCCGTCGCGTGCGAGAAGGCGTCAACTGCCTCGCTCATACGGTTTGCGGCAACATACGCCATGCCCAGGTCGGCATAGATAGCGTTCTGGTCAGCCTGCGGAGAGGAGAAGTCGAGAGCCGTGCGATACGCCTCAACGGCATCCACTGGACGACCCATCTGGACAAAGCAGGATCCAAGGCTACGGAGCGCCGAGGACGGATCAGGGTTGCTCTCGTCGATAGCCGCATTGCGGAATGCAACACCAGCGTCACGAGCGTTTCCTACCTTCAGGTAAGCATTGCCAAGAGCAATCTGCACCTTGTACGGCGTCGGATAGGAGGTGTCCTTGGTTGCCATCGTAAGGGATGCAATGGCCTCCTGCGGCTTGCCTGCCGCCAAGAGGGCACGGCCACGATTGCACGCAAGCGCTCCCGCGTTACCATACGACGCATCGCGCAGCGCATCACCATAGCACGCGGCTGCCTCGTCGTAGCGACCAAGCTTCATGAGGCAGTTGCCCAGCAGGTGATCAACACTGCCGGAGACCTCGCCAGGCTGCTTTGCCTGAGAGAGCGCCTCGATAGCACCCATGACGTTACCCTGTCGATATGCTGTCTTTCCCGCTTCAAATGCCTGTTGGTTCACGTGTGCTCCTCATGTCGTCGCGCGGTGCGAATATAGCTTTCTGACCAGATGGCACTATGCGTGCTCGATGCGGACGGACTCAATGACATCGCCAGCACGAAGAGCTGCGATGACATCCATGCCTTCCACAGTTGTTCCAAAGACGGTATACCCAGAATCAAGACCGTGCTGTGGGCCGAGGCAGAAATAGAACTGCGATCCGGCACTGTCCGGGTTCTGGCTACGCGCCATAGCAAGCGCGCCGTCAACGTGGCTATTGTTGGGGTTGGTGGTGTACTCCTGACGGATACGATACCCTGGGCCACCTGTACCAGGTCGTCCATAGGGGCCCGGACGTCCAGAGGCGACCTCAGCGGGAGTCATATCGCGCGTGTTGGGGCACCCACCCTGAATAACGAAGCCGGGGACATAACGGTGGAACTTCAGGCCATCGTAGTATCCAGACTCGGCAAGTTCGCACAGGTTGGCAACGTGACGCGGAGCGCCTACGCCATCAAGCTTCACGCGAATAGTGCCCTTACTCGTCGTGAAGACCGCAATCTCGTCACCCTTGACTGCATATTTGGGCTCATACAGTGGGTCAGGGAAAAAGCCCATGTGTTTTGCTCCTTAATGCGTTGCTCGCCGTAAAGCGGGCAATTCACTCACATACCTAGTTGGAACATTTTAGCAGTACGAACATGCTTTCACATATTCGGCAGAGTGCTTATCATTCCCGTTCGCCGATGCTCCACGTGGGCAACACGAACACAATAACACGAAGTGGCAACCATAGAGCTGTATTGCGCGTGTGGCTCAAAGGGGACGCCCCTTCCGATTCACACAAAATCGGAAGGGGCGTCCCCTTTGAGCCATCTTCTACATTTCGCCCTGAACAGCACCGCTTTCGTTAGCCCAAGTGGTCCAGAACATATGGCAGGATGCCGCTCGAAGCCATGAAGTTTGCCTCCATGGGCGTATCAATGCGCACGATCGCCTCAAAGCTTATCGTCGTTCCGTCTGACTTATGGGCCGTTACCGTCGTGGTACGTGAGGAAGGAAGCCCATTCGACACATCAACCGCTGCGATATCGTACGTCTCCGTGCCATCCAAGCCAAGCGATGCAGCCGTCTGGCCTTCTGGGAGCTGCAGTGGCAACACACCCATCTGTACGAGGTTCGAACGATGGATGCGCTCGAAGCTCTCTGCGATTACCGCCTGGACACCAAGCAACGCGGGGCCCTTGCCAGCCCAGTCGCGGCTCGATCCAGAACCATACATCTTGCCAGCCACGATAATGAGCGGCACTCCTGCCGTACGATAGGCCTCAGAGGCGTCAAAGACGCTCTTGACCTCGCCGTCAAGCTGGTCAAGCGTCCAACCGCCCTTCTTGCCCCCAGCAAGCAGGTTCTCAAGACGCACGTTGGCAAAGGTGCCCCGCATCATGACCTCGTGATTGCCACGACGCGCACCGTAGGTGTTGAAGTCCTCGTCTGCCACACCACGCTCACGCAGGTAACGAGCGGCCGGAGACGTCTTCGCAATGGATCCTGCCGGGGAGATGTGATCGGTAGTGACAAAGTCACCCAGGTATGCGAGGGCACGGCCTGCGACTACACCAACCGACTCTTGCTTCTTTGCGAGGTCAAAGTACGGCGCGCGACGTACGTAGGTCGAATCCTCATCCCACAGGAAGGTGGGAGACTCGCTCGACTCAATCTCCTGCCAGGCAGCTGAACCCTCAATCCCCTCTTTTTGAGCGGTCGCAAACAATTCGGGCGTAAGGACGTCTGCCAGAATTGCGGACACCTCTTCCTCGGTTGCCATGAGGTCAGCCAAATAGACCGGCTGACCATCGGCTCCTATACCGACGGGCTCGGTGCTAAAGTCAACGTCCATGGTGCCTGCGATAGAGTAGGCAACCACCAGCTGCGGTTGGCAGAGGAAGTTCTGCGCGACGTCCGGGCTGATGCGGCCATCAAAGTTGCGGTTGCCCGAGAGGACGCTCGTGAGCTCCATCTTTCCGGAAAGCTCATGAAGGGCTGGATGAACCTCGCCAGAGTTGCCGATGCAGCTCATGCAGCCAAAGCCACACGTAAAGAACCCGAGCTTAAAGAGTGCGTCCGTAAGGCCGGCGCGCTTAAGGATAAGCTCCGTCGCACGACTTCCCGGCGCCAGAATGGTCTTGACCCAGGGCTTGGGGGTCAATCCGCGCTCAGCCGCGTTACGGGCCAGAATGCCCGCCGCAACCATCATCGCAGGATCCGTTGCCGTCGTGCAGCTCGTAATGGCAGCAATGGCAAGCGCGCCATGCGCAAGCTCGACAGAGCCGGAGGGCAGCGTAACGGTAAAACGCTCAGACAGGTCCTTGCCATGATCGGTGGCCACAGAGCGGAAGCGTTTCTTAAGGCCCGCCGGCACTACGTGGTTATGCGGACGAGACGGACCAGCGAGGCTTGTCTCGACGCTTGCGAGATCAAGCGTGACAGTATGTGCGTACACACGCTCCGCGCCTTCAACCCAAACGCCCTGCGTCTTGAGGTATTCCTTCGCAAAGGCAAGCTCAGCGGCATCGCGACCTACCAACGACAGGTAATCCATGATGACGTCGTCCGCCGGGAACAGCGTGGTGGTGCTGCCATACTCGGGCGTCATGTTGGCAACACAGGCACGCTGCGTGGCAGAAAGCGTTGCGACGCCAGGACCCGTTACTTCGACAAGGGTACCCACAACACCCTCAGCGCGCAGCAGCTTGCATACGGTAAGGGCCAAGTCCATACCCGAGATACCTGGACGAAGCGCTCCCTCAAGACGGAGCTCAATCACTGGAGGGACCAGCATAGAGATGGGCTGACCAAGCGCAGCAGCCTCCGCCTCGATACCGCCGACTCCCCAGCCAAGTACACCCACGCCATTAGCCGTAGTGGTATGAGAATCGGTGCCCACCAACGTGTCGAAGCATGCGGTCTCGACCTCTCCTGTCGCAAGAGCATCCTTCATGACCACGTTACAGAAGCGCTCGATGTTCAGCTGGTGGCAGATACCTACGCCAGGAGGAACGATCTCGACGTTGTCAAAGGAGCGAGACGACCACTTCAGGAACGCAAAACGTTCGCGGTTGCGACGGGCCTCAAGGCGTTCGTTGATGTCGGCACATCCCGCGCATCCAGCCTCGTCGGCAATGACCGAGTGATCAATGACCAGCGTGCACGGAATGCGAGGGTTCACCAGCGACGGGTCTCCCCCACGCTCGACCATGGCATCACGCATGGCCGCAAAGTCGACAAACACCGGAACGCCCGTAAAGTCCTGGAAAAGGACGCGTGCCGGCATGAACTCGATCTCATCACCCTGTTTCCCTGCCAACCCTGCAGACACGATGGCGTGGGCCTGAGCGACGCGACGGTCCTCGTCGTCGACACGGCGCACGACATTCTCCAGCAGCGTCACGAGCGCACGCGGAAGACGTGAGGCGCCCGGGATCTTAGAAACGTCATACACCAGACGCGTCACACCAGATGCCGTAAGCTCTACAGGACGTGAAGCCGCAAGCACTGCCTCGCGGAACTCGTGGGTAACCTGTGTCATTAAACCCTCCTCTATCAGGGAAGACACCTATTTCTTTCGGTGTCTGCGTTCATAGCTTCGTTCAAGCCACCACACGAAGTAGCTCAGGCGATCGCCGTCCTCACCCTCGTCGTGCGGCCGATTGAGCCGTTCATACAGCATATGGAAGAGCGCCAGGGAAGCGATGGCGCATGCCACGAGAAATAACGCCATGGTAACCGTGGGGCGCTCAAGTGAGAAAAACTCTGGGAAGCCTAGACACCCTACCAGCAGGATACCCATCACCGACACAAGCAGCGCGGCGCGTAGCGGAGTAAGCGGACGTGAGATGCGTACGATGAGCGCGACGCCAACCGCTGCCGAGAGATACAGAGCGCATGTCGAGCGTTGCGCGAAGTCCATGCCAAAGGACCCGCCCAGCACCTGCACGGCAAATACCGCCGCAACAATCGCAGCCGATGCAGGCAATGACCTTCTGAGCACGTTTGCGAGGAAACCACCGGTCACGCGGTCGTGGTTTGGCTCCATCGAGAGTGCAAATGAAGGCCAGCCAATCACCGCACTTGCCAACAGTGTCATCTGTACGGGAATGAAGGGGTAGGGTGGCAGGAAAATGCAGATAAAGGTAAGTACCGCCGAGAACACCGTCTTCACCAAAAAAAGCGAGGCACTGCGCTGCAGGTTGTTGATAGAACGACGTCCCTCGGCTACCACTTCGGGCATATGCGCAAAGTCATTGTCAACGAGCACGATCTCACTTACATTGCGAGCGGCTGCAGAGCCAGAAGCCATCGAGACCGAGCAATCCGCTTCCTTGAGAGCAAGTACGTCGTTGACACCATCGCCCGTCATGGCAACCGTATGACCAGCCGAATGCAGCGTGCGCACGATGGTACGTTTCTGCTGTGGTGTGACGCGACCAAAGACATTCTTGGTGAGTGCCGCACTCATGACCTGTTCTTCCGTGGAGAGCGTTGATGCGTCCACATACGAATCGGCGCCCTTGATACCCACGGCTTTGGCAATGGACGACACCGTGCGCGGATCGTCACCAGAGATGACCTTGAGGTTGACTCCTTGGTCATGGAAGTAAGAGATGGTATCAGCTGCAGTAGGCCGAATCTCATCTCTCAGGGCGACAAAACCCAGTACGCGCCGAGCGCCAAGAATCGCACCGTTTTGCTCAAAACCCTCTGCTTCGGCGACCGTCAGCACACGCTCGCGCTCGCCAAACGACGAGATGGCATCGCACCACTCTACAGCCGTGGACCCGAGCACAAACTGTGCGGCACCAAGGACTATTGACCTTCCGCTTTCGGTGACACAGCCAGAGTACTTTCGTGCGGAACTGAACGGTATGACACGGCTCACAGATTCTGCCTGAGCTCCATGCTGCTCGGCATAGGTAATGAGTGCTCGCGCGGTTTCGTTTGCATCGTTCGCATTCGCCTTAGTCACCGTATAGAATGCGCCTATGGCCTCCTCAGGAGACGTCTCCCCCACACCACGGACCTGCGTGACCTCCATCTGGCCGCTCGTGATGGTGCCCGTCTTGTCAAGGCACAGGATGTCTACGCGCGCAAGCGTCTCAACGCAGTAGCTTTGCTGTACGAGCACGTTTCTCATGCCAAGCCTTGTGGTGGCGATGGCGAGCACGCCCGAGGTCAGCAGCACAAGCCCTTGCGGAATCATGCCCACCATAGCAGCGACCGTCGAGAGCATTGCATCTACAAGCGGCGTCCCCTCGATCACATAGGTCCGCAGGAAAAGCCCGGCCCCAAGCGGAATGAGCACGATTGACGCAAACTCGATAATCATCGAGAGCGTCCGCATGATCTCCGAGTTCACCGGCTTGACGTAATGTGCTTCGGCATTGATCTTTGCCGCATAGCCCGCTGCACCCACACGCGTCACGCGATACGCAACCTCACCGGCAACGACAAAGCTTCCAGAGAAGAGCTCGTCGCCCACGTGCTTCTCTACCGACTCGCTCTCACCGGTAAGCAGGCTCTCGTCCATGAGTGGCTCGCCACGCACAACCACGCCATCCGCAGGCACTTGATCGCCATGTCTCAGTAAGACGATGTCGTCTTGCACGACACTTTCGACCGGCAGTTCTACCTGCTGTCCACTTCGGACTACCACGACTTGCTTTGCGGTGAGAATAGTAAGGCGGTCAACCATCTGCTTGGCGCGCACTTCCTGCACGATACCCACGGCCATGTTGAAGAACACGACGCCCATGAAAGCCATGTTGCGTAGCCGACCCGTGAATAGCACGAGGATAGCCAGGAATAGGTTGATGCCATTGAACAAGGTGAACGTGTGCTCGGCAAAGATTTGTCGTATGGACTTCGTCTTGAGGTCGGTATTGGCATTGGTGAGACCAGCCGCGACACGCTGGGCCACCTGCTCATCGTTCAATCCGAACAGCGCCGATGTTTGTGCCTCTGGCTCCATGTATCCCTCCCCGTGCGTTGGTCCTCAGTGATTGTAAGCGATTGGGGACGGCTCCACAGCATGTGCGTCTTGAACCTCACGTCAGAAAAGAGCCCACCGTATTGGCGGGCTCTTTCGTTATCTCTGGTTGTTTCAACACGACCTATCTGTAGAGGACCGCTTTCCCGGTGCAGTTGAAGAGGTCAATCTTCTGCGCGGCAACCTCCTGCATGGCTTTGATGCACGGCGGCTCGATCTCGTTGGGTTCACGCAGGCCCTGGTTGGTCAGGACCTCACGCATCTTGTTGTAGAACGCTGCCTTGATGTCAGATGAGATGTTGATCTTCGCGATGCCAATGCGAGCGGCCTCTGCGATCTCGTCATCGGGATTGTTGGACCCGCCGTGCAGGACAAGCTTGGTGTCAAGGCCCGCGGTCATCAATGCCGCCTTGATCTCGCGCAGCAGGTCGAGCTTGAGTTCCGGCACGTATCCCTTCGGATAGAGACCGTGGCACGTGCCGATGGCGATGGCCAGGGTGTCGATACCGGTCTGCTTCACGAACTCAACAGCCTCTTCGGGCTGCGTGTAGTGAATGACCTGCCCAAATGCTTTGTCGGCGTCGGTCACACCGATGTTGCCAAGCTCGGCTTCAACGGAGATGTCACGCACGAAAAGCGATGGAACGTAGGAGAAGTTGTCACCCGCGGGAATCTCTGATGCACGTGGATCGCTTTTATCGGTGCACACTTGCCACATCTGCGTCATGTGGGCTAGTTCGACCACCTTTTTAGTAATGGCTACATTTTCCTCGAACGACAGGCTCGAGGCGTCAATCATTACCGAGGTATACCCGCAGCGTATAGCGGCCATCACCGAACGCAGATCCGGACCATGATCAAGGTGAATAACTGCTGGTACGGGTGAGGCTTGTATGCGCTGACGAATCGAAGCGATGACGTCAGAGCCAAGGTGCTTCAGCTCGTCAGGATGAATCTCGATAATGACTGGTGCATGCTTCTGCTCCGTAATGTCCATGATGCCGTTGAACATCGCGTAGCTCGAGATGTTGAATGCGGGAATGGCAAACTGGTGCTCGTCTGTTGGGGCGAGCAACTCCTTCATGTTCATCAGCATGGCGTAACTCCTTTAATGACTTAGCGAACGATTCTTATCACAACGCCAGAATACACCCGGTTGCAGACAACAATTCTGTTGTACATGAGTTCAATGAGGTAAACATGAATTGCGGTGAGCGTTTTTTGTTCGAGTCCCGGTGGGCCGGACACACAGGAAAGGCCACCCGCATGGGTGGCCCTCAGCACTCCGTGGTGCCCCCAGGGGGACTCGAACCCTCGACCTTCTGCTCCGGAGGCAGACGCTCTAATCCGCTGAGCTATAGGGGCATTGCGTCTCAGGAGTATAACGCAATTGACGCGCGGCATGGCGACTCTACACATCATCTAACTGAGAGCATACAACCTTGCTCCGTAATGAAATCTGATCACTTGCTTTTCACGCGAAGTGCCAATTTGACTCTCTATTAGGCTTCTGATGACACTTCGCGTGAAGTCTTACTGGGAGAATGCCTCAATAACTTCACGTGAAGTGGCTAATTCGCACTCGTCGATGCCCTTGGCGCCATTTCGCGTGAAGTCGTACGGGGAGAATGCCTCCTGGAATTCACGCGAAGTGCCTTTCGCAAGCTCCTAAAGGTACGCAATCCCACTTCGCGTGAAGTTGTACGTGGAGAACGCCTCCCGAGGTTCACGCGAAGTGCAAATTTGGCTCTCCCGGAGACCCCCGACACCACTTCGCGTGAAACCACGTGACAGCAAGCCCTGTCACAAAACATTTGGGTTACAGGTAGCCACTGCAACTTGCGACGCTTCATCACAACTCGTACTATGACCCGTTATGAAATCTGCAGCGTAGGCCATAGGCATACGCACCGTCGATAAAGGAGAGGTCCATGATTGCCATCATCAAGTCATCCTGCACCCCCGAACAGTTACAACACTTTGTCCGCTGGATTGAAGGGCGAGGCTTCTCCACCAATGTCAGCCGTGGTGACAACGAGACCATCGTCGGCATCATCGGTGACACGACGCAAATCGACCCGTTCCTGCTCGAATCAATGGACATCATTGAGCGGGTTCAGCGCGTTTCCGAGCCTTTCAAGAAGGCCAATCGCAAGTTCCATCCTGAAGATACGATTGTGGACTGCGGGCACGGCGTCCTTGTTGGTGGCGGACATTTCCAGGTTATGGCTGGCCCCTGCTCGGTTGAGGGCAAAAACCTCATCCAAATAGCCCGAGCCGTCAAGGAAGCTGGCGCAACCATGCTTCGCGGCGGCGCATTCAAGCCACGCACTTCGCCTTATGCCTACCAGGGCATGGGCGAGAAAGGCCTTGATCTGCTGCTCGAGGCTTCCGCAGAACTTGACATGCCCATCGTGACCGAGGTCATGGATGTTCGTGACGTCGCGCTTTTCGTTGACAAAGGCATCGACGTCATGCAGATTGGCGCTCGCAATGCCCAGAACTTCAACCTCCTCAAAGAAGTTGGTAAGACCAACATTCCCGTGCTGCTCAAGCGTGGTCTGTCCGGCACTATTGACGAGCTGCTCATGGCTGCTGAATACATCATGAGCGAGGGTAACGAGAAGGTCATGCTCTGCGAGCGTGGCATTCGCACGTTTGAGACAAGAACGCGCAACACCTTTGACGTAAATGCGATTCCAGTGCTGCATTACCTCACTCACCTGCCGGTCATAGCCGATCCAAGCCATGCCACAGGCTACACCCGATACGTGCGATCGATTGCTTATGCGGCTACCGCAGCCGGTGCAGACGGACTCGAAATCGAAGTCCACAACTGCCCCTCTGAGGCGTGGTCTGACGGCGCCCAAGCACTTACCCCTGCCCAGTTTGACGACGCCATGCGCCGTATCGCGCTGATCCGTGAGGCCATTACGGCGGAGGTGGCCTAATGCCAGACGCACTGAACACCGCGGTTGAGTCCACTTTCGTCCGGGGCCGTGTGGGCGTCGTTGGATTAGGTCTCATAGGCGGGTCGTTTGCCAAAGCTATGCATGCGGGTGGAACCGAGATCTACGCATGGAATCGCACGCGTTCAACCCTAGAGCTCTCTATGATTGACACCGTTGACGGCGAGCTTGACGATGCGACCATCCCCACGTGTGAACTCATCATCTTGGCAAGCTACCCTGCATCTAGCATTGCATGGCTTGCTGAAAAAGCCGATCTCATCAGCGCAGGCGCCATAGTCATTGACGCTATTGGTGTGAAGCGCGCCATTTGCGATGCGTGCTTTGCCATCGCAAAGCAGCACGACTGGACGTTTGTCGGATGTCACCCCATGGCGGGAACTCAGTTCTCGGGTTATGCGCACTCCCGTGCCACTATGTTCAAGGGTGCCCCCCTGGTGGTGGTTCCACCCGCAATGGATGACTTTGAGCGCGTAGGCATCCTGGAGCGTCTTCAGCAGCTTCTTAAACCCTGTGGATTTGGCTCTTTCACGCTCTCAACCGCAGCCCATCATGACGAAGTCATCGCCTTCACCTCTCAGCTGGCGCATGTGGTGTCCAATGCATACGTCAAGAGCCCACGTGCAACGATACACAAGGGTTTTTCTGCCGGTAGCTACAAGGATCTCACGAGAGTAGCGCGCCTCAACGCTGACATGTGGACCGAGCTCTTCTTGGATAACGCTGATTATCTCGGAGAAGAAATCGGCATCCTCATCGATAACCTCCAGCAATACAAAGACGCCATCGATGCCCATGACGCAGATCGTCTCCATAGCCTGCTGGTAGAGGGCGACCGTCGCAAGCGAGAGGTCGAGGGACGATGAGCGACGTCATTACCGTTCACGTACCTACGCCCTCCCGCACGTATGACGTGATTGTCGGCTCGGGCATATTGGATTCCCTTGGCGATCGCGTCGCCTCGACCTGTCATCCAGACGCGGTCCTCGTAGTGACTGACTCCAACGTTGGCCCTCTCTACCTACAACGCGTTGTTACGTCACTCGAGAAGGCAGGTCTTAGAACCGCCACGCTGACCATCCCAGCCGGAGAGCAGTACAAGCGCCTTGTCACTTTCGGCGCCATCCTTGAGGCAGCTGCTCAAGCATCGCTCACACGAGACGGTGTCATCGTTGCCCTTGGCGGAGGAGTCGTGGGTGACATGGCGGGCTTTGCGGCTGCCAGCTACATGCGCGGTATCGAGGTCGTTCAGGTGCCCACCACCCTCCTCGCAATGGTTGATTCGTCCGTAGGCGGAAAGACCGCCATCGATCTCGAGTCGGGTAAGAACCTTGTTGGCGCCTTCCTACAGCCTTCATTGGTCCTAGCTGACGTCGCTTGCCTCGCCACGTTGCAGCCTGACGTCTTCGTTGACGGCATTGGGGAGATTGTCAAGCACGGAATCCTTGCAGATGCAAAACTCTTTGATGAGTTGGCGGAGCATCCCCTTACGCAATACTCCGACGCTTCCTACCTTGCCCGAATCGTGGCGCGAAACGTCGAAATCAAGCGTGACGTCGTGAGCACTGACGAAAAGGAGCGCGGCCTGCGCCAGACGCTCAACCTCGGACACACCATTGGGCATGCCGTCGAGGCCGCCTCAGGCTTCACCCTTGGACATGGTCATTGCGTCGCCATTGGCCTGTGCTGCGTCGCACGTGCGGCCGAGGCTCTCGGTTGGGCCGAAGATGGACTCTCCTCGCGCATCGAATCTTGCATCACGGCTCAGGGTCTCCCCATAGACACCACAATTGCTTCCGATGACATCATAAAATACGCCACACATGACAAGAAACGACACGGAGATGTCGTAAACCTCGTAATTCCGAGTACCATAGGGGGTGTTGGGATCAGGCTTGTTTCTCTTGACGACTTCAGGCATATCGTTTGCCTGGGATGTGGAGTAACACGATGAGCATGAAGGTGACCGTAAACCCGGTCCAGCTCGCAGGTACCATCGCTTCCATTGCATCAAAGTCCGTAGCGCACCGCCTCATTCTGTTGGCGGCGCTTACTAATGCTCGTACAGAAATTGACTGCACCACGACCTCCCAAGATATCGAGGCAACCATTGCGTGCGCCGAAGCCCTTGGAGCGCGCATTGTCCGCACGCGGCTTGGTTTTCGAATCGTGGGCATTCCTCATGATATTTGGGGTGAACGGCCTCGGCCAACCCGCCTCCTTGACTGCGGAGAAAGTGGCACGACCCTGCGCTTCATGTTACCCATCGTGGCCGCCTTGGGTTGTGGCGGCTCGCTTGTTGGTCATGGTCGCCTCAAGGATCGCCCGCTCTCGCCCTTGTATGAGCAGCTCGTAGAACACGGGGCAGTTCTTTCACCGCAAGGTTCGTTCCCGCTTGAGGTTTCGGGCCAGCTCCGCGGTGGCACCTTCGTGCTGCCCGGCAACGTCTCATCTCAGTTCGTGAGCGGACTGCTCATGGCTGCGCCACTGATATATGACCCCGTCCGCATCTTTGTAAAAGAACCCGTCGAATCGGCTCCCTACATCACCATGACGGTACGAGCGCTCGCGGCGTTTGGCGTCCGCGTCACGCAAAGCCATGAAACCATCGATGACCGTTCCTACCTTCTTCTGGGAATTCCCCACGTAAAGCTCACGTCACCCCAAGCGATTCCCGTAGAGGGTGACTGGTCCAACGCCGCATTCTGGCTTGCTGCAGGCGCCGTGTCTGAACGAGGAGTTGAGGTCACGGGACTGGACAGTATGTCAACACAGGGAGATCGGGCCATATTGCCCTCGCTCGCCCTCTTTGGAACCCGCGTTTCCCGTACACGTGGCTCTGCGGCGACCTATCGTGAACACCTCCACTCCATAGAGCTGGATGTTTCCAACATCCCAGACCTCGTACCCCCACTTGCAGCCGTAGCGGCTCAGGCAGAAGGAACGACCTGCCTGCACAACGTGAGCCGTCTGCGTTACAAGGAATCCGATCGTCTCAAAAGCATTTGCTCTGCCATTCAAGCGCTTGGCGGAAATGCCTATGTGCAAGGAGACGACCTTTTCATTGAGGGGGCTTCACTCGTTGGAGGAACGGTCGACGCAGCCAACGACCACCGCATTGCTATGATGGCAGCTGTCATGGCATGTGGAGCTTCGGGGCCCGTCACCATCCTTGGTGCCGACTGCGTCTCGAAGTCCTACCCGTCCTTCTGGGAGGACTACGCCCTTCTGGGGGGAGACATCGAGTGCGTCAGAACGGAGTAGTGCATGCCCTCCTCCTTTGGCAACGCCTTGCGCGTCACCATCTTTGGACAATCCCATTCATCAGCAATCGGCTGCGTCGCCGAGGGATTCCCGTCTGGATTCCAAATTGACCAGGAAGAGCTTGCGCGCTTCATGGCACGGCGAGCCCCTGGTCGCAGCGCCTGGAGCACCCCGCGAGCAGAAGCCGACGCCGTGAAGTTTCTCTCCGGACTCAACCCTACAGGAGAAACCTGCGGGGCACCCATCACCTGTGTTATTGAGAACACCAATACGCGGAGCCGCGATTATGACGAGCTCAAGCGCGTTCCCCGCCCCGGTCATGCCGACTATACGGCCCAAGCAAAATGGCATGGGGCTCAAGACGTTGCTGGTGGCGGCCACTTCTCGGGGCGCCTCACAGCACCCCTGTGCGCAGCGGGTGGCATTGCGTTGCAGATGCTCGAGGAGCGAGGCGTACGGATCGGCGCCCATCTAGCAGAAGTGGCTGGCATTACCGACGAGCCGTTCGCCGCTCGCCGTGGTGACATAGCCGCCCTTGCGGCACAGTTTGACGTCCTTTCGGACGGCCGCGCATTCCCCACACTTTCCGATGAGGTGGGTACGGCCATGCGAGAGACCATCGAAGCCGCTCGCTCTGAGGCGGATTCCGTCGGTGGAATCATAGAGTGTGCCGCTTATGGCCTCCCAGCTGGTATCGGGTCTCCCCTCTTTGATGGAATTGAGTCCACAATCGCACGCATTGCCTTCGGGGTGCCTGCGGTGAAGGGCATCGAGTTTGGCGCGGGTTTCGAGGCGGCGCGCCTTCGCGGAAGCCAAAACAACGACCCCTATGACATAGCTCCTGACGGTTCGGTTGTGGTAACCAAAAACGATGCCGGTGGCAACCTTGGCGGCATCTCCTCGGGTGCGCCAGTTGTCTTTCGTATGGCTCTGAAGCCCACACCTTCCATTGGACGCGAGCAAACCTCCGTTGACCTTGCATCGGGAGCCCAAGCGGCACTCAATATAAAGGGGCGGCATGATCCGTGCATAGCTCCACGCGCCGTTCCCGTTGCCGAGGCGGTCATGGCGCTTGCCCTCCTTGACCTGTGGTTGGCCTATCCTCCAGACCCCACGATATGAAGTAGCTGCGAGTCATTCGTTACACAACCTGTACGTAAATGTCTCTATTTGCGAAACTCTCTGCCGTGTCGAACCGCAACCGCCACAATGAGACGGATTGCAACAACACGATAGGAATGCCATGCAGGATCTCAGCGTAATTCGTGAACGCATCAATCGCATAGACACGCAGATCTCCGAGCTCTTCTTGGAGCGAATGGATGCTGCAGCCGATGTTGCTGAATACAAGCGCGCGACGGGAAAGCCTGTTTTTGATCGCGCGCGTGAACGTGAGAACATCGTGCGCGCCTCTGAGCGCGTACCGGAAAATCTCGCAAGCTATGCGGCGGTCCTCGAATCACTTCTCATGGAAGCTTCTCGAGAGGCTCAATATCGACGCCTCGGGCTCAAAAGCGCAGCTTCACTAGACGTCACGGCCGCCCTTGATAACCAGCCGCGCCTCTTTCCGCAGCAGGCCTACGTTGCCTGCCAGGGCGTAGAGGGTGCCTATCAGCAGATAGCATGTGACCGCATGTTTAAGCGGGCACAAATCAGCTACTTCAACACGTTTGACGGGGTATTCCGTGCCGTTGACCAAGGCTTTTGCCAGTTTGGCGTGCTTCCCATCGAAAACTCAACGGCGGGTTCGGTCAACCGCGTGTATGACCTCATGATGAGCTACGACTTCTATATCGTACGTACCTGCCGCCTGAAGATCGACCACAACCTGCTCGTAAACCCGGGCACCAAGCTCGAAGACGTACGCATCGTCTATAGCCATGAGCAAGCTATCAACCAGTGCGCCAATTACCTCTCCAACATGCCCAACGCTCGCGTGCATGTTTGCGAGAACACCGCGATTGCCTCGCAGCGCGTTGCTGAGTCTGGCGAGCATACTGTTGCTGCCATCGCCTCGCGAGACTGCGCTGCGCTTTATAGCCTCGAAATCGCAGGTCAGAGCATTCAGGACCAGCAAAACAACTACACACGCTTTGCCTGCATCGCCAAGGACCTTACCATCTATCCAGGCGCTGACCGAACCTCACTTATGGCCGTGCTGCCTCATGAGCCCGGTTCGCTCTACAAAGTGCTGGGGCGGCTATATGCGCTGGGCATCAACCTTCTCAAGCTGGAAAGTCGCCCCATCCCCGATCGCGACTTTGAGTTCATGTTCTACTTTGATGTAGCGTGCCCCGCTACGGCCCCTGAGTTCCAAACCCTCTTGAATTCCTTGTCTGACGTCTGTGATGAGCTGCGCTATCTTGGCAGCTATTCCGAGGTTATCTAACGTGGCGCCGGTACGTGAGGTGACTTACGGCCTGCTGGGTCGTACGCTTGGTCACAGCTGGAGTCCCAAAATTCACGCAGCGCTCGGAAGCGCGCCCTACCAGCTCATCGAACTTGAGCCCGATGAGGTCACGCCTTACATCCGCTCAGGGAACTGGAAGGGGCTTAATATCACTATTCCCTACAAACGTGTCGCAGCGGAGGCCGCCGACGTCCGTTCGCCCCGCGTCGAGGCCCTGGGGGTGGCAAACGCACTCGTTCATCTCGACGACGGTCGTATCTTCGCTGACAATACCGACGTTCTGGGTTTTAGCGCCTTGCTTGAGTACTTCTGCCGGGAGCGGCTCGAAACCACTCCGCGTGCCATGTTTGCGGGAAAGAAGGCTCTCGTTCTTGGTACTGGTGGAGCGGCACAAGCAGTGTCATATGCGTTACGCGAAATGGTCGGCTGCGAGGTCGCATTCATCTCGCGATCAGGGGCATCAACCTATGAAAACCTGCTTGAGTTGCATGCGGATGCGGCGCTCATTGTCAACACGACACCAGTAGGCATGTATCCCAATTGCCCCGCCTCTCCCCTTAAGGATGGCGTCTTGGAGCAGCTCCCCCAGCTGCAGGGAGTGCTTGACGTTATATACAACCCCACCCGCACGGGGCTCTGTCAGCAGGCGGAGCGCGTGGGCATCCCTGCGGAAAGTGGCCTTGCCATGCTCGTGTGGCAGGCGGTGTACGCAAGCGAGCTCTTCCAAGGTAAGGACCTCGATGGCAGCCTTGCGGCGCGTATCATCGCCGACATCACCCTCGAGACGGGCAACGTTGTGCTCATTGGTATGCCGGGCGCAGGAAAGACGAGCTCTGGCAGGGCGCTTGCTCGCATGACAAGACGTCCCTTCATTGACCTGGATGATGCCTTTAGCGTCGAGACCGGCATTGATCCCGCGACCTTCATTAAAACGTATGGTGAGGACGCCTTCCGTGAGCAGGAAACTGCGATTCTGAAAGGGTACGCCTCTCGTGCCGGACTGGTCATCGCCTGTGGTGGCGGCGTCGTGACGCGTCCAGAAAACTATGCCCCGCTTCACCAGAACGGGACGATCGTAATGATTGACCGAAACCTTTCGGAGCTCTCGTCAAAGAATCGCCCCATCTCACAGACACGAGGCATCCTCAAGCTCGCTGAAGAGCGCATGGCGCTTTATCGTGACTGGGCTGACGTTGTGCTCCCCTGCACGGGCTCCCCCGCTGGTGACGCTGAACTCATCCGCCGTTCGCTGGGGTTGTAGGAGCATGCTGGCCCAGAGCAATGAGCACGAATATTCGGTTCCTCACGAGATTTGACCACTTGTCGATACCATAAAACATGGTGCAACAAGCCCGTGCACGTGGTCCGTATACTTGTGTGCTGTGTATACGGAGGAGGCACGTATGTCGGATCGTGAGATAGCAAGCGCCGTCTTGGGATGCGTAGGCGGAGCAGGTAACGTCATGGCCAATTCGCTGTGCATGACGCGCCTACGAATCACGGTTGCCAATCCGACGGCAGTGAATCGCGCCTCTCTCGATCTCATAGAAGGCGTACTGGGAACGGCTACGCGTGGCACCAATGGCATCGAGGTCGTTTTTGGTCCCAAGGCCGTTCGTGGGGTCTTTACCGAGTTCACCAAGCTCACGGGCATCTCTGAGGACTACGACCCGCAGGCTGGCGTCCGCGCACATTCCTCCAACCTGCACATTCACATCTCTCCTGGTCGCCGCAAGTCATATGTCGCGCAGGCAGACGCACAGGATGAGCGTAGGCTCTCCTTTGACGACCTCTCCGTATCAGACAGTGGTGTACTCGACCTCAAGGGACTTCTAGAGGATGACCCACTGCCTGAGGAGGACGAAGCATTAGACGAATTCCCTGCTCGGAGGCTGCTCGTCATCAATGGGCCAAACATCAACATGCTCGGCATTCGTGAGCCCGATGTCTATGGCAAGCAGGATTACATTGCGCTGCTTACCTTGTGCAAGGAAGCTGCTCACGATGCGGGTTTTGTCGACTGTCGCTGCTTCCAATCCAACTATGAGGGTGCCATTGTTGACGAGATTCAGGATGCCTATGGCGTCTTTGATGGACTTGTCATTAACCCAGGAGCGTTTACGCACACTTCCGTCGCAATCCTAGATGCCATTAAGGCCATTGGTATCCCAACGATTGAGGTGCACATTTCAAAGGTCGAGGAGCGTGAGGACTTCCGTCAAGTCTCCTATATCCGCCAGGCATGCCTGGAAACCATTACTGGCCTCGGCATCGAGGGTTATCGGGTAGCCATCAATCATCTTGCTGAGCATCTTGGCCTGTAGTCATCTGTCCGCACATCACAAGGCCCTTGCTCGCAATCGCGAGCAAGGGCCTTTTTACGTGCTGATACAAATCGCTACTTACGACAACGCCAGACAGCGCCATCACTAACGAGTACGTCCACCGCAACATCATGTGCGTCGCGCGGCAAGGGGTTGCTGCTGATCTGAACCGTACGGGCAAGGGCCACCTTGCATCCAGGGTAGGTGTTCAGGAAGTTATCGATGTATCCCGCGTTGTAAGCCACACGATAGCCCTCGGCATCAAAGATGAGGCCAGGGACCAGGCACACCGAGGCAGCGATGGCATCGTGATCCATAGCGAGCGTAGACCCGTCATCCAACGCAAACGTGATCGTACCATCCTTATCAAAGGTAGGAACTGCGACGGTCTTGCCATCCTTGCGTGCCTGTTTGATGGCGCCGAGGGTATCTCCCTCTTCGCGCTGGGACGGGAATGCAAGTACCAAGTCACAGGAGCGGTATTCCTTGAGCATCTTGAGGTGCAGAAGTATATCTCCATCAAGACGCGCTTTATGTGACGGCGATAAGGTGGGAAGCTCCATATATGCCGACCTCAAAGCCTGCTTGCTGGCGTCCTCACCGTAAGAACTCGCCATACGAACCCCTCCCCGCTCTCATACCATGTGCCGTACAATTGGATACCCTAGTCGGTATATTTTCTTCCCCTCAGACTCGACAACAGAGTAGAAAATTTCATATGAAACGAGAAGCACGTAAAACCCATTTTTCAGCTCATGGCATCGATTATGTCCTTGAGCGTAAACAGGTGAAGAACATCAATTTGCGCGTACGACAAGACGGAACCGTCTACGTCAGCGCTCCGCCCTGGGTGTCCCAGGAAAGCGTGGATCGCTTTGTCTTGTCACGGTCCGACTGGATTGAGCAAAAGCAATCGATGCTGCAAAGGAGATCAGACCTTGTTCCGAAAGCGTGGAATAACGGAGAACAGGTCTTCGTATGGGGAGAACCGTTGACCATCCGTCTCGAAACGTCCACCTCGCCTCGAACGACATCCTGTCGCCAGGATGGCACTTCCCTTGTTGTCGTTATTCCCACCTCTTGGCAGGACAATTCCCAGGAATCCGTTTCGCACCGGCAGAAACTCATTGCCACCTGGCTTGCACAACAGCTCTCTGAAGAGCTTCCCGAGCTCTTTGCGCATTATGAGGCACTTATGGGCGTGCATGCCTCACAGATACGCCTTCGAACCATGAAGACACGCTGGGGCTCTTGCAACGTGAAAACGGGAGCTATCACCCTTAACACGCAGCTGACATCCTATCCGCAATGCTGCCTTGAGTCCGTAGTGGTTCACGAACTGTGCCACTTGCTTGAGCCAAGTCATAACCAGCGGTTTTACGCATTCATGGACCAGTTTTATCCTTCATGGCGGGAAGCACGCAAGCTTTTGAAGGAGGGAGCGCTCTGATTCGTAATCATCGATAATCTGTGCGTTACCAGACTTGCGCTACCATAGGAACGTTGACTATCAGACGCGCCTACGCGCAACGAGAGGAACCACCATGCCCAACGAGGGAAGCTACGAAGCGGCACTGCGCCGCAGCAACGAGATTCAGGCAGACCTTGCTATTCATCCCGGCAAGTACACCATGCTCACGGGTGACCGTCCTACTGGCCGCCTTCATCTTGGCCACTACTTTGGCACGCTCGTTGAGCGCGTTCGCCTTCAGGATATGGGCATCCGCACGAACGTCATCATTGCCGACTACCAGGTCATCACCGACCGTGACACCACCGAGCACATTGCCGACAACGTGTACAACATGGTCATCGACTACCTTGCCTGCGGTATCGACCCCGCCAAGACGATGATCTTCACGCACTCCGCCGTGCCTGCGCTGAACCAGCTCATGCTGCCGTTCCTGTCGCTTGTCACCGAGTCCGAGCTCGAGCGTAACCCGACCGTGAAAGCCGAGCAGGAAGCTTCTGGCCACGCCCTGACGGGACTGCTCCTCACCTACCCGGTGCACCAGGCGTGCGACATCCTGTTCTGCAAGGGCAACATCGTCCCCGTCGGCCGTGACCAGCTGCCCCACATCGAGCAGACGCGTCAGATTGCCCGCCGCTTCAACGAGCGTTACGCAAAGGTGTTCCCGTCGGTGGACGGCCTGCTGACTTCCACCCCGCTCATCCCTGGCCTCGATGGTCGCAAGATGAGCAAAAGCTACGGCAACGCCATCTCCATCTCGATGACCGACGCCGAGACCGCCAAGCTCATCAAGAAGTCGAAGACCGACTCCGAACGCAACATCACCTTCGATCCCGAGAACCGCCCCGGCGTATCAGCACTGCTCACCACCGCAGGTATCTGCACCGGCCGCGATCCCAAGGAGATTGCTGACGAGATTGGCATGGGTGGCGCTGGCCAGCTCAAGCGCTACGTCACCGAGGCAGTCAACGGCTACTTTGCCCCCATCCGTGAGCGCCGCCAGGAGCTCGTCAAGGACATGGACTACATCGTCGACGTCCTGCACGACGGTAACGCCCGTGCCAACGCCATCGCCAACAAGACCCTCGACGAGGTCCGCGCTGCCATGGGCATGGTGTACTAGCAAGCTTGCCCTGATCCTTTAGCGGTTACCTGGCGTTATGCGGCTTCGAAGGCTTAGTGGAGCAATTTAGCATCTTTCAGAAAAGATGTGCTCACAGAAAAGCCGGCCTGTTGATGAAGCCAACAGGCCGGCTTTTCTCAGGGCGTAAACATAGCAAGGTTTTATCTGCGTCACCAGCTAAGCCAGCCTTTACCACTCACCCTTTTCGATAGAAAACGTAATGCTGCGTCTTTACAAAGCCGAGCTTCTCGTAAAACGGAAGATCCGAAATCACATAAGCTTTCTTTGCTCCTAGCGCTTCTGCGCGTGAAAACGCTTCTGAGAGAAGTGCGGAGGCGATGCCTTTGCTGCGCCAGCACGGAATCGTACAGACTGGCTCAACATAGGCATAATCCGTGTCAGGATGAAACCAGAGGGAGCAGTGAGATACTGGCTCTCCCGAAGAATCTACAGCCGCGAGGCTCAAGGTTCGGTTGAAGTGCTTTCGGACATGTGGAACATGGTCCAACGAGCGTTCAAACGCTTCCCGGTCATCCCCATGATCAAAACCCTGCCAGAAGAGCCACTCCAGAGCCTCCCGGTCCGCGACCTGGTCCATTTCCCGTAGCAGCAGTCCCTCCGGAAGACTTGATGAGAAGCTTCTTTCCAGAGAGAGCTCCATGATTGTCTCATCCTGATTGATCTGCTCAAATCCGGCCTTTATGACCGCGGTTATTTCCGCCGCGTTTTCCTGATTGACCGCAACAGCCAACCCGGAATCATCTTTCAGCTCTCGAAATGCGTAGTCCAGGATTTCCGGGTACAACGATTGATACTCCGGTAACACCCCACAAAAGGCTTCTCCGAAGTACATATCGTAGATGGCCGCACCGACAACCATGCCTTCAGACCACCAGAGCCCAATCGAGGATCTGGTGGTCTTGTCAAACTCAGGGTGTTCCATCATCCATTCAAAACGTGCCCAGTTCCAGTTGACATGCGTTCTGTCGTCTTGGTTCAGCGCAATTAAGAAGTCGCAGACAGCTTCATAATCCTCGTCCCGATAGGTGTGGAAATGTACGTTAGGCATCAAATACTGAATTCCCCAATGCTCAAAGCCCCATTGCTCGCTCTGTTCATTGCGTTCGTAATCAGCCATCTCATCAGGCGTTTCGTCAATTGTTCTCTCACGAAAGGCTGGGCATCTCATTCGTCGGCCACATTGCACCAGAGGTAGGCCTGGCCGATACGCATCTCAGAGAGATACTCGATGTCGTGCTCGTATTCTACGAAGCCAAGCTCATAGAGCCCATCTCTTGGCTCTTCATCAGTGTGAATCACAACAAGGGAAGTCTCTGGCTCAAAGTAGGCAAGCGTCCCCGCGACACCAGTGGCTAGGGGCGCATTGTTCACATCAATAGCCTCATCCAGACGCAAAACTTTCTCGTTCGGTGCGCCGTCCTCGAGCTCGCCCTCAAGCGGGCATCTCGCAGCAAGGTCATGTGCCGCAGTGCTGTCATTGAGATAAAACCGGTATTGGTATCCAGAGACGCTTACGGTCAGCAGGATGGGCTCGAGGTACGGGACCCCGACACTTGCCTGAGCAAGCTCGGCAAGTGCCGTGGTCACCGCGCGCCAACCATCCCGGTCGCGCTCGGTCAGTTCTTGCTCGCTGCTGATGGTGAATGACGCATCAAGATCCCAATCACCATCTTCCGTCATGAGGTCATACGAAAGGTGGCTTGTGGGGGCATCAAGCGCTTGGTATTCGCTCATCTTGCGCTTTGATGCACCACGCAAGTCATACTCATTTGCAATCTCGGCAAAGCGGTCAAACGCGCTGGCGTCAACCACGTAGTCCATGCCCGTCTCACGCGAGTTATGCCACTCCTTGCTGCGTGTGGTCAGCGTGACGGACCCGTCCTTGTTTCGCCTCAGCTCCGTCGAGTCTCCACCGCCGGTCATGCCCCCACCGCTTGTATAGCGGACGGCCCTGATGCGTGACCCCTCAAGCTCACCCGAGGAGCCACGATCATGGCAGCCGAAAAGCCCCATGAGGCTGATGAGTCCGGACCCTGCCGTCAAAGCTGCGAAGGCACGACGCGTCAGCATCTCTGAGGCCTTACTTCAAGGTGGCGTACATGACCGCCTTGATGGTGTGCATGCGGTTTTCCGCCTCGTCAAAGACCTTGGACTTCTTGCTCTCGAAGACCGCGTCCTCCACTTCCATCTCGGTAACGCCAAAGCGCTCGGCGATATCGGAACCCACGGTGGTGTTGGTATCGTGGACGCTCGGCAGGCAATGCAGGAAGATGGAGTCCTTGGCCGTATGTGACATGAGCTCCTCGGTCACGCGGTACGGAGACAGCTGCTCGATGCGCTCGGCCCACACCTCGTCGGGCTCGCCCATCGACACCCACACGTCGGTGTATACCACGTGCGCACCCGTGACACCAGCCACGGGATCGTCAGTCAGGGTAATGGTGCAGCCATTCTCCTCGGCAATGGGCTTGCAGGCATCCACCACGTCGTCGGCAGGCCAGCAGCTCTTCGGGCCGCACGCCACGAAGTTCATGCCCAGCTTTGCGCAAACGACCATGAGCGAGCGGGCTACGTTGTTCTTGGCGTCGCCCATGAAGACGAGCGTCTTGCCCTTGATGTCGTAGTTGAAGTTCTCCTGTACGGTCAGAATGTCGGCGAGCATCTGGGTGGGATGCCAGAGGTCGGTGAGGCCGTTCCATACGGGAACACCGGACTTCTCGGCCAGTTCCTCGACGTCCGCCTGCTCGAAGCCGCGGAACTCGATGCCGTCGTACATGCGGCCAAGCACGCGCGCGGTGTCCTCGATGGACTCCTTCTTGCCCATCTGCGACGAGCCGGGATCAAGGTAGGTCACACCCATGCCGAGGTCCATGCCACCCACCTCGAAGGAGCAGCGGGTACGCGTGGAGGTCTTCTGGAAGAGCAGCACGATGTTCTTGCCCTCGAGGTAGCGGTGCGGGGTGCCCGTGCGCTTGAGGTCCTTGAAGTTCTTGGACAGGGCCAGCAGATACTCAATCTCCTCGGTAGAGAAGTCAAGCAGGCGCAGGAAGCTGCGGCCAGAGAGGTTGACGCCCATGGTGGTTCCTTTCTACGTGCAAGGTAATGCTCTGTCAGTCTAGCAGTGTTACTACACGCGCCAAGGTATCAGCTTTTAAAGTAGGAACAGAACGATGAAAGCCACATCTGTGGGCAAACTCATCCAACGCCGTCTAAACCGCATCACGTGCAAATGGCATGCTCATGCAGTGTGGGCCGCCGCGTCCGCGCGAGAGCTCACCAGAGGGAATCTCAAGAAGCTCAAAGCCCTCCTTGTAGAGGATGTCATTCGTCACCTGGTTGCGCTGGTACACAAAGACACGTCCCGGCGAGACTGCAAGGGTGTTGGATCCGTCATTCCACTGCTCGCGCGTTGCTGCAATCGCGTCGTCGCCACCACATTTGATGAGGCGTACGCCGTCAAGACCGAGCGCCTGTGCGAGTACCTCGGCGATCGTATCCTCACGCTGACGAATGACCACCTCTCCCGTTTGAGCCCCACGCGTGAGCTCAAACACGCGCAACGTCCCCAAAATGGCGGGATGCATGGTGAAGGTGTCAACGTCAAGCTGCGTGAAAACGGTATCCAGATGCATGAAGGCGCGTTTCCGCGGGATGAGCAGGGCAAACACACGATCGATGTCCGACTGCTCCCCTCCCCAGAGCACTGTCTTGGCAAGGACATCAACGGCTGCTGACTGTGTGCGCTCCGATATGCCTACCGCAAGGGTGTGGTTGCCCAGGATCAGGATGTCACCGCCCTCGATGTGATAGGGCAAGTCGCGACTGTACCATCGCTGCGTTTCCTTATATGCGGGATGGTACGTAAAGACCGTCTCGCCAAGAAGCGTCTCGCGACGACGGGTTACGGAAAGCATGCGATTGATGCTCACGCCTGATCCAAGAACCGTAAAGGAGTCCCGCGTAAAGTAAATGTTGGGAATCGGATCGACGAGCAGCCCATCCTCCTCGCTACCGTTGGCATTAAGCCTGTCTGCGAGCGAGCGCATACGCGACGGCGAGACACCCGCCTCGTCGGCACGGATGCCCGTTATTGCCTTGCGCACGAGGTCTTCCGTTGTCGGCTGACTCAGCAACACCTCTCGTACCAGGTCTTGCAGCGCGTCGCAACCATCTAGGCCACATTCGTCAACGTAACGGTCAACAAAGAGCTCGCGTCCCTCAGGGCATGCGTCTATGGCCTCTGCCGTCAGCTTGTCGAGGTAGAGCACCTCGACACCCTCATCCCTCAACATTTGTGCAAAAGCATCATGCTCACGCTGAGCTTCCGCAAGGTAGGGGATGTCGTCAAAGAGTAGCCTACCGAGGCTGTCCGGAGAAAGGTTGAGTAGCTCCTCGCCCGGTCGATGGAGCATCACCGTGCGTAGCGTCCCAATCTCGCTGTGAACTGAGAGTTCGTGTAGCATGCGTCCTCCTTGTAACGTCATGTACTTATATCAATCTTACGCCATATGCACGAGTTTCGGCTTACTCGTAAACCGCTTGGTCAAATGACCAGCTTACCCGCAGACAACACTGTTAGAATGGATAGGCTTATGCAGTCTACACAAGAGGTGGTGCAATCCATCATGGCCAAGAAAAAGCGTGTCAAGAAGGAACAGCGTAAGGAGAGGCGTGCTGCAGAGGCGGCGCGCCTCTCCAAGGCTAAGCTCCGTCTTGGCAAGAGTCGTAAGCGTTCGCTCCCCAAGCCGCAGGATGCTGAGGGACGTGACCTCGACTTTTCGTACACGCAAGGCCGTGAGGTCAGCTGGCTGCGTTTTGACGAGCGCGTGCTGGACGAGGCGCTTGACGAAACGGTACCGCTGTTTGAACGCATGAAGTTCGTCTCCATCTTTGGCAGCAACCTGGACGAGTGGTTCATGGTGCGCATCGGGTCGCTTTCCGACCTTGCGCGCCTTAAGCGCCAGCCGAGGGACATCCGCTCCAATGAGACACCCAGCGAGCAGATTGACCACGCTCTTTCCATTCTCCCCACGCTCCTGCGCAAGCAAGCCGCTGCCTTCTCTGGCATCGAGGCCAATCTGGCTGGCGCCGGACTCACGCGCGTCCAGACCGGCGACCTCACCGACATCGACCTTCGCCAGATCGCACAGTACTACAAGCACAACATCGCCCCTATCATCTCGCCGATGATCATTGACCCGCGCCACCCCTTCCCCAACTTGAAGAACGGCCGGCTGTACGCCATCTGCTCGCTGGATGGCACGGAAGAAGAGGGCCTTCTGGGCATCGTGGAGGTTCCCCATTCGCTTCCGCGTGTCATCGAGCTCCCCTCCACACCACGTAACTGGCGTTATGTCCTGCTCGAGGACATCGTGCTGTCTCGTCTGGGCGAGTGCTTTGGCGCATATGAGCCCACCAGCTCCGCTGTCATACGCGTTACACGAAACGCGGACGTGGACCCGGACGAGGGCTCCGACGTTGACGAGGATTACCGTCAGCACATGAAGGCGGTGCTGAAGCGGAGGCTCCGCCTGCAGGCCGTACGCCTTGAGATTGACCGTGACCTGGACGATGACGTCGAGGCGTTCATCACTGACGCCCTGCGGCTTGAGTCGAGCCATGTCTTCCACACCAACATGCCGCTCGACCTGGGCTACGTCTTCGGCCTTGAGGACCACATCCCTCTCGAGAGCAAGGATCGCCTGCTCTATGAGCCCACGGAGCCCCAAGAGTCCCCCATGGTCGATCCCGACCTCCCCATGCGTCAGCAGGTCGAGGACCGCGACATCCTGCTCTTCTATCCGTACGAGGCCATGACTCCGTTGCTGCGTCTGCTGCGTGAGGCCTCATCCGACGAGTCCTGCATCTCCATCAAGATCACGCTCTATCGCGTGGCCAGGCAGTCGCGTCTGTGCGAGAGCTTGATTGCCGCCGTTGAGAACGGCAAGGAAGTCACCGTCCTGATGGAGCTCCGCGCTCGCTTCGACGAGGCAAACAACATCGCATGGGCCGAGCGTCTTGAGAGCGCTGGCTGCACGGTCATCTACGGCACCGAGGGCTTCAAGTGCCACTCCAAGATCTGCCAGATTACCTATCGCGATCACAAGCACATCCAGCGCATCACCTGCCTTGGTACGGGCAACTTCAACGAGAAGACCGCGCGCACCTACTCTGACTTCATGCTGCTCACCGCTCATGAGGGCATCGGCGATGATGGCAACCGCTTCTTCCGCAACCTCTCGCTTGGTAACCTCTATGGCACGTACCAGCACCTTGGCGTTGCGCCGTCCAGCTTGAAGCCGCTGGTCATGCGCGGCCTTGACCGCGAGATTGACCGCGCACGAAAGGGCGAGCCTGCTCAGGTCTTCATGAAGATGAACTCGCTCACTGACCGTGACGTCATCGACAAGATCTCCGAGGCGTGCCAGGCCGGCGTGACCGTCGTCATGATCATCCGCGGCATCACATGCATCCGCGCCAACGTTCCCGGCCGCACCGAAGGACTTATCATTCGTCAGATCGTGGGCCGCTTCCTTGAGCATGCGCGTGTCTATGCCTTTGGCGTGGACACCGACGTGGTTTACCTCTCCTCTGCTGACATGATGACCCGCAACACCGAGCATCGCGTCGAGATTGCCTACCCGGTGCTTGATGACCATTGTCGCTCGCTGGTCATCCAGTACGTCAACCTTCAGTTGGCTGACAACGCCAAGGCCCGTCAGCTTACCGAGGATGGCACCTGGGAGAAGGTCGTTCCAGAGCCTGGCGAGCCTTCCATCAACGCTCAAGAACTGCTCATCTCCGTTGCCGAGATGCGTGCCGAGGCCGATGAGTCCGAGCTTGCCCCGATGACTCCGTTTACGCGCATCATCCCTGACCTGACGCTTGATCAGCTGCGCCGCGTGTCCTCCATCCCAAGCCACATGTTTGACGATGGTACTGAAGAGGAAGCCGAAGAGGTCCTTGATGAGACCGTCGAGACCACTGGGACGGCCGAGGAACATGAGGACGCGTCTGAGGATGCTACTGAGAACATCTTTGATATCGAAGCCCAGGCGGAGCAGGCATGGTCAACGCCCGAGCACGTAGAGGCACATATCATTGAGGAAGAGGAGCCCGAGGAAGAGCAAGCGGCACCTCAGGAGGAGTCTCAGACGAGGTCCATGCCACAGGACGAGCCCAAGGTCATCGCCAAGCGCCAACCTGGTCGTTTTGCCGTTGGTTTCAAGCTCATCGCCATGGGGCTCAAGGCCATCTTTACCGGTCGGGTAACTGATCGTAAGGACCAGTAGCACGATGCCTGAATCCACTGGCACGGTTCTCTCCCTTCGCATCGAGCGCATGTCATATGGCGCCGATGCCATTGCACATACCGATGAGGGCAAGACCGTTTTCGTGAGCGGAGGCGCTGTCCCTGGTGACCTGGTCGAAGCGGAAGTAACGCGTTCAAAAGACTCCTTCGTAAACGCTCGCTTTGTACGCGTGATCGAGCCCTCGGATAAGCGTGTTGCCGCCCCTTGCCCCTATGCCGACATCTGCGGAGGCTGTCCGTGGGCGCACCTTTCACGTGAAGCGCAGCTTGCCGAGAAACGTGACAACGTGGTGAACTCATTGGTCCGCATCGGTCGCCTTGAACCTTCCCGTGCCGAGAGCTTGGTTGCCCAGACAGAGCGCCCAAGCGATGACTGGGGATACCGTAACAAGGTTGAGCTTGCGCTCTCTACGACTCGAGGACGCACGTCAGTCGGCATGCATGCCCAAGACGGTACAACCGTCATCAAGGTTGATCGCTGCCCGCTGCTTGATACGAGATACCAGAAGGTCGTGAAGGCAGTCTCTGGCGCACTGAGCTATCTCTCCAACTCGCACGACCTTGGCATCGAACGCGTAGGCATTCGCGCGTCGCGTCGCACGAAGGATCTCGAGATTGCCCTGTGGACTTCCCCTGGCAGCTTCCCGCGTGCACAGGTAGCCAAAGTGCTCCAAGACGCCACCAAGGCGACGTCAATCGTCCGTGTGATGACCAAGGGTCCTCAGAAGGCACGCAAGGTCACAGGCGTGGAACGCCTTTCCGGCAAGGGGTGCTGGGAAGAACGCATTGCTGGTGGCCAGATGCTCCTATCTGCGCCGTCCTTCTTCCAGGTCAACACCGTAGGTGCGCAACGGCTTGTGGAGCTCGTGCTCGATGGCCTTGCCCCTGACGAAGACGACGAGGCTATGGACCTCTATTGTGGTGCGGGCACATTCACGCTCCCGCTTGCACGTGCCTGCAACTACGTATCGGCCGTGGAGAGCTATGGTCCTGCAGTGCGCGACTTGCGGCGTAACCTCGAAAAGGCCCAGCTTGACAATGTTGATGCCATTGGTGGAGACGCGGGCCGCGAGTTCCCCGACACGGACGCCGACATCATCGTCGTAGACCCGCCGCGTGCAGGCCTTGCAGAAGACGTTGTGCGGCAGCTCTCTGAGCAGCCGGCACGTGCTATCGCATACGTCAGTTGTGACCCGGCCACACTCGCACGCGATATCGCGCGATTCGAGGATATTGGGGTCTTCTCTCCCACCCGCATCACACCGGTTGACCTCTTCCCCCAGACCTTCCACGTCGAGACCGTAACCCTCTTGTCAAGGAAAGATACATAGCCTGCGATAAGGCGCTCGAGACCGTACGGTCCTGCGCACATGATTGACTTTGCGGAAAGCGAATTCGTCCACCCGCTAGAGGAAACTGGTATGACTCGCAAGCAAGCCCATATCGCATTGACGCTCATCCTCATGCTGGTTGTGACCCGATTTGTCATACGAATCGTCGACGCAACCGTGCAGATTGAAGATGACATCGGCATGCTGCTTGCCTTGCTGGTGATAGTAAACGCCGCAATCGGGGTGGTTAGCTACAAGCTCTACAAAACTAAGTTCTAACTTCGGATAGCCCTGGCCTTGCAAAGGGGGTTCTTGTGGAGCACCAGAAACTGCTGGTCATTGGAAGCCCGGGGTCGGGCAAGAGCACCTTTGCCCGGAAGCTGAGGGACAAGACTGGGCTGCCCCTCCATTACCTTGATATGCTCTTCCACAACCCTGACAGAACCACGGTCAGTCGAGAGGTGTTTGACGATAGGCTGTCACAGATACTTGCGTCTGAATGCTGGATCATTGATGGCAACTACCGAAGGACGCTGCCGCTCAGATTTGAGAGATGCACTGGTGTCTTCTTCTTTGATGTGCCTGTTAAGCAGTGCCTGAGAGGCGTAGAAGCACGAATTGGGCACGCAAGAGAAGACATGCCTTGGATTGAGACTGAGTTTGACCCAGAGTTCAGACAGTATATTCTTGATTTCAAGCGGGACCAGGTTCCCTCAATCACTGAGCTCATCGAGGAGTATCGGGAGTACAAAGAGATAACGATCTTCCATTCCAGGGAGGAAGCGGACAGCTGGTTGGACGAACGCATGTGAAAGGCGCTATCCATGGACTACAAGCGAACGGTAACGATGGATCCCTCAGGATTTGTGGTGTTGGCTGATTACGTTCCCGCCATCGTGCAGGAGATTCGCTATTACTCAACGTACAACTTCATTGGTGACCGCATTGACGGATACGAGGATCCCGTGGCCTTGCTCACCAAGGAAGCCGCCCGAGCGCTGAAGTCTGTAAGCAACGAGATGATCGTACAGGGGTATCGGCTGAAGATATTTGACGCTTATCGCCCAACCACCGCGGTAAAGCATTTCGTGCTCTGGGGTATAGAGGACCTCGACCTGCGCATGAAGCCCTTCTTCTATCCCGACCTCGATAAGGAAGACCTCTTCGTGAAGGGCTACATCGCAAAGCGCTCGAGCCACAGTAGGGGTAGCACCGTTGATCTCACGCTCCTTGACATGCAAACGGGCAAGGAGGTCGACATGGGAAGCCCCTTCGACCTTTTCAGCGAGGTGTCGCACCCGGATTATCGCGGCGTCACAGACGAGCAGTACGAGAATCGCATGCTGCTTCAAAGCACCATGGTGCGGAACGGCTTCGTGCCCATCGATTGCGAATGGTGGCACTTCACACTAGCTGACGAACCGTATCCCGATACCTACTTTGACTTCCCCGTATCTGCGGATTACCTCAAACGGTGACGTCTCGACTCACATAAAAAGCCCGACCCAATTGGTGTTCACCATGGGTCGGACTTCGTTTGCAAAGGTATTACCTGTTATTTGATCTCAATACCCGCGCTACGCAAGACGTTCTGGACCTCACCGTTGAGGATTCGACCCACTTTGTGATAATCCTCTTCCCTGCACTCCGCAAGAATCGAGAGCGTCATGCTGCCTGCCAGGATAAGCAAGACACCCTTAAAGTATGGGCCACCAATGATGACGTCCTCGTACCGCTTTCCAATCTCGGGAAGCGCCCGCCCGAGCACCTCCTCTATCTTCTCGAGAGACTCGTTTGCGGAAACCTTAACCTCGAGTGGGTACCACGAGTTGAGACGCGAGAGATTGAGAACGTTCTTGATGACGTTGTTATTAATGATTTTTATGTTGTCACCCCGACCAAGCAGCTTGGTCGTACGAACGCCAATCTCCTGCACGGTACCGCGATAGCCCTCGATCTCGACAATATCGCCCACCTTAAATGAGCCCTCGAATACAATCGAGATGCCCGAGATGACGTCAGCCACAAGCGCTTGGGCACCAAACGAAAGGGCAAGAGAAACAATACCCAAGGATGTTAAGCGTGTCCGAGCATCAAATCCGAGATATCCAAAAACAAAATAGACTGCACACAAGACAATACCGTATCGCAGCAGGCTATAGATCAAACGTAAGACTGTCTCCGACTTGTCATCAAGTACCTTGGCGAGCAACTGGAATACTTCCCTCGTAAAGATGATAAGTATGGTAGCCATGGCGCATACGATAAGAATGGCACAGAGGGCAAAGAGGTTGAATCCCCTCATCCAATCACCTTGGAGAATGTACTGAGTGAGGGAGTCGCCTCCCAAATCAGTTCCCATTTCCTCGACAAATTTAAACACGAGAATGATAAGCACCGCTAGGCAAATCACACAGACCATTCTGGCTTTGTCAAACGGCATCATGTTTGACCAGTTAGATAAGCCAAACTTCCATTTTCTTGAAGGATCCGTAGTACGTCTGATTCTCTTGTCACGTGAAACGACTTCTACCCGTCCCTCATCAGTGACTTCATCGCCCACGTCAGACCATGTATCAAACAGGCTCTGATCATAGCCAAACAGAAGGATAACAAGCATAACGATGCATATAACAACGTAGCAAAATGCAGCAAATGTTGCATAGAGCGGAACGCTCTTGAAGATGTCAGCTTGATCTGCGGCGTAATAGTACACAGTATCATTGCGCTCGACAGTCTTTACAAAGAGATGTTTGCCCTGTATCCAGTCGAAGTCCATGTACCCGTCCTGAAGGCTGGCTTCGGAGAATCCAAGGCCAAACACAGATTCATTTAGATAGGACTCGTCGCTTGAATAACGAACTATACCTGTCTCCTTGTCAACGGCAAGCAGCATCTCATCCTTTGGTGTCACCATCGCAAGCATTTCATTGATACTAACGGCAAAATCGGCGTCATGTCCTATTTTCTCAGGCACCGCAAGTATGAGTGCCCCGTG
>JAUNJR010000102.1 GCA_030533135.1 Coriobacteriales bacterium
CGACCGTGTGGTTGCGAGCATAGTTGCCCTGCGAGGAGTCATACTTCAGAAGGTGGGCAAGCATCTTGGGGGAGGTGAGGTCGTTGATGGCGACGATCTCGGAGCCCTCGTGACCGAACATCTGACGGAAAGCCAGACGACCGATGCGACCAAAGCCGTTGATAGCAACCTTAACTGCCATGCTTTCTCCTTTCGTGAGGCCGCCAAGGGGCCACTCCCCCGGGCTAGCCGACAAACAAACCTAATTTAGTGTACTCCGAAATGCTGTTTCGCTAACAGCCCATCGCCAAGTGGTCGGTATTCGGCTTGACGGGTCATTTATCCCAGCTCATACGCATATTATGTGGACGGGTGAGTGGTTATAACGTTGCCAAAACGCCCACACTTGAGGGGTTCGGCGAGAAAAAAGAAAGCCAACTATGCTTCTGCGGACTCTTCGGCAAAGGCCTGCAGGCGGAGCAGACGGTGATACATCGCAGATTTCGATGCCGGGGGATCACAGAGCTCACCCAGCTGTGCCAATGACAGCTCTGGGTTCTCGATTCGCAGCGTGCAGAACTCGCGCAGCGCCGGAGACAGCGTCCGATACATCGGCAGCCGGCGTACCTTCTCCACCAAGACCAGCTGGCTCCCCGCTGCATCGGTCGTGCGCCTCAGGTTGGCCATGTCAGCGTTAGTCTGGCGGTTCGCGTTGTTCTTGTCGCGCTTGACGCGTCGTATGTACTCCACCGCCTGAGCCAGGCGCACCGCGCCCATCACCCGCAGCAAAGACACCACTCCGTCAAAGCTCTTGAGGTAGACCGCAAAGGAGTTCCGCCGGTGGTTGAGTCGGGCATGGATGTTATAGCTCGCGAGCAAGTCCACGATGTCATGGGCCAACTGCTCGCTCGAGACCGCTATCTCAAGATGAAAGCTACTGCGCGGGTCGGCAATGAACCCGCCCGCCATGAACGCACCACGTAAAAAAGCCCGCTTACAGCAGTCATTTTTCAGCATGTGGTGCGGTACGCCACTGGCAAGCCCGCGCCCGGGAATGAGAATCCCCAGACGAACGAGATGCTGTTCCAAGCTGGGCTGCTCGCTGATTTCGATGAGGTAGTTGCGCGCCTTGTGCAGCACGGAGCGGCGGACCGTCAGGTCGGTGTCGAGGTCAAAGAGCTCATGCGTGAGCTTGATCATGGTGCGCGCAACCGCGCCTGTCTCGGTCGAGACCTGAACCGCATAGCGTCCCGGCCCACGGAACGACAGCGTTCCACAGACGCGAACGATGGCCGAAAGCTGGGCAAATTTGCAATTGGAGCACTCCCCTTCCACGCGGGAGAGCTCGTCTTTGACCTGTGCGGTGAACGACACTGAGACTCCTAGGCGTTGCGCGTCTCGGCACGGGGTAGGTCGCGATGGCTCGAGAACACGTGATAGCCCGCGCTCATGAGGTAGGTTGCCGTCTCGTCGGCCAGCGCAACCGAACGATGCTGGCCACCCGAGCATCCAACGCCAATGGACAGGCGGCTCTTACCCTCCGCGACATAGCCCGGCATGATGGTGTCCAGTAGCTGTCGCCAAGTCTCAAGAAAGGCTTGCGTCTGCGGATGGCCAAGGACGTACTCGCACACGAGCCGATCCTTGCCAGTCAGGGGGCGCATCTCTGGATCCCAGTACGGGTTGGGAAGGAAACGCACATCAATGATGATGTCAGCCTCCTCGGGCATGCCGTACTTGAAGCCAAACGAGAAGACGTGGACCTCCATGAGCTGCTGCTCGCTCAGGTGCGTGAAGAGTGAGCGAAGACGCTGACGCAGGTCCTTGGACGTGAGGTTCGTGGTGTCAATGACGAAGGTCGCACGCTCGCGAATGTCATGAAGCAGGACGCGTTCGCGACGCACGGCGTCAAGCGTCGACTCCCCCTCAAGCGCGATGGGATGCGGACGACGTGCCAGAGCATAGCGGCGGCGGAGCGTCTCGTCAGACGCCTCGAGGTACACGACGCCGTAGGTGAACTCATGATTGGCAAGCTCGTGCAAGGCGCTTGCGAGCTCACCAAAGCGCTCCCCCTGCGTGCGCAGGTCACAGACCACGGCGAGGTGGCGACCGACGCCGTCACGCAGGCCGCTCATCTGGGCAACCGCAAGAATGAGGTTGGGCGGCAGGTTATCGATGACGAAGTAGCCCAGGTCCTCAAAGGTGTGCAGGGCCTCGGTACGGCCAGCGCCAGACATGCCAGTGATGACGATGACATCCGGTGTTTCGGACACATTCTCCTGGGCGTGCACGACGGTGGGGCTTTCGCTCATGCTGCCTCCTTTCGCGGGGCTATCTTTTTAGGATATGCCACTCCGCGACTGGATAACGTGAGAAAGTGCAGGATTCGGTTGTTGTCAGGGCTGGAAGCAATGCGCGTTCCCATCTGTCAGGAACCACACCGGCTTTGCTGTCACGGAGGGCCAGTATTTTAGAATGAAAAAGCCTTGCTGCCACGAAAAGCTCCTTTTGGACTCTTCCGTGGCAGCAAGGCGCATTCGATCTCTCAAAAGCTGCGAACGTCCTACTTCATGGCGGCGCAGAACCAGCTGGTCAACGACGTGGGATGCGTGATAGCCGTTCCAACGACGACCGCCCAAGCGCCGGCGTCGAGAGCCGCCTTGGCATCGGCTGGCGTGTGTACGTGACCCTCGCAGATGATGGGAACGTCAGGAAACTCGGACGTTGCCTGCGCAAGCAGCTCCACGTCAGGGCCTTCCTCAAGGGTCGTCTGAATGGCTGGCTTGTTGTGCGAGAGGGTCGTCGAGACCAGGTCGCAGCCACAGGCAACGGCGTTCCTGATGTCATCAATCGTCATGCAGTCAGCCATGATGAGGGTCTCGGTGCGCTCGCGGATCGCCTTTACGGTCTCTGCGAACGTGCGGCCATCGGGACGCGGACGGTCGGTCGCATCAAGGGCAACCACATCGGCTCCAGCATTGACCACAGCCAGGGCATGACGCAGCGTCGGGGTGATGTAGACACCCTCGTGCCCCTCTTTCCACAGACCGATGACGGGAATGTCCACGCGGCCCTTGATGGCCGAGATGTCCGAAAGGCCCTGGCAGCGAATGGCTGCCGCACCACCCAGCTCGCAGGCGCGCGACATCAGCGCCATGACTTCGGGCGTGCGCAGCGGCTCGCCGGGATAGGCCTGCACGGACACAATGAGCTTGCCCTTGATGGATTCAATGACAGGGTGCATGGTGCTTCTCCTTTCATGGCTCCCAAACTGTCACGTTGGGGACTGTCCCCAATGTGACAGTTTGGGGTGGATGGCTAGCGGAGCTCGCGATAAGCCGACAGGAGCACGTTCTCGACTGCGCCAATGAGCGGAGCGTCGTCGCCCAGCCTGCCCTCTACCAGCGGCGTGCCCTGTACGGGCGGCATAGCCTGACTCAGGAAGCCCTCTTTCATCGCCTCGGACCACGAGGGGCCGCACTTGACGACCGAGCCCGAAAGGATGACGGCAGCCGGGTCAAGCATGTTGCACATGGACCCGAGAACCTCACCAAGCGCAAGGCCTGCGCGGCGCTCTGCCGCCTGGGCCGCCGCATCGCCCGCTGCCGCACGACGGTCAATCTCGGCACCATGCATCGGCGTCCCGTCGGGAAGCTCGGCGTCGCCGCCCAGACGCACGTATTCGTCAATGATTCCCGGGCCTGCACCAACTGGCTCGAGGTGCCCCGTGCCACCACAGCTGCACGGCACACCAGCCGCTGCGATGCAGGCAACATGGCCAATGTGACCAGCCTCGTTGTGGCTGCCGAGCATGATGGCGCCATCCTCGACGTAGGCTCCACCGATGCCCGTGCCCACGGCAACGACCAGCACGCTTGCCATGCCAAGCCCGCCACCCCAACGCGCCTCGCCCAGCGCGTGAGCGTGCACGTCGTTCAGTACACGGCAGGGCAGGCCCGTAGCAGCCGTGACTTCGGCGCCAAGGTGGGTACCTCCCCAGCCAGGCATGAGCTCGTTGGCGAAGGTGATGTCACCGGTCTTGGGGTCAACGACGCCGGCAGACGAGATGCCCACACCCAGCGGCTTCTCTTCCGCACGATCGACCGCAGCCTGTACCTGTGCCAACACCGTTGCCAGCACATGGGCGCCGCCCTTCGGAGCGTCGGTCGGCACCTTGCTCACCGACTTCACAACCGGCTTCTTGCCCTCGACGACCTCGACCAAACCGCACGCAATCTTGGTCCCGCCGATATCAACACCAATATAGGTAGACATGTGTGCTCCTCTCGTATCTCTATTGCTGTTTACAGGAGTCCGCAGTTGATGAGCACCTGACGGATGGCCTCGACGTTCTCGCCCTCAAGAGCCTTGACCGGGCGCGGCATGGTGTTGGAATCAAAGATGCCCATGAGCCACAGGGCCGTCTTGAAGGCACCGACACCGCCGGCATAGCCCACCACGCCGCTGGTCACGTCAAAGATGTGGCTCAGCTCGTTGAGCTTGTCCTGCTCGGCCTTGACCGTTGCCCAGTCGCCTGCCTGCGCGGCCTTCCACATGCGCACATAACCCTTGGGCTCGACGTTTGCCAGACCCGGCACCGAACCGTCAGCGCCGGACAGGTATGCGCCGTCAACCACGATCTCATGGCCGGTCAGCAGCTGCAGCGGGTGGCCGAGCTTCTCGTTTTCCTGGCAGAGGTAACGGAAGCTGATGTCGTCACCAGAGGAATCCTTGACGCCAGCGAGCACGCCCTCGGCACCAAGTTTGGCAAGCATCTTCCAGCCCAGCTTGGTGTGGACGCACACGGGAATGTCGTAGGCAAAGATCGGGGCATCCAGCGCCTCGTGCAGGCAGCGGAAGTGCTCCTCAACCTCAACTGGACCACCCAGCGCGTAGAATGGCGCGGTGGCAACCAGGGCGTCGGCGCCAAGCGCAAGGGCGCGCTTGCCCTGCTCGATGACACGCTCGGTCTCGGTGTCAATGATGCCCACCAGCACGGGCACGCGATGGCCAACGATGCGCACGGCTTCGCGGACCACCTGATCGCGACGCTCGTCGGTCGAGAAGACGACCTCGCCAGAAGATCCCAGGAAGAAGAGGCCATCCACGCCCGCATCGATCATGTAGTTGATGACGCGCTCAAAGGAGGGCACGTCCAGCTCGTGATCGGGTGTGTCAGGAACCACGACGGGCGGTACGACGCCGGAAATCTTAAGGTCAGCCATAGTGTTTACCCCTTTCGTTACCTATGGACAAACGACAAGAATTCGTTCTCGAACGCATTGATGCGCTCGTGAGCATACTTGGGATAGTTCTTATGAATGACAGGGCCAACACGCTCAGCCAACTCGTCCTGCGCAGCGGGGCTCGCCACGACGTCCATGCGCGAGGTTCCCAGAAGGAGCAGGCAGAGGGACAGCCGCTCATCGGGCCCGATATCGTCAAGCGGATAGGGATTGAGCGCCACGACGCGGTCAGCGGGTGCACGAAGCGCAACTGCAATGGCAAGCGCGCCACCAAACCCCTCGCCAAACGGCACGACGGTGATGGCACTCACGTCAGGGAGCTTGAGCGCTGCCCGATACGCCTCAATGGCGTCACCGTACGACCGAGAGAAGGTCTCGGGCGAAGCGTCCGGGCGATTCTCCAGCTGCACCACCGAGAAACCCGCGGCAACGTAGCGCGTCAAGTGATGCCAACCGCGTCCAGGTCGTCCCAGGTCATGGAACATGAGGATGAGCGGATGCCGACCGGGCGTTGCAGGCGCCACATGGCGCAGGGTCAGCTCGGTCCCATCGTCGGCTTGAGTGTGCAGCACCTCATAGCGCGCGTGCACATTCCCCAAATACGGAGGCTCGTCAGGACCGACCGGCCGTTCCCCAAAGAAGGCAAGAATCAGGTCATCGAACTCCTGAATCTCCTCATGGCCAAAGCCTGGGAAGAGCACGCGACGCTTTTCGCAGGTCAAGTCGTTGTAGACGGCGCATTGCGTCTCTGGAGGGCAAACCGTATCAGCAAGCCCCGTGCCAAAGAGCACGGGACAACGCACCAGATGGGCAAAGTGGTTGGTCTCGACGTAGGCAAGTTTGCCAAACCACTCGTCCTCGCGGGTGCCATCGGGGTCAAACCAACGTGCGTAATAACGGATGCCCTCGTAGGCAATCTCGTCCGCACCGAGCTCGTACACCTTGCGGTAGTCCGAGAGGAACGGATAGAGGATGGCCGCCTTGGCGATGAGGTCGTTGTTGAGTGCGCAGCAGGCAATGCCCATGCCACCACCCTGCGACGCGCCGTTCACATAGATACGCGAAAGGTCAAAGAGCCCCTGCTCCCCCATGGCGCGCACGATGCGGCAAAGGATACGCACGTCTTGATACAGCCGCACGTAGTAGAGATCCTTAGGCTCGCCGTCAACGCCAGCCACCAAGTGACCGGCCACCGTGGTGCCCTTGAATCCCCCAACGTCCTCGCTCAGGCCACCCTGACCAGGGTTATCCATCGCGATAAGCGCACAGCCCATCCCCGCAAACGAGGATTGCTCGAACCAGGAGCGTGAAGCACCTGGATATCCATGGAACTGCAGCACCAGCGGAAGCGGCCCCGGCAACGTCGGACGCACGTACTTAGCATAGATGCGAGCCCCGCCCATGCCAACAAACCACAGGTCAAGGTACTCGCACGTATCAAACGAAGGCACCTCGTGCG
>JAUNJR010000103.1 GCA_030533135.1 Coriobacteriales bacterium
GTGTTGCCCGAGGCGGTGTCCGTCTTGCCCAGCTGGAAGCGAACCGTCAGCGGACCGTCGCTCTTCTCGGGATTGAGAATCATGTCGACGTGGTCCGTGCCGCCAGCCGTCAGGCTGCGGCCGTACAGCGCGCCGTATGCGTTCTCGACGTTGCCGTCAAAGCAGATCTCGTAGTCAGCCTGGTTTCCTTCGGAATCGAGGTCGAACTGGAGACGGTAGTTCCTGCCCGGCTTAAGCGTCACGCCGGTAGCGGCATAAAGCTTGGCCTTCCACACGCCGCGGTCATCCGGGTTGGACGGTGCTTGCGTGATTGCCATCGTCGCGCTCGACGAGCCCTCCTTAAGATCCACGACATAGCCATCGTCATGCTGCTCGTACACCGCTTCCACGCCACTGTAGAAAGCCGGAGACAGCGGAATGTTCTCATAGGCCACGGGGACGGGCTCATCGATGATCGCGCCAGTCACCACAGACTGATCAAGCGCGAAGCCTTCGGGAAGCACGTCGGTGTACTGGTCAATGATCTTGTCCACGTGGACGTTGCCCACGATGATCAGGGACCCGCCACGAGCCTCGCCGAGCGAGAACTGGAGGATGAGCTCGTCGCCGTTGCCGTTGCCAGTAATCACGGCCTCGCAGGTCTTTACCTCGCCAGGAACCAGCTCCTGGCCGTAGAGCGCGCCATAACCCTTCTCGATATCGCCGTCATTGAGAAGGAGCTCGAACGGAATGTTGCGCTCGTAGCGATCGCTCATCACATCAGCGGTGACGCGATAGTGGGTGCCCTGCTTGGGAACCAGGCCGGTCCTCACATAGAGCTTGGACTTCCAAACGCCGAGGTCGAGCGGAATGGACTCGTAGTTGATGTTAATCGCGTTATCGCCTCGCACAAGAACCGTGTCGTAGCCCATGTCATGACGCTCATAAACGCGAGACTCCCTCTTGAAGTTCACTGGCGCGGGAAGTGCATCCTCATACGTGACCTCGTCCGCGTACTCCTTCACCTGGATATCGGTGAAGTCGATGGTGAAGGCCGGCAGCATACCAAGCTGAAGATCGAGATAGCTCGTGCTGTCCTTGGCGGTGAAGGTGCCCGTGACGCTGTTCTCGCCTTCCTGAATCTGGAACTCCTGGAAGTCGCCGAACTTGACCGTGCCGGCCACGTCGGAGGTGAAGTTGTAGGTCACGGCGTAATCACGACCCGAGACGGTGGGATAGTTTGCCTCGAGCTTGACATGCCAAGACTCTCCGTCGGTCTCCGTGGCAATGAAATGGAACTTGCCGCCGACGGCTCCGCCGCTGCCCGAGACCGTGTCGCCCTCGAACTTGGCCTTGAACAGGTCGGTCTGTACCTTGGTCTGCGTCACCTGCCCACCTGAAGCCTGCTGCTGAGGAGCCTTGGCTGGGAAGTCCTGGAACGGATATGGATCAGCCAGCTGAGTCTGAGCCTCCTCCTCTGGAACCGCCTCCTCTTCTGCGGCCATGGCCAAGGCACAGCCACTAACCAGGAGCGCAGCCAGAAGCATGACTGCAATCATGACTCTCGTGCGTTTCATTACTACTCCTCCTCGCGTGAGGCCAACCGTCTTGCCAGACAGGTGACGTTGGATAACACGTCAATCCCGATGTGTGAGTTTGACAACTCTAATGTGCATAATGTAAACATTTCAAAAGCATTCCTACACATTATCGCCATCTTGTCTAATGATGGATTTCATCTTTACTTGTGTCAATATGTTTTTGGTGCATTTGCAAGTGGTTGTTTGACCGTTTCTCCCTATTATCTATTTGGTATTTACACATCTAGGAAGTCTTGAGATTTACGTTCTGTAAATCTCCTGTGGGAAAGATTGGTCAGCACGTTGGCGCGTGTCTATGGCGAAGGGTGCTTATGGCGCTGAAACGAGTAACCATGCAGGATATCGCGGATGCCTGTGGGTTGTCGCGGAATACGGTGTCCAAGGTCTTCAATGGGCGGGGTTCTGTACCAGAGTCCACCAAAAACCTCGTTGTCAACAAGGCTCGTGAGCTCGGCTATTACCAGTACTCCATCGAAGGAGTGGCTGGGAAAAAGCAGAACGGTAACATCGCCCTCTTGACGCAGCACAAACTCCTGAGCCATAGCTTTGGCGCCTACTTTTTGACGAGCTTTACCGATCAGATATCCCGTCTCGGATACACAATGCAAATGTATGAGGTATCGCCTGAGGACCTTTTGAACAAGAGACTTCCCGCTCTGCTTGACCTAGAGCATGTCGCTGGAATCGTTGGAATTGAACTGTTTGACCGCGAATACATCGAGATGGTCTGTTCGCTCGGAGAGCCAACCGTCTTTGTGGACTCCTATCCTCACGTGGTAGAGGAACTGATACAGTGTGACTTCGTTTCGATGGAAAACGTCACGAGCGAAGCGTCCCTGGTCGACCACATGATCTCTGGTGGAGCGAAGCACTTTGGCTTCGTAGGGGACATTGAACACTGCAATAGCTTCTACGAGCGTTGGATCGGCTTTTGCGAGGCGCTTAACGCCGCGGGGCTGCGGCTTAACCGTGACGTTTGCATTCTGGCAGAAGACAGCGACCTATACGGAAATGTTGATTGGCTGCTTGAGCAGCTTGATGCCCTGCCGTACATGCCCGACGCCTTCGTCTGCGCCAACGACTTCCTGGCCATTCGCCTCATGGCCGCCCTGAAGCGCAAGGGGCTCTCCATCCCCTCAGACGTCATGGTGTCTGGATTCGGTGGTTCGCCGGAGTCCGCTGTCGTCGAACCGTCGCTCACCACCGCAATAATTCCAAGCAGCGACATCGGACGGTTTACGGCAACGCTTATCGCAAAGCGAATCCAACAGCCAGACTTCCCCTACCACTGGACCTACGTGAAGACGACCCCCGTCTGGGGCAACAGCACCCGCTAACCCCACGCGACACCCAGCCCGTGGGACACCCAGCCCGGAGGATGAATGCGCCACCGTGCTGAGGGACTTCTTCAGAGCACGGCGGCGTCAACAAAAACAGACCCCCCAGGAAATGATTCCTGAGGGGCCCGCCGAGTCGACTATCGGCGAAACGAACGCTTAGAACTGCACCTTGGGGGCCTCGCGCACGGAGGCATCCTCGACGATGAAGCCCTGACGCTTCTGGAAGCGAGAGCCAGCGACCAGGTTGCCCGGGAAGGTCGTGATGGCGTTGTTGTACTCGAGGACGCAGTCGTTGAAGCTCATGCGAGCGTAGCTGATCTTGTTCTCGGTGTCGGTCAGGTCGCCCTGGAGCTGCTGGAAGTTGGTGTTAGCCTTCAGCTCAGGATAGGCCTCGGCAACGGCAAGCAGGCGAGAGAGAGCGTGGCTAAGCTCGCCAGAAGCAGCCATCTTGTCCTCGGGGGTAGCGGCGCCAGCAACGGCAGCGCGAGCGTTGGTCACGGCCATGAGAGTCTCGGACTCGTGAGTTGCGTAGCCCTTGACCGTCTCGACCAGGTTGGGGATCAGGTCGTTACGGCGCTGCAGCTGAGCGTCGATGGTCTGCCAAGCGTTGTCACAACGGTTGTTCTTGGTGACGATCCCGTTGTAAATCGTCACGTAGGCCACTGCAACCAGAGCTGCAACGGCAATGAGGGCAATCAAGATAGCCATGATAACCTCCAGTCAGTTACAACAATATGGCGGAGAGGGCGGGATTCGAACCCGCGAGACCTTTCGGCCCGGCGGTTTTCAAGACCGCTGCATTCAACCACTCTGCCACCTCTCCATATCCTTGACATGATACCCCATACTGAGGGATTCGTTCACTAAGGTGCCAGAGATATTTGAAGTTAAGCCAATCGATATGGCATTGTTGCGTTTGCTATGCATCGGAAGCCGCGGTCAAGACCTTGCCGCCAGCACTGTTAACTGGCACGAGCTTCCCGTGAACGACGTAACGTGCGTCATCAAAAATGTATGCACAGGTTGAGAGCATCACGTAGTTGCGTTGTGGGTCGACCTCAGCCCCTGCAACAGGCACAAAGTCAGAGTTCGCCGTTGCCTCTGCCAGGAACTGCGTGAAGCGCTCGTCGTGGTCATGCAGAATCTCGTACAGACCAGAGTAGGCATTAACGTGGTGGGCACTCACCAGCACGACCCGGTAATCCTGCGTGGGAGTCAGCAGCCACAGGTAAGGATGCTCTTCGTAGTAGGCCTGGTCTGACCAGTCCTCGAGCATGGCGAACATGGTCCCTGAACTCATGTGATGGCCATAGATGATCGTGTTGGCATCCGCGAAGTTGGGAGAGTTCTCCGAGTCGACAAAGATGGAGCCACGCACGTTGTAATCTCCGTGATAGTCGTGGCGCAGATAGGTGTCATTGGTCTCGCCCTGCATTACCGGATAGTTGATGTCGGTTCCCTCGCAATAAATCCAGCCCTGCACGTCAGGATTGATCTCCTGGAGCTTCTTGAAATCAATCTTGATGGGAGCGATGACACCTGCCCTGGCCGCAAGCTCGTCATCAGTTTCACCAACGTAGGTTGACTTTGCGGCGTTATATGTGTCGTCACTCAGATGGTACTGATAGTTCACAAAGGCGATGACGGCGCCAGATCCAAAGAAGATGAGCGCAAGCACCACCATGATGGTTCCAAGCATCCATTCGCCACGACGGCTGGCACGAGCTTCTGCGTCGGCAGCCGCCTGTAACTGAGCGTTGTTGACGGTGTCCCCTTTGGCCAGGCGCGCCTCAATCTGGGCACGCAGACGCTGGCTTTGCAGGCGCTTTATGCGATCACCCAAAATGTTGAGCATGACGCCGCAGGCAAGGGTCAGCATCAGATAGATCTTGCCCACATTGCTGGCATACAACGTCATGGCGCTGCCCACAAGCGGGACATGCAGGGCAACGACACCAATCAGCGCCTCATAGGAAATGGGGTCCGAGTCCTCCGTGTTGTTGGCGTCACCCTTTGTGACAAACTCGCTCTGAGAGGTACGGTTTTCCACCACGCGATGGGCTATGACGGCATCCGCATCATGAAACGCAATGACCTCGTCTACCTGGACGTCTGTTGCGTCAACTGCACGCACGTAGATGGCGCTGCCTACTGGTATGTCCGGCTCCATGCTACCGCTGATGACTTCGAACACCTCATAGCCCAGAAGCCGTGGAATACTCAGCGGCAATGTCAGGGCGAACACGGCCACGATAAGCATCGTGCCAAAGATATGGCAGAGAATAGGGACAAACCGACCCTTCTGCTTGACTGCACTATGCTTGGGCGCCATTGCCGTAGTCGTTCGCCTCGTCTCGCCAATCCGATGACAAATAAACCAGAGGTACCTAGGTGAGTATACACGGCGCTCATTGATGTAGCGCCGTGTATACGAGTCAAGTTTTTCTCTATTTGACCTGCTGCTCTTTTACTCCTCTGGAGACAGGCGATGAGCGATGGCGTCGCAGATGAGGGCGCCGACTACCGTCTTGGCATCCTCGATCTTTCCGTCCAAAACGGCGTCAATGAGCTCTGTCAGCTCGACCAGGTCGACGTTGATGAACTCGTCAGCATCAGGGCTGGACTGTGCAAAGGACAGTCCCGTTGCCATGTAAATGTGGATGAGCTCGTCGCAGAAGCCCACACCCGTGGCGATGGTTGTCAGGAAGGCCATGCGCTCCGCAATCATGCCAGTCTCTTCCTGCAGCTCACGGATGGCACAATCAAGCGGGTCCTCGCCAGGATCGAGCTTTCCAGCAGGAATCTCAACCGTAACGCGATCGAGCGAGGCACGGTACTGGCGCACGAGGCAGATACGCCCGTCATCAGTCAGGGCCACGATGGCGACGGCACCAGGATGGCGCACGATGTCTCGCATGCCGTCGCGCCCGTCGGGTAGCTGGACCTGAAGCCGGTCGATGTTGAAGATGCGGCCCTTCCAGACCATCTCCTCAGCCGTCGTACGCTCGCGAAGCCCCTCGTCACGCGGGTCCTCTTCGCCAGGAACGAAAGCGCGACGCAGCGGCTCGCCAGACTCGTGACTGTCATCGTCGCGGTCCCCATCGTAGACAAATGCCACCGTACTGCTCTTCATGCTGTCCAGCGCATCGTCCAGTGCGCCAGGCAGGTCAACGACATCATCGGGCGTATCGTCCTGCTGAATCTCTGCTGTCACATCGACGACTTCTTGGTTGTCCTTTGTCATGTGTGCCCCCGAGTGCGTGGTTCGTGTCGTGCGTGGGTCGCCTTCTAGAGGTTCTCGCGACCCAAAATGGCCTTCAGACCAATATCGGTACGGAAGGTCTTGCCCTCGAAGTCAATCTTTTCGCAGGCAGCGTAGGCCTGAGCACGAGCAGCCTCGAACGTGGGCGCCACTGCGGTCACGTCAAGCACGCGGCCACCAGCCGTCAGGACCTGGCCGTCAGGATCAAGCGCAGTGCCGGCATGGTACACGGTCACACCGTCCATGGCAGCCGCGTCATCGATGCCCGTGATGACCTTGCCCTTCTCGTAGCTGCCAGGATAGCCGGCGCTGGTCAGGACGACGCTGACCGCCCAGTCGTCACCCCAGTTGATAGGCACGTCAGCAAGGGTCCCGTTATCGCAGGCAAGGAAGGCCTCAACCAAGTCAGCCTGCATGCGCGGCAGAACCACCTGAGTCTCCGGGTCGCCAAAGCGCGCGTTGAACTCGAGCACCTTGGGGCCGTCCTTGGT
>JAUNJR010000104.1 GCA_030533135.1 Coriobacteriales bacterium
GCCCCGGCACCCGCATGCTCGTCAATCAGCCCCTGATAACGCACGGTGCCATAGATGACGTTATAGCCGTCGACCACCAGAAGCGCGCGACGCGCCATGCTACTCCCCCGCCTCCTCGGCAAGCGAGACACGACGCAGCCACTCGTAGCACAGGACGGTCGTGGCCTGGGCCACGTTCAGGGACTCAATCACTCCGCGCTGCGGAAGCCGGCACTCAAAGTCGCACTTCTCGCGCACCAGACGGGAGATGCCCTCGCCTTCGGACCCCATGACCAGCGCCAACCGACCGCCAAACGGGGCGTGCCAGACGTCGTCCGCCGCATGCTCCGTCGCGGCAGCCGCCCAGAAGCCCGCGTCCTTCAGGTCCTCAAGCGCACGAGCCAGGTTAGGAACGCGCGCAATGGGCAGATGCATGACCGCGCCGGCAGACGTCTTGTACGCGCCAACGCCCACGCCCGCCGCACGAACGCTCGGAATCACGACGCCCGCGGCGCCGACAACCTCGGCCGTACGGATAATGGCTCCCAGGTTGCCCTGGTCAGTCACGTGATCAAGCACGACGACCAGCGCATCACCCTCACCAGCTGCGGCGATGACATCGGCAAGCTCGGCATACTCAAACGGGCGCGCACGAAGCACGACGCCCTGATGGGCGCCGCCCTCAGCCAACGCGTCAAGCTTTCCCTTGGGGACGCGTTCGACCTCGATGCCCTCGCCCTCAAGCTGCTTGACCAGGGCTTCAAGCGTTGCGTCGCGCTTCCCCGCAATGTTTTGCACCAGGGCGCTCTTGACCGGCACGCCCGCGGCAAGGGCCTCGGCGGCAGCGCGGCGACCAATGACCAGGTCCGCCTTCTGCCCCGACGTCTTACGCTGGGGGCGCTTGTCACGCGCCTCGTCGCGGCGCTGGCCGCGCCCCGCAGAACTCGCCTGCGTGCGTTTTGCCTGCGTGCGCTCCATGCGAGACGTGCCGCCACGCATCGGCGCTATCTTCTCCTGACGCTTGCCCGTGCCCCCACGGACGTCGCGGCCAGGCTTCCTTGACTGGTTCTTTGCCACGACAAGCTCCTACTTCACGCGCAGACGAGCGCCTGCCGCGGTGTCCTCGACGACCAGGCCCAGCGCTGTGATGCCATTGCGGATGGCGTCGGCGACAGCCCAGTTCTTCTCCTTGCGGGCTGCCTGACGGGCTGCCAGCAGAACCTCGGCGGCCTCCTCGGCAGACGAGCCAGCGTACCCAGCATACTCGGCAGCAAGGCCCACCAGCTCGGCCGGCAGCGTCTCGCCCTCAGACACGAGCTTGACGCCAAGCACGTCGGTCAGCTCTTCCAGCATGTCAGCCGCACGCAGCGCCGGAGAGGTCGCCACGTCGTCAGCAGCCTCAGCCAGATACGTATTGGCAGCGGTAACCAGCGCAAAGATCGCAGCCAGTCCACCAGCGGTATTGAAGTCGTCGTCCATGGCGGCCACAAACTGGTCATGTGCGGCATCCACGGCACGGCCCAGCTCGCGGTCGCGGTCGTTCAGCACGCCGTCCTGCGGGGCGTTGGCGGCGGCCCAGCGCAGGTTCTTGACGCAGGTCTGCAGGCGCTCGAGCGTTCCGACCATGCCCTCAAGGTGCGCAAACGTGAAGTCAAGCGGCGCGCGGTAGTGGGTCTGCATCATGAGCAGGCGCACGGCGTCGGCCGGATACTTGTCCAGGACCTCCTTCAGGGTGTAGAAGTTGCCCAAGCTCTTGGACATCTTCTCGCCCTCCACGCGGAGCATGCCCGTGTGCATCCACACGTTGGCCAGCGGCGTGTGCCACGCGCACATGGCCTGCGCGGTCTCGTTCTCGTGATGCGGGAAGATGAGGTCGGAACCGCCGCCGTGGATATCAATGGGCGTGCCCAAATGACGGTGAATCATGGCGCAGCACTCGGTATGCCAGCCGGGGCGACCTTCGCCCCACGGGCTCGGCCAGCTGGGCTCGCCAGGCTTGGCAGCCTTCCAAAGGGCAAAGTCAAGCTGGTCGCGCTTCTCGTCATTCTCTTCCACGCGCTCGCCCTGGCGCAGCTGGTCCACATCGCGGCCGGACAGCACGCCGTACGACGAATCAGAGCGCACGGAGAAGTACACGTCACCAGAGGGCACGGGATACGCGCTGCCCTCCTCGATCAGCAGCTTGATCATCTCCTGCATGGCCTCGATCTCGCGCGTGGCGCGCGGGCGGATGTCGGGGTCAAGGATGCCAAAGCGATGCATCTGCTCGATAAAGGCGGCCGAGTACTCCTCGGCGACCTCTGCGGCCGTACGGCCTTCTTCGTTGGCGCGGTTGATGATCTTGTCGTCCACGTCAGTCAGATTCTGGGCAAAGGTGACCTCGTAGCCCTTGAACATGAGGTAGCGGCGAATCACGTCAAAGCTCAGGAACGTGCGCGCGTTGCCGATGTGAATCTGGTCGTACACCGTGGGGCCGCAGACGTACATGCGGACACGGCCGGGCTCAATGGTCTCAAACTCCTGCTTACGGTGGGTCTGGCTGTTATAAACAAGCATGGGGGTCTCCTAGCGTGCGTGTTTGTAGCGTACTGATGATAGCCTAGCTACCCGTCAACATCGACCGTCATCCAAAAGCGCCACGGCCCACGCCGCAATGCCCTCCTCGCGACCAACAAATCCAAGGCGCTCGGTGGTGGTGGCCTTCACGCCAACCTGCCCGACGTCCACGCCCATGGCACGCGCGATGTTCTCGCGCATGGCGGCGCGGTGAGGCGCCATCTTGGGTGCCTGCGCCGCAATGGTGCAGTCGACGTCCAGAATGGTGTAGCCGCGCTTGCGCGCAAGGTCCGCAACGTGCTGCAACAGCATAATTGAGTCAGCGCCCTTGTACGCGGGGTCCGTGTCGGGGAACAGCTGGCCGATGTCCTCGGCACGCATGGCGCCAAGCAGGGCGTCCATTACGGCGTGTACCAGCACGTCCGCGTCAGAGTGCCCATCCAGACCGCGCGGATGCGGAATGTCCACGCCGCCCAGAATACACTTGCGGCCCTCGGCAAAGGCGTGCACGTCATACCCATGTCCAATATGTAGCATGGCTTTCCTTCCTGATTTGGAGAAGTGCTCGTCCCGTTGCCCCGTTAGAGCCCGCAGCCCTCGCTTGCAAGGCGCTGGCGCATCGAGGCCTCTGCAACGGCAAGATCCTCTGGCAAGGTCACTTTGATGTTGTCGCGCGGGCTTTCCACGCAGCGCACTCGTCCACCCAGACGCTCAATCAGCGACGCGTCATCTGTGCCTACGTAGTCATCACGCGCAGCCGCACGATGTGCAGCCACGATAGCGGGGATCCTGAAGCTCTGTGGCGTCTGTGCGCACCAATAGAAGCTGCGGTCGGGCGTTGCCACGATATCAGAGCCCTCGACCAACTTGAGCGTATCCGTGCAACGACAAGCGCAAATGGCTCCGTCAAGCGTGGCGTCCTCGCGCACCGCTTCAAGGCACTGCTCGATGGTCTCCACCGAGACAAGTGGGCGTGCGCCGTCGTGAATGGCCACCAGCTCAAAGCCCTCGGGCAGTGCCGAGAGCCCGTTCATGACCGATTCCTGGCGCGTCTGTCCCCCAAAGGCAAACGATACGGGCGTGGTGAGGGTCAGGGGCATCAACACCAGCCGGCGCGTTTCGTCTGCCCGACCAGCGGGGCAGACAATGACGATGTGCCCCACGGACGGCGCGCGGTCGAAGGCCAGCACCGACCAACTGGCCAGCGGAAGCCCACAGAGCTCCACAAACTGCTTTCCGCGTGCGTCACCAAAACGAGAGCCGACACCGCCAGCCACGATGACTGCGCAGGTGTCGGCCTTGTGCTCTTCTTCATCCACCGCCTGCTGGCGCACCTCTGGGCAGGCTATCTGCGATCCCGCACTCATGCGCGCTTGCCCCACATGCGATACAGGCTGTCAGCCAGGATGGAGGGGTTGTCCACACCCAGATCGTCCAGACGATCGGGGTTCTGCTCGATGTCGTCCATAAGCTGCTGCAGCGAGCCGTACTCGTCGACGATCTTGTCCGCCATGCCCTTGCGGACGACGGACACGTTGTTGAGCGTACGCAGGCCCAGCGGCGTGAGCACGGAGTCCTCCTCGTAACCCTCGAAGCCCAGAAGCTCTGCAACGCGCTTGGGCGAGCGCAGCAGCCGGTTGGAAGTCTCGCGGAACTCGCGACGCAGTTTGACGGCAGCCTCCTCGGAGGAGTCACGCGCGTAGTCGCGAATCATGAGCGTGTATTCCTCGTCCATGTCGCCGACGAACTCGTCGCGCTGCATGCGGACCGAGCGGCCCTCGGTACCCAGCTCGATGATGATGCCCTCGAGCTCGTCGCCAATGGTCATGAGCACCTCAAAGAGGTACAGCACCTGCGCGACGTCGGCAACGGTGACGTAGTTGTCCAGCTCGAGCGTCGTCAGGCGCAGCAAGGCACGGTCAAGCTGGATGCGGCTGTTCTGCAGCGAGACCAGCAGCTGGTTGACCGAGCTCATGAGCTGGCTAACTGGGCGCAGCTGGCGGCCCTTGCCATCGACATAGACGGTTACGACCTGCCGACGTTCGGAGACCGAGATGACATAGGCGCTGGTCAGAAGGCTCATGCGTGCTGCGGTGCGGTGACGCATGCCCGTCTCGGACGTGGGCAGGGACGGGCTCGGGTTCAGGTGATAGTTTGCGCGCAGAATCTGCGTGAGGTCCTTGTCCACGACCACCGCACCGTCCATCTTGCAAAGCTCAAACAGGCGGTTTGCCGTGAAATAGACATCCAACTTGAAACCATCGTCACCTGCTGCGATCACGTTGTCCTCGTCGCCGATGCAGATGAGCGCACCAAGATGTCCCGCAATGATCATATCCAGGGCATGGCGAAGCGCCGTGCCGGGAGCAGTCTGTTTAATGGCGTCCTTAAGGCGCTCCTCGGTGTTGTCCATGGCTCCTCCTTCCTTCTGGAAGCACACGCACTTCACATTAGTATACGTGCAATTGTTCTGTCTGGGACGCGTTATTGTGTCGGCTGACAGCGTCGTCAGACGCTGGACAGAAATCCGGTTTTACTGGCTCACGCGGTCCATCATTTGCCACTTTACGCCCTTCGCGCCTTACTTCCCGCAATCGACAAACAGGGGCTCGTGACCATACTCACGCAGGGTCTGGAGCAGTTCGTCCCTGTGTTCGATGCTGATGCCCACGACCGGCTTCCTGCCATTTGGCGCCGAGGGTAGAAACGCGATGATGTGGTTGCCCGCCACGATGCAAAGGATCTCACTCCAGGGAAGCCAGGCCTCCATGTCGTCCGAAGCGAAGGCCACGCCGTCGGAAGACACCTCCACGCTGCGCTCGCCCCAAGACCCCATCATGATCTTGATGGCCTTGGTAGTGGAAAGATACATTCTGATGTAGACACCAAGAAACGTGGAGAGCCCGCCAATGATGATGAGCAAGACGATGTTGAACAGCTCGCCAGAATGTCGCAGGAAGAACACCGCAAGACACAGCAACAGAGCAACCACGCCCTCAATCAGCAGCCGCTTATAGACGGTCGTCATGCCCTTGATCTTTGGGCGCTTTCCCTGGGCGTAGCTTTCGTAGTTATTGCGAATGAACATGGCCTCGTCGAGGTACTCGTACGGTGCCGGGCCTTTGCTGACAACCTTCATGTGAGACCCTTCTCTCTCGTGCGGTGGGTTTTGAGCGGCTTGACCACCACGCGGAAAACAGTTGCATTTGTCATACGGCAACCTGATTGCCCCTGTCTCACCTACACGAATTACCCGCTCGTCGACGCGCAGCCTCTTGCCCATAAGAAAGCGCCCCGCTCCCGACCGCTCAACGAGACGGAGGATAGCGGGGCGCCAGTCGGTCAACCTATGAGCTTGACGGCCATGACGCTACTGGGCGTCAGAGGCAAGGCCGCCAGGGGCGGGGATGGACGGCGTGCTCCAGCGCTCGCGGGCCTTGGGCGCCTCCATATGGATGCGCTCGGACAGGGCGGGAATCTCCCCCTCGCCGCGGGCGAAGGTCAGCGAGCCGTCGACCGCGTCCACCAGGATGATGTCGCCCGGCTTCCACTCGCCCTGCAGCAGACCCTCGGCAAGCGGGTCCTCGATGAGCGTCTGGATGGCACGACGCAGCGGGCGGGCGCCATAGATGGGATCGGTGCCCTCCTTGGCAACCAGGTCACGCGCGGCGTCCGTAAGCTCGATGGACATGCCCTGCGTGATGAGGCGGTTGCGCAGGTCGACGACCATGAGGTCGACGATGCCACGCAGCTGCGGGCCGGTCAGAGACTTGAAGACCACGATCTCGTCCACGCGGTTGAGGAACTCAGGACGGAAGAGCTTCTTGAGCTCGGCCTCTGCGCGGCTCTTAATCTCCTTGTCAGAAAGGCCTGCCTTGCCGCTGGACGTGAAGCCCATCGGCGCGCTGGCGGCAATCTGACGTGCACCAACGTTACTGGTCATGATGATGACCGTGTTGGAGAAGTCCACGGTGCGGCCCTGGCCGTCGGTCAGGCGACCCTCGTCCAGGATCTGCAGCAAGATGTTGAAGAGGTCCGGGTGGGCCTTCTCAATCTCGTCAAACAGGACTACGGAGTACGGCTTGCGGCGCACGGCCTTGGTCAGCTCGCCGCCTTCGTCGTAGCCCA
>JAUNJR010000027.1 GCA_030533135.1 Coriobacteriales bacterium
GCAGGCTCAGCCCCAGGCTCAAGCTCAGGCACAGCCCCAGACCCAGGGCCAGGGACGTCAGCAGCGTCAGCCTCGCCGTCAGGACACCCCGGCCGATTCTGCCGGACAGCAGCCGCGCCAGCGCCGCACGAGCGGTCCGCGCATTCAGGCGTCTGACCTGCAGGCCGCTCAGGCCGAGGCAGAGTCCGATCGTGGTGGCCGTGGTCGTGGCCGCAAGGGTGGCCGTCGCGGGCAGGAGTCCGAGGACCGTTACAGCCGCATGGCTCGTGAGGCGGAGGAATACAACCGCGAGCATGTTCTGGCCGAAGCTCGCGAGGCCGTCCGCGCCGCGTCGGAGGAGTCTACGGGACGTCGCCGTCGCCGCAAGGAGCGTCGCCAGGAGCAGGCTGCCGCAGCTGCCGAACAGCAGCGCATCGAGCAGGCCATTGCCAACGACCAGGACCTCTCGCAGCTTGACACCATCAAGGTGCCGCAGGGCTCCACGGTTGCCGAGCTCGCCGAGCTTCTGGGCGTTCCCGCAACTGACATCATTAAGCGCATGTTCCTGCTTGGCGAGATGCTGACCATGACTCAGAGCATGGCAGACGACCAGATCGAGATGGTCGCAATGGACCTTGGCCGTGAGGTCAAGGTCATGACCAAGGAGGAGGAGAACTCCTTCACGTTCTACGATGACCCCGACAGCCTGAAGAGCCGTCCTCCCGTGGTTACCGTCATGGGCCACGTCGACCACGGCAAGACGTCCCTGCTGGACGCCATCCGTCACACGGGTGTCGCCGCGGGCGAGGCTGGCGGCATCACGCAGGCCATCGGCGCTTCCCAAGTCAAGATCAACGGTCGCGTCATCACCTTCATCGACACCCCTGGTCACGAGACCTTTACGGCCATGCGTGCCCGTGGCGCCAAGGTGACCGACATCGTCATCCTGATCGTCGCTGCGGACGACGGCGTCATGCCCCAGACCATCGAGTCAATTAACCATGCAAAGGCCGCTGGCGTGCCCATCATCGTCGCGGTCAACAAGATCGATAAGGCCGGCGCCGACCCGACGCGCGTTCGTCAGGAGCTCACCGAGTACGGCATCATCCCTGAGGAGTGGGGCGGCGAGAACATGTTCGTCGACATCTCCGCTCGTCAGAAGCTTGGCATTGATGACCTGCTCGAGGCAATTCTGCTTGAGGCGGACGTGCTTGAGCTCAAGGCCAACCCGGACACCTTCGCATCCGGTAACGTCCTCGAGGCCAAGCTCGACCGTGGTCGCGGCTCCGTCGCAACGGTGCTTGTCACGCGTGGCACGCTTCGTGTGGGCGACGCTTTGGTTGCTGGCATGAGTTTCGGCAAGGTTCGCGCCATGCTCGACCACAAGGGCCGTCCCGTCAAGCAGGCGACACCGTCCTACCCGGTGGAGATTCTTGGCTTGCAGAGCGTCCCCATGGCAGGCGACGAGTTCCGCGTCTTCCCCGACGAGCGCGATGCTCGCAACCTCGCGGACGAGCGCGCCCTCAAGGCTCGTATCGAGGAGCAGAACAAGGTCAAGCACGTCACGCTCGAGAACCTCTTTGCCACCATGGAGGCTGCCGAGGTCAAGGAGCTCAACCTCATCATCAAGGCTGACGTCATGGGTTCCATCGAGGCCCTCAAGGACTCCTTGGAGAAGATGGACCAGTCCGAGGTCCGCATCAACGTCATCCACTCCGCCGTCGGCGCCATCAACGAGACCGACGTCACGCTGGCCGACGCCTCGAATGCCATCATCATCGGCTTCGGTGTGCGCCCGGATTCCAAGGCCCGCAACGATGCCGAGCACAAGGGCGTGGAAATCCGCACCTACGACGTCATCTACAAGGCCATGGAGGACATCGACGCGGCTCGTATCGGCATGCTGAAGCCGACCGAGGTCGAGGTCCAGACCGGCATCGCCATCGTTCTGGACACCTTCAAGGTGCCCAAGGTGGGCATCGCCGCCGGTGTTCGCGTCGAGGAGGGCGAGATCGCCAACAGCGACTCCGTGCGCCTCGTCCGCGATGGCATCGTCGTGTACAACGGCAAGATCGCGTCGCTGCGTCACTACAAGGATGACGTCAAGAGCCTGCGCGCTGGCCTTGAGGGTGGTATGGGTCTGGAAAACTTCCAGGACATCCATCCGGGCGACATGTTCGAGGCCTATCGCATCGACCAGATTGCCCGTACGGAGTAAGGAAGACGCATGAAGCAGAATCAGAACTCCCGCCGCATCAATCAGATCGCGCGCGAGAAGCTCGCCAGCATCATGCTCTTCGAGTTAGCGGACCCCGATCTGTCGCTCGTGACTGTGACGGGCGTCGAGGTCAGCGTGGACAAATCCGTCATGCGTGCCTATGTCAGCTGTGAGGCCGCGCGCTACGACATCGTGCGCGCGGCCCTCGGCCGGGCCAAGGGGCGGATCCGCTCGCTGTTGGGCCACAGCCTTGGCTGGCGCGTGACACCCGAGCTGTTTTTCGAGATTGACACCACGGCCGACGAAGCCGAGCGCATCGCCGTCGCGCTTGAGGACGTTCCACCCACCATTGGCGTGGAGAAGGACGAGTTTGGCTATCCCATCGACCGCGATGGCGGTATGGTGGACGACGCCGAAGATGACGGAGAAGACCGGTAGGGTAGTAGGGGGAGCCGTGCTTTCTCATGTGGACGAATGTGCCGATGCGTTTGAACGCGTAGCGGCGTTGATAGACGCTGCGAAGACGATTGCCATCTGCTCGCATGTGAATCCTGATGGCGACGCGCTTGGTTCTGGCCTTGCGCTCGCCCAGGTCATTCGTGCGCATTGGGAAGGCAAGCGCGTGACGAACCTCCTTGCCGAGGATGATGTGGTTCCACGCATCTATCGGTTTCTGCCTGGTGCGGACGACTTTGTGCGGGCGTGTGCCTACGATGAGTCGCCCGATCTGTTCATCTCGGTTGACCTGAACATGCCCTCGCGTCTCGGTGACGGCGAGGCGGTTCTTGCTCGGGCAACCCATACGGCCATTCTCGATCATCATCCAGGTGACGAGGTGGTGGCCGACGCCCTCATCGTGCGTCCCGAGGCAGCCGCAGCCGGTGTTATCGTGACTGAATTCGCCGAATGGCTGGGCGTTGAGGTCACCAAGGATATGGCGCAGAACCTCTTCTGCGCCATTACGACCGATACGGGTCGTTTTCAGTATCAGAACGCAGATGCGGAGGCATTTGAGGTTGCGAGTTTCCTCGTAGACCACGGTGCCTCCCCTTCTGAGGTATCCCTCAATGTTTACCAGAGCTTTAGGCTTGCCTTCTTGCACCTCAAGTCAGCCGTTATGGGTCGCATCACTACCTTTGAGCGCGGGCGTATCGCATATAGCTACGCAACCCAGGCTGACCTCATGAGGACGGGTGCCAGCTTGGACGAAAGCGACGGCCTGGTGGACGTCGTGCGCAGCGTTGAGGGTTCCGAGGTGGCTCTTTTCCTCAAGGAGGTTCCTGGTGGGAAGGTGCGCGGTAACCTGCGATCCAAGACGGGGCGTGACATTTCTGGTGTCGCGCGCGCCTTGGGTGGTGGCGGGCATCGTGCTGCCTCAGGCTTTACCATCGAAGGAACCGTTGATGACGCACTCTCCGCAGCGCTCCCGCTGCTCCAGGCGCTCTTTGCAGAGCCTGATTCAGAGAGGTGCGATGCCTCGTGAAGCGCGGGGAGAGCGGCATCAACTGCCTCCTAGCCATTGACAAGCCCGTTGGTCCCTCAAGCCATGATGTGGTGGGGCGCGTTCGACGTGCGATGGGGGAGCGTCGTGTCGGGCATGCGGGAACGCTTGATCCTGCCGCCTCAGGCGTGCTGGTCGTAGGCGTCGGACAAGGTGCTCGTCTCTTGGGCATGCTGACCTTGGACGAAAAGGCCTATGAGGGGCGCATCGTTTTTGGGTGCGAAACCACCACCGATGATGCTGAGGGTGAGGTCACGGTCGTTCGCGACGTGCCTGACGTTCTGCGCGATGAGTCCTATGCCGCCACGGTTGTGGCAGGCCTGGTGGGGGAGTTCGATCAAATACCGCCAGCCTTTTCGGCCATCTCGGTAGATGGCAAGCGTGCTTACGATCGCGCTCGCGCTGGCGAGGAAGTTACGCTCGAGGCGCGTCACGTATCCATTCATGAGGCTCGCCTTCTATCCGTCGAGGCTGAGGATGAGGTTGCCTGGAATGTCTACTGCCATGTGTCTAAGGGCACCTACGTGCGCAGCATTGCCCGTGACGTGGGTCGCCAAGTCGGAAGCGCCGCACACCTTGCGGGGCTTCGTCGCGTGGCTTCTGGTGTGATTGATATCGACCGCTGCCTTACGCTGGACGAGCTTGAGGCGCTGGGTCCTCAGGCGGTTCCCGGGCGCTGCCTCGATCCAGTCATGGCGTTGGGGTACCCCTTCCGCATGCTCTCCACCGCAGAGCGCGACGATGTCGCCTGTGGGCGTCGTGTGGATGCCGGCTTGTGCGTCGACGTGACCGGTCAGGTGCGTGAGCCTGCGCAAGACGAGCTCGTCTCGTTGGTATCGGGCGGCTCGTTGGTTGGCGTGTGGCGCCGAAGGGGAAGCATTTTGAAGTGCGAAGCTAACTACCCCAGCGGCATTGTTGGTGTTGGGAGGTGACCATGCAGCAGGAGCATGAGGTTAATACCCAGGGTGTCCGACTCGTTCGGGACTCTTTGGGAATGGGTGGAGAGAAGTACACGTGGTCAGACGGTCCGCTCAACACGCGCTGCCTGCTCGCACCCAACGCATGGATAGGCCATGACGTTGAGGCGGTCATCGCCATCGGTGCCTTTGACGGGCTCCACCTTGGTCATCGTAAACTCATTAAGGCAGCTATCAACGATGCGTGTAGGCGCAACGTTCCCTGCTTCGTCATCACCTTCGAGCCCGATCCCGAGGAGCTTTTCCTGGGCGATGAGGCACCGCAACGGATCCTGTCGTGCGAGGATCGTGCGCGCATGATCGCTGGCATAGGGGTTGACGGTGTCATCATGCTTCACTTTGATGCCGGCCTTGCCGCTATGGGACCAACCGCCTTCGTCAAGCTCGTCTTGTGCTGGCTTGTCAAGCCGGTTTCGATGCATGTGGGAAACAACTTCCACTTTGGCTACCACGGGATGGGCAGCAGCGTGACGTTACGTGCCTGTGGCCTGCTCGAGCACTTCGAGGTGCACACGCATTCGCTTGTCGAACGAGATGGCAAGACGGTTTCGTCCACGCGCATTCGGGAGCTGCTGTCGCAACCAGCTGGTATCAGTGAGGCAAATGAGCTGCTGAGCCGTTGCCACTTCCTGCGTGGCACGGTGAAGCATGGCCGCGGCGAGGGCTCCTCCTTTGGATTCCCCACGGCAAATGTCGATTTTCCCTCTCGTGTTTGCATGCCTGCTCAGGGCGTCTATGCCGGGTACGTGGTGCTTGGCAACGCCGCATGGCCGGCAGCCATCAACGTTGGTGCTCCGCCTACGTTTGGAGGGGATGACGACTCCTTCTGCGAGGCAAACCTCATCGGCTTCGACGGCGATCTTTATGGGAATGACGTTGCCGTGATCTTTGTCGAGTGGCTGAGGGCCTCTCGGACGTTCGATTCGCTCGATGAGCTAGAACGTGTGGTTCTCGATAACATTGAGTGGGTACGTACCAATCTAGGGGACGGACGCGTGGAGGTGGCGCTTGATCACTGACGAGGACAAGGAGCGGGTTAGGCAGGCAACGGATTTCCAGGCGCTTGTCTCCGAGACGGTGGTCCTCCGTCAGCGCGGCCATGACTTCTGGGGATGTTGCCCCTTCCATCACGAGAAGAGCCCCTCTTTCCACATGAACCCTTCCACAGGGCTGTGGAACTGCTTTGGCTGTCACAAGGGCGGCGACCTTTTTGACTATGTCATGCAGCGCGAAAACCTTGAGTTTGCCGATGCGGTGCGTTATTTGGCTGACCGTGCGGGGATTGAGCTCTCTGAGGAGCAAGGGTCTGCGCGGCGCGGTCCCAAGCGCAACCGCCTGATCGAGGCCTTGGGGGAGGCGGAGGCGTTCTATTCGCTGATGCTGCTCCGGGGACGGGGCGAGGGCAATGCTGCAGCACGTTCCTATCTGGCAGGACGAGGCTTTGGGTCTGACGTCTGTCGTCGCTGGGGCCTTGGTTATGCTCCGGGACGTGGACGCTTGGTGCAGGACCTGCGCCAGAAGGGTTTCACGCGTGACGAGATCATGGGTGCAGACCTCGCGGTTGACCGGTCGGGACGCCTGTCGGATCGCTTCTATGACCGCGTGATGTTTCCCATTCACGACGAGCAAGGCCGTGCAATCGGCTTTGGCGGACGTGTGATGAGTGACGCAAAGCCCAAGTACCTGAACACCCGCGAGACGAGCGTCTTTCACAAGTCAAAGCACCTCTTTGCCTTTGACCGGGCAAAGGAGACCATTACGGCTCGCGGAACGGCACTGGTCGTTGAGGGCTACACCGATGTCATTGCCCTGCACGAGGCTGGCTATACCAATGCCGTGGCGGCCTTGGGAACCGCGTTGTCACTTGACCACGTGAAGCTGCTGGAGCGCTTTGGCGCAAAGGTGATCATTTGCATGTTCGATGGGGATGCGGCCGGGCAAAAGGCGGCCGAGCTCTCCATTCAGCATCTGGACAAGACCAAGTCCGAGATGCGATGCGTGGTGCTGCCCGACAACCAGGATCCTGCTGAGTTCCTGGCAGACCATGGAGCGGAGGCGCTCGGACCCTACCTGCGCCAAGCGAAACCGCTCATGAGCTTTGTTTTTGACAAGAAGCTTGCGGGATATGATTTGGGCAACCCGGGCCAGCGTGTGGCCGCCCTGAACGACCTCGCGGCGACCTTGGTGCCGCTTAAGGGATCCGTGCTGCTCGACAGCTATGTGACCCAGCTGGCTGGTCGCTTGCATACCGATGTGGAGGCGACCAAGCGAGCCGTGCTCAACGCAAAGGCCCCCCGTGCCGATGCGCCAGCGCCAACGAGTCAACCAAGTACGCGCGAACCGTATTCGCCACAGGCACCACGGGTACCGGCCGAGGCCTACGGCCTCAACGTGCTTTCGCGCGATGATCGCATGCTCTTGGAGGTGGAGCGCGAGCTGCTAGCGGCTCTCGCATCAGACCCGGACCTCGTGCGTCCTTACGGGGACCGGATCGCGGGCTTCTCGTGGGCGGACTCGCGGCATGAGGCCATGGCGTGGGCCATGCTTGCAACACCTGCGGGAACGCCTCCCGCCCAGGTCGTGGCAGCCGCGACCGAGGTCGTTCCAGAGGCGCCACGCATTCTTTCGGGTGGCCGACTCTCCTCGGTCGAACGCATGTCGCCCGAGGAGAAAGTAGCATTTCTTATCGATACGGTGGACTTGCACTCAACAAGACGAAAGGTGGGGCAGATAAAAGCACGCCTTGAAGCGATGGGACAAGGCGTGCCGGGTGAGGATGCACAGGAGCTCTTCCGACAGGCAACCGAGCTCCAGAAGCGCTGTAATGTGCTTTCGGCACAACTTGCCCGCACAAATTAGCAATCTGAATGAAATTCTTGCCATTTTCTGGGTAGAATTCCTAGGCTTTAGGACTTTTGCGAAAGGATGCTTGTGGCGAACAAGAAGACCAAGGGCGCGGTGACGCTGTCCGAAGAGCTGAAGAAGGTAACCGACGAGCTTGTGCTGACCGCAGCTAAGATGGGAAATGCCATCACGGAGGATGACATCCAGCTTGCGACTGCCGAGATTGATGTCGAGCCTGATGAGCTGGCAGAGATGTATACGGTAATTCGCAGCAAGGGCGTTGAGATCAAGAGCGAAGGTGAGGACGTCGTCCCCACCGCCGCGCAAGTCCCCATGAACTTTGATGATGAGGACGAGGACTTCGATACCGTCGACGACGATGACGACGACCTCGATGACGGCCTTGGCGACGAGGACGACGATGACGAGGACTCCGAGGCCCGCGGGGAGGTCCGCGCTGCCAACGAGGTCCTGCGTTCGACCCCCAAGACCAAGTCCCGCAAGCGCTCGAGCCGCGCCCGCGCGCGCCGCACGGACAGCTCCACCGTCATGCTCACCGGCGACCCGGTCCGCATGTACCTCAAGGAGATTGGCAAGGTCGACCTGCTGACGGCCTCCGAGGAGGTCAACCTCGCCATGAAGATCCAGGCGGGCACCGAGGCCACCGAGAAGCTCGAGGCCTTTGAGGCCGGCGAGATGGAGCTCACGCGCGCCGAGCAGCGCCGCCTCATGCGCATCGAGCAGGTGGGCCTCGAGGCCAAGCAGGCGCTCATCAGCGCCAACCTGCGCCTCACGGTCTCCATCGCCAAGCGCTACGTGGGCCGCGGCATGCTCTTCCTCGACCTCATCCAGGAGGGCAACCTCGGCCTCATCCGCGCCGTTGAGAAGTTCGACTACACCAAGGGCTTCAAGTTTTCCACTTACGCCACGTGGTGGATTCGCCAGGCCATCACCCGCGCCATCGCCGACCAGGCCCGCACCATCCGCATCCCGGTGCACATGGTCGAGACCATCAACAAGCTCGTCCGCGTGCAGCGCCAGCTCCTGCAGGACCTCGGCCGCGACCCGACCCCGGAGGAGATCGGCGAGGAGATGGGCATGAGCGCCGACCGCGTCCGCGAGATCCAGAAGATCAGCCAGGAGCCCGTGAGCCTCGAGACCCCCATCGGCGAGGAGGAGGACTCCCAGCTCGGCGACTTCATCGAGGACTCGACCGCCGTGGCACCGCCTGAGGCTGCAAGTGACTCCATGCTGCGCGAGCAGCTCGAGCAGGTGCTTGACGGCCTGGCCGACCGCGAGCGCAAGGTCATCAAGTTCCGCTTTGGCCTTGAGGACGGGCATCCCCGCACACTCGAGGAGGTTGGACGTGAGTTTGGCGTCACGCGCGAGCGCATCCGCCAGATCGAGAGCAAGACGCTGGCCAAGCTGCGTCACCCGTCGCGTTCTGGTCGCCTGAAGGACTACATGGAAGACTAAGGCACTCACCGGACATCAATTTCAAAAGAACGGCCCCCTGCTCAGGGGGCCGTTTTGCGCGTGAGATGCTCCCCCTTCATACCTTCTGTGCCATTGTGTAGCCTGCATCGAGCAGGTGATCTCTGCAAATAAAGCGCACTTTGGGAGGTTATCTCTCAAAAAAGAAGATGTAAGCTCTCAAAGTGCGTTAGGAGCCGCAAGTGAGCAGCATGACCCATGAAGCTGCGCAGTTGCAAACAATGTGAACGAAAAATTGTGCTTGCTTTGCCGGGTGCATTCGCTATACTAATCACTCGTGCACATCATTCCCCGGTGGCGCAGTGGTAGCGCGGTGGACTGTTAATCCATGTGTCGTAGGTTCGAATCCTACCCGGGGAGCCAGACCTTCCAAGCCAGCGATTATCGTTGGCTTTTTTCATATGTGCGTTGTTGAGTGATCGTGAGGGGAGATGCGATGGCTACCGTAGATCAAACGCCGGCAAGCGCGCCTACGATATCTGCCCGTGATGCCTGGTACCCGTCGCGCATGCGTGACGTTTTTATCCTGCGACAGCTTGTTGCCAAGGATTTCAAGCTCAAGTATCGACGCAGCATCCTGGGTGTCGCCTGGAGTGTCCTGAATCCACTTCTGATGATGCTCGTGATGGCCGCGGTCTTTTCGCATTTCATGCGGACGAATGACCCTTCCATCGGCAATTACCCGCTCTATCTCATCCTGGGCAACACTGCCTTCTCGCTCATGAATGACGCGACCAATAACGGCATGCGCTCCATCATCGACGCGGCGAGCCTCCTCAAGAAGGTCAAGATCAACCGCTATGTGTTCCCGGTGCAGAAGGTCCTGTTCGCCGTGGTGAACTACGCCTTCTCGCTTATCGCCATCGGCTTGGTCATGCTCTTCTTCCGCGTACCCATCACGCCCTATGCCCTGCTGCTTCCGGTCGCCATTGCGCTTCTGGCAACGTTTTGCATTGGTCTGTCGCTCCTGCTCTCCGCGGCATCGGTCTTCTTCCGCGACGTCATCCACCTGTGGAGCGTCGTCATCACCGCGTGGACCTACGCGACGCCACTGTTCTACTCCATCTCGATCCTTCCCGACTGGATGGTGAAGCTGGAGACCTTCAACCCCATGTTCCACTACATCACCTTCATCCGCGACGTGATGCTGTGGCAGACGCTCCCATCGGTTACCACCGTGATCGGGTGTGTCGTTTTTGCCGTGGTGTCGCTTGCCGTCGGCGCCTTTGTATTCCGCACGCATGAACGCAAGTTCATCCTGTACATCTAAGGGGGTGTCATGATGAGCGAAGTCGATAGCACGACCAACGAGTGGGGTGCCTACCTATCCGTCAATCGCAAGCGTTGCCGCCTTGGCGAGAGCGTGACCATGACGCCCGTCCTGTTCCACACGGATGGTGAGGGGTTCAAGTTCAACTACGTGTGGATCAACGGCGGTTGGTCAAACGGCAACTGGGAGACCACGCTTGCCAAGACGGGTTCGTACACGACGGACCGCAGCTACACCTTCACGCCACCACATCCCGGGACGTACGACCTCTGCGTGGACATCTTCCCGCCCGACGGCGTGCAGTTTACCGTGCAGCGGCGCCTCGTTGTCTACGAGGACCTGCTCTCTGACAAGATCGACCGCGGCATCCTGGAGAAGGAGGACACGCCGGTCATCTCCGTCAAGGACGTCTCGATGATCTTCAACATCGCGTCCGAGCGGTTCTCCTCGCTGAAGGAGTACTTTATTGCACTTATGCGCAACGAGCTCACCTTCAAGGAGTTCAAGGCACTCAACGGCATCACTTTCGACGTGCGCCGGGGTGAGGCGTTCGGTCTTGTGGGAACCAACGGTTCCGGCAAGTCAACCATGCTCAAGATCATTGCGGGTGTGCTTGACGCATCCGAAGGCACCTGTACGGTGCAGGGTACCATCGCTCCGCTCATTGAGCTCGGCGCTGGCTTCGACCTTGAGCTCACGGCACGCGAGAATATCTACCTCAACGGATCGCTTCTGGGCTATCGCAAGGAGTTCATTGACGAGCGCTTTGACGACATTGTCGCCTTTGCCGAGCTTGAGAACTTCTTGGACATGCCCTTGAAGAATTACTCAAGCGGCATGGTGGCACGCATTGCCTTCGCCATTGCGACCATCACGGAACCCGACATCCTCATCGTTGACGAGACGCTGTCGGTGGGCGACTTCCTGTTCCAGCGCAAGTGCGAGCGCCGTATCCAGGAGCTCATTGCCTCAAACAACGTGACCGTGCTTCTGGTGAGCCACTCGATTGACCTTGTCGAGCGCATCTGTGACCGTGTCTGCTGGATCGAGAAGGGTGAACAGCGCATGCTCGGCCCCTCTGCGGACGTCTGCGCTGCCTATAAGGCGATGATGTGAGATGAGCGCACCTGAGCAGTCCCCGCTGGTATCGGTCCTGGTTCCGGTGTACAACGTGGAGGCGTACGTCGAGGACTGCCTGAGGTCGTTGCTGGCACAAGATGTTGACGGACTGGAGGTCATCGTCATCAACGATGGCTCAACAGACGGCTCTCGTGAGATCGTCGGTCGCGTGGCGCAAGAAGACGAGCGAATCCACATCATCGACAAGCCCAATTCTGGCTATGGGGCGTCTCTCAATCGGGGGCTTGACGAAGCCCAGGGCACGTACGTCGGCATTCTTGAGTCCGATGACGAAATGGTTCCTGGTGCGCTTGCGGCCCTGCTCGCCATTGCACAGGATCGTGGGGCCGATGTGGTCAAAGGCGACTACATCCTTTGGTGGCCCACGGACGAGAAGCGCACGCATCAGGCCCATGAGGTCATCCCCGGGCTTTGCGAGGGACTGGTAGATACGCGCACTGACATGCGGGTCTACTCCATCAGGAGCACCATCTGGAGCGGCCTCTATCGTCGTGACCACCTGCTTCGTCACGGCATCCGCTTCCAAGAGACGCCTGGCGCTTCGTATCAGGACACCTCATTCAACTTCAAGGTCTTTGCGACAAGCGACAAGACGGCCTTCATGACAGATCCCGTGATTCGCTATCGCCAAGACAATGCGTCCTCGTCCATCCATAGTTCAGGGAAGGCCGAAGCTGTGGGCGTGGAGTTTGACGAGATAGACCGATGGCTGGATGCGCACCCAGACGCGGTGGGCCATGACCGGCTGGTTCGCGAGTCCCTCATCCAGCGCTTCAATGCCTATCGCTGGAATCTTGACCGACTTGACGAGAGCTTGGTTGCGGATTACCTCCACTCAATTGGCGTCCAGTTTGCCGCGTTCGAGGCATCGGGCCGGTTCGATCCAGCTACGTGGGATAGTTGGCGCATGATGAACCTGCGTGTGATGCAGGTTCAACCAAAGCGTTATATGAGGCTGCGAAAGCTTTACCGAGGCACTTCCACGCTCTCCAAGATTGGCTTTGCGCTGGGTCTTGGTGGCATCCGTGGTCTCGTTGCAGCGTTAGATGAACGTCGTTCGAGGAGGGTCGGCTGATGGTCGTATCGGTGGTTATTCCTGCATACAACGCAGCGGGAGTCCTTTCCCAGTGCGTCTCCTCCGTGCTTTCTCAAGATGGCGTTGAGGTTGAGGTCGTCATCGTTGATGATGGCTCGGCGGACGATACGCTTGCGGTGGCTACGGGCTTCGCTGAGGCTGACCCTCGCGTGCGCGTCGTGTCTAAGCCCAACGGGGGAGTGTCATCGGCCCGCAATGCCGGTCTAGATGCGGCGACGGGTGAGGTGGTCGTCTTTGTCGACGCCGACGATGCGCTGGTTCCTGGAGCGCTGTCTTCCGTCTGCAGTCGCCTTTCGTATGGCGGTGTCGACTGCCTGGTTTTTGGCATGCAGGTGGAGCCGCCCGAGCTAACGCCCCTCACGCTGGCTCATCGGCTTGCACCGAGCGACGGCATCTTTGAGGACGACGTGAGGCGCCTCGTTTTCCGCGAGCACACCCATCCCTACGCCTTCCGTGTCGCATTCATGCGTGACTTCTTGACGCGTAATGACCTTCGCTTTGACGAGACGCTGTCGCTTGGCGAGGACGAGGCCTTCCTCATGGTGGCCTATGGTTCGGCGCATCGAGTGATCACCTCCTCAGAGCAGCTGTACCTCTATCGCATGAGCGCCGACTCCGCAAGCCATAAGGACAACGAATCAAAGGCGCTGTCCGTAAAGCTTGACAAGCATCTCAGGCTTGTAGAGTCGGTCCTGACGAGCTGGAAGCAGCGTGGCCTCGACCGCTCGTGCGACCCCGATTTGCTCAATTGGGCGCTTGACCTGCTTATGCTTGACGTCTCACGCCTGAGGCCCACCGAGCAGGCTGCGTTCTACCAGCGGCTGTGGCCAGTCCTCACGGCCTACTTTGGTCCAGATGGCGGTCGTGACGTCGCGTATCGCGTAACGGCGCCCTGCGTGAAGGCCATACAGCGGGCGGCGTTCAGTACGAGCAAGCGCTTCCGCGTGCCAGTTGTTTCCAAGGCACTGCTCATCACCTTCTATGTGACCTCGCGTGGGTTTGGCGCCGTGGCCGAGCGTGCCTTGGCAGCCCTGCGGGGGAGAGGCGCGTACTAACTATGTGTCGCGCTTCGGTGGTGGTGCCCGTATACAACGTGCTGCCCTACCTTGACGAATGCCTTGCATCGGTGTGCGCTCAGACGCTGTCCGACGTTGAGGTGGTGTGTGTTGACGACGGGTCAACCGATGGCAGTGGCCAAGCTTGCGAGGCGTGGGCGTCGCGCGACGCTCGTGTTCGGGTGCTTCACAAGGAAAACGGCGGCCTTTCCTCCGCGCGCAATGCGGGCGTCGACGCGGCCCGCGGCACGTACCTGTTCTTCCTGGATGCGGACGACGCTCTTGAGCCAGACGCTTTGGAGCGCATCTGCGCCGCTTTTGATGAGACCAACGCCGATGTGGTGACGTTCGGTGCGACATGCTTTCCCGAGGCGGCCACACCCTGGCTTGAGCGCTGCCTGAGTCCGCGTGAGGTTGTGTACGAGCAATTCTCGCCGGCATTGCTGCTGAGCGAGTCCTCCAACCCCTTTGCGTGGCGCACCGCCTGTAAGAGGGACTGGCTGGTGACTAGTGGCGTACGCTTTGACGAGGGCGTTCGTTACGGCGAGGACACCATCTGGCACTTCTGTCTCTATCCCGCATCGCGGCGTACTGCCTTGGTGCCTGATAAGGTATACCGGTATCGCCTAAACCGTGCGGGGTCGCTCATGTCGAGCGATGCGAAGGGCTCTGCGCGACGCGTGGCAGATCACGTGACCATCGTCGAGCATGTGTTTGCGGCATGGGATGCGGCAGGCTTGCTGGATACGTGGGGAGCAGAACTAGTCGGTTGGTCAGTCGCCTACGTGCTCTATGCGGCACTTCGGCAGCCAGAGGGGCCCGAGCGTGATGAAAGCCTCCGGCGTTTGAAGGAACTCTATCAGCGGTATGTGGTTCCGCGACAAGAACGTTTGCGTCTCGCTCCGTCGGTGCACCAGATGGTGCTTTTGGCCTTGGGGACGTGCTCGCTTCCCGCTGGGGCGGTATGCCTCTGGTGGCGCATACACGAATACGGAATCGTGGATTTGGTCCAGACGGTTCTGGGACGTGGGGGATCACGCTCCGGTTCTGGTGAGTAACGTCCGTTAACGGGGGAGCGCGCCCGAATGGCGTGTTCCATGCTAGGATGTTGCATCAAATCACAGAGGGAGTGTTGCATGCCTGAGATTAGTGTCCTTGTCCCCATCTATAACGTTGAGCGTTACCTGTCCGAATGCCTTGACTCGTTGGTTGCACAAACCTATGGCGACTTTGAGGCCATCCTCATCAACGACGGCTCGACGGACGGTTCTCGCGAAATCATTGAGCGCTATCTCCAGGCCGACAAGCGCTTCAGGGTGATTGACAAGGCCAATTCTGGCTATGGGGCCTCCATGAACCGCGGCTTGGACGAGGCTCTGGGAACCTACGTCGCCATTCTGGAGTCTGACGATTTCTATACCCCCGAGGCCCTTCGAGTGCTTCATGACGTGGCGGTCCGCGAAGACTCTGATGTCGTGAAAGCAAACTTCTGGCTGTATTGGTCGGTGCCAGAGGAACGTCGTGAGGCCTTCGAGATCGTTACGCCCGAGATGGACGGGCGGACGACGCGTCCGACGACCGATGAGGACAAGACGATCTTCTACCAAAAGCCATCCATCTGGTCGGCTCTGTACAGGCGTGAGTTTCTTGGCGACAACGGCATTCGCTTCCTGGAGACGCCGGGTGCCTCCTACCAAGACGCGAGCTTTAACTTCAAGGTCTGGGCCTTGGCGGAGCGTGCGTCCTATGTGGCCAAAGAGATTCTGAGCTATCGACAGGATAACGAGGCATCCTCGGTCAACAGCCCCGGAAAGGTGTACTGCGTCTGCGACGAGTACGAGGAGATGGGGCGATTCCTCAATGTGCGGCCTGCCCTTGACGAAGAGCTGCGTGGCGTGCTGACCCGCATGAAGTTCGATAGCTACATGTGGAACGCCGGCCGCCTTGCCCCCGAGCTTCGGCAGGAGTTTTTGGTCCGTGCCCGGCAGGAGCTCTTGGAGGACCGCGAGAAGGGCTACCTTGATGAGTCGCTCTTGGGAGTCTACAAGCAGGCAGACCTGCAGGTGCTGCTCGATGACCCCGAGCGCTTCTCCAAGGCGTTCGACAGCTACGGCGGAGGGAGTCTCGCACGCAACCTCAGCCACTACCTTGAGCTTGGTGGTCCGGGCCTCGTGGCGTCCATGGTAGCTCGGCGTGCGAAAAGGAGGCGCTCGTCGTGAAGACCCGCCTGTCGGTCGTAGTGCCTGTCTACAACGTGGAGGCGTACCTTGACGACTGCCTCGCGTCGCTTGACGCTCAGGATTGGCACGGCTTTGAGGCGATTTGCGTGAACGATGGGTCGACCGACGGGTCAAGGGAGATTCTGGAGTCTTGGGCAGAACGAGAGTCTTGGATACGCATCATTGACAAGGAAAACGGTGGGTTGTCCAGTGCACGAAACGCTGGTATGCGTGAGGCCCGCGGCGACTATGTGTGCTTCCTCGATTCTGATGATCGGCTGTTGCCACAGGCTTGCCGCCGTATCGTTGAGATTTTCGATGCCTCGGAGTCGGAGGTCATCACCTATGGCGGCTTTGCGTTACCGCGTGAGGAAACGACGCCGTGGCTCGAACAATGCCTGAGCCCCGTGTCCATCTCTTACGGCGGGCCATGCGAAGAGCTGCTCTTCTCTCCCTATGCACGCCCCTTTGCGTGGAGGACTGCGCTCTCGACGGAATTCATGCGTCGTGAGAACGTCTACTTTGATGAGCGCGTGGGATACGGCGAGGACCAGGTCTACCAGTTTGCGGCGTATGCGCGCTCCAAGCGGACGACGTTGGTGCCCGATCGCCTCTATGAGTATCGCGTCAAGCGTTCGGGCTCACTTATGAGCGATGTCCGCGCTGACGAGTTCAAGATGCTTCTTTCTCACGTTCGCATCATGTCGTACGTCTGGGACGACTATGCTCGGCTCGGGATTCTTGACGAGTACACACACCCGATGCTGTCGTGGGCGTGCGCGTTTGTGGCAAACGATGCGCTGATGCTCGGTGGTGATGAGTGTTCGGAGGTTCTGAGTGAGCTGGGGCGTGTGGTCGCAGCCCATTGGGGAATGCAGCCCATCTCGTCAGCCGGCCTCGAGAAGTGTGAGCTGCGCGTCATTCATGCTGCGCTGACGGGAACCCGTCTTTCGTTTGCCGTGCAGAAGTGGCTCTTTATAGAGCTGCATCGCTATCTGTATGGGCACCTGTCCACTGCACGGTCGCTCTTGGGCCTCAACCACGGCCTCCAGTAACGCTGTCACATTGGGTGTCACATTGGGGACAGTCCCCAACGTGACAATAACCCTTTTGATGTGTCGTTTGTGGGTTGCTTGCAGGCTTCTGCGACGCTCGCTATAGTGTTTCCAACCTTTAAGCGCGGTACGAGATGCCCGCAAGGCGCTAACTACATACGCAGCAGATCAGCGACCTTTCCGGATGCCTCACACCGTGCTACACGGTGGGGCATTTTTCTTTACAGGGAAGGAGTTCCATGGACCAGCCCACACTCAAGGCTCAGATTATGGATGCGCAGGCGATGGACCGTGCCATTACCCGCATTGCGCACGAGATCATCGAGCACAACGAAGGCGCGGCGGGCCTCGCGCTCGTTGGTATTCAGCGCCGCGGCGTGCCCATCGCAGAGCGTCTCGCTGACAAGATCGAGCACATCGAAGGCACGCGTCCGCACATTGGCAAGCTGGACATCAGCTTCTATCGCGACGACTTTGCTCGGCACATCTCTCCGGTCATTCACGCGACCGAGATTCTCTTTCCCATTGATGGGGTGGACATCGTGCTGGTCGATGACGTGCTCTACACCGGTCGTACGGTGCGCTCTGGTCTCGACGCCCTGATGGACATCGGCCGTCCCAAGACAGTACAGCTGGCCGTCATGGTCGACCGCGGCCACCGCGAACTGCCCATCCGTGCAGACTACGTCGGAAAGAACGTGCCCTCCTCGCATGACGAGGACGTGCGCGTGCGCCTCACTCCCATCGACGACCATGACTCCGTGGAGATCTGGACCGCCAAGAAGACGAACGGAGGTGTCAAGTAGCATGCTTTCCGTAAGGCATCTCATCGACACGAACAGCCTGACGGCTGATGACATCACGCAGATTCTGGATACGGCCAAGTCGTTTGACCCCATCGTCAACGGCCGTAGCATCAAGAAGGTCCCGGCGCTGCGCGGCCGCACTATCGTGAACCTGTTCCTTGAACCCTCGACGCGCACCCTCAAGAGCTTCGAGCTTGCGGAGAAGCGCCTCTCGGCTGACTCTATCTCGATGGGTGGCGCCACCTCCTCGGTCGTCAAGGGCGAGAGCCTCGCCGACACCATCCAGACCATCGACGCCATGAAGGTGGACATGTTCGTGGTGCGCGCCCGTCTGGCGGGTACCCCGCAGAAGATTACCGAGAACACCGATGCCGT
>JAUNJR010000028.1:0-16713 GCA_030533135.1 Coriobacteriales bacterium
ACAGACCTGATTACAGGTCTGTCCCATATGTGTCAACTGGCACCTGGGGGACTGTCCCCAATGTGACAACTAGAAGTCGTTAGTCCAGATCACCGAAGTCATCGAAGTTGGACTGGACCGGAGCGAGGACTGTCGCGTCAGCAGACGGAGCCGGGGTCGGGATGACCGGAGCGGCCGGAGCGACCTCACGGGCAGCGGAGCCATTGGGCGTGGAGAGCGTTGCCTGCGGGAAGACGGCGTCCGCATCGTCCATGAAGTGCTGGATGAGCTTCTTGTACTCGGAGCGGAAGTCCTCGCGGGACTGCTTCAGGCGGTCGATCTCGTCCAGCTCGGCCTGCTTCTCAGCGAGGGCCTGACGGATGACCTCGCGAGCCTTGGTCTCGGCGTCGGTGCGAATCTTGTCAGCGCTCGTACGAGCCTCGTCGAGCATACGGTCGGCGCTCTGCTGAGCGACGATCAGCACCTGGGAGATCTGACGCTCGGACGCAGTGTAGCCAGAGTCATACGACGGGGTCTGCTGCGTGTAGGCGGGGACAGCGCTCTGCTCGCGGAGCTGTGCAACCTGTGCCTGAGCGGCGGCCAGCTGCTGCTCGGAGCTGTTGAGGCGACCCTTGAGGTCGGCGATCTTGTTCAGCATGGCGTCGACTTCGCTGGAAATCTGATCCAGGAACGCATCGACTTCCTCGGTGTTGTAGCCGTGCTTGGAGGGGGAGAAGGTGAGTTGTTCGATGTCTGCGGGTGTGATTGCCATCTTAGTCCCTTTCGTCTTTTCGCTGCCGTGCCTGCACGGCACGCGTACTTATGTGCAGTATACCTATCTCTTAGATGATGAGGCGCTTAATCAGGTCAAGCACCACGATTGCTACGATTGGCGAGAAGTCAATCGACATTCCTCCCATCCCCACCGACGGCAAGAGGCGCCGGAAGAGGTTGAGGTATGGGTCTGTCAGGCTTTTGATGCCATTGTCAATCTGGTCGATGAACGAACCATAGCTGCGCGGAACCCAGCTCAAGATGACGCCCACCACGATGAGAAGCTCGTAGGCGTCGATGACTCGCCACAGAAACACCAGTAACCGATACATGGCGCTCACTTCCCTGCCAGCTCGGCGGTACGTACCAGAGCAGCGTCCACGCCTTCCAGCGCAGACTCGAAAAGCAGCGGTTCCATGGCGCGCAGGGCGGCGATGGTCGTACCACCAGGAGACGAAACCCGTTCCATATAGAGACGCGGATGATCGCCCGAGTGCAGCAGTTGCGCCGCGGTGCCCTGCATGGTTGCCTCGACCATCTGGCGGCAATCGGCGGCGGGAAGTCCCGCCTCGATTCCAGCACGCGTCAGACAGTCCACAAAGAGCGCGAAGAACGCAGGAGCACAGCCACACACCACGCCGGCCACGTCAAGCTGGTCCTCGCGCATGATGCGCGCAACACCGAGGCTCGAAAGCAGGCTCTGCACCAAGGCGACGTCTTCGTTGGTCGCGCAGGCGCCACGCGTGATGGCAACGGCGCCAGAGCGCTCCTGCATGGGCAGGTTGGGCATGCAGCGTACGACGTGCGTGCCGTCATCCAGCCAACCCTCGATGGTTGCCACCTTCACGCCTGCGGCAATGGAAACAACCAGGCGTCCAGACAGCGCGTCCGCAAGCGGCGCAACCACACCAGGAAGCACCTGCGGCTTAACCGCCAAAAAGACCATCGCGGGATCGGCCTCAGCCAGCATCTCCGCTGCGTCAGCGTACGTCGTTGCCCCCAGCGCTTCAAACGACGAACGGACCTCTGCGCTGAGGTCGCTCACGAATAGCTGGTCGGCTTCGATGGTGCCGGATTGCACGAGGCCGCGCGCAATGGCGCCGCCCATAGCTCCCGCGCCGACAAAGGCAATGCGTCCGTCAAAGACTGCCATGGCACTACCTCGAAATGATGCCGTCGGCCGCGAGCTTGTCGAGGTCGGACTGCGAGAGGCTCATGTTAGCCGGAAGCACGACAAAGGCGCGGCCGCCCAGGCTCTCGACTGCTCCGCCGATACCCGTGGCAAAGCCAAACGAGAAGTCGAGGATGCGGGTCGCGACATCGGTGGCCGTGTTGGTGAAGGACAGGACCACCGGCTGGTTGGTGCGAACACGACGGACGACCATCTGGACGTCATCATAAGCGGCCGGCCTGAGCACATACGGCGGAAGCTGTGCGACGCCACCGCGCGGCATCGGGGTCAGACCGACATCGCCCGGAGTGGTGGTGCCCGCGGTACCCAGTGCGCCACGGCCGGTGTTCTGTGCGGTCATCGGCGTATCACCATAGGTCTGGCGATAGTCGGGGCGATAGGCGTCACTGTCCACGGGATAGCCGTAACCCGCAGATGCGGAGCCAGCGTTTGATCCGACAGGGCGGCCAGAGCGGGTGTAGACCGAGACGCTCTCGGCCTCGGGACGCCTCGTGTTACCCAGGATGCCGCTCGTGTCGCGCTGCGGCTCCTCCTCTTCGTCGTCGTAGTAATCCTCGAAGTCGCCGTCATCGTAGTAATCGTCGTTTCCCAAGTTCAGACGCTCTCTGATGCTGTCAAAGAAACCCATGACCCTCACCTTTCATTAGCCCGCGCACGGGTGCGCCTTTGCAATGCCAAATATCATTCAACAGGGTTAACTAAGCTCATAACCCTGGTCGAACACTATTCTTCCCAACCTCACGAGGGTGGAGCCCTCCTCCACCGCAATTGTGAAGTCGTCGCTCATGCCACACGAGAGGACGTCAAGCGGGAGACCACAAACAACTCGCAGGTCATCACGCAGGTCACGCAAGGCGCTAAACGTGCGGCGCGCCGCGTCGTCATCGCCTGCGGGAGCCATCGTCATAACGCCGTCCACGCGAATGCCATCAAGCTTAACCACGTTTTCAGCCTGGGCAAGCACCTCATGCGGCTCGAAACCAGACTTGCTCGCCTCTCCCGACACATTGACCTCAAGCAGCACAGGCACAACCAGGCCGCGCGCCTCGGCGCGCTTCGAGATGGCTTGAGCAAGGTGGAGCGACGAAACCGAATGAATGCGCCGGGCGTTACCCAGCACCTGATTGATTTTGTTCTTCTGCAGGTTGCCGATCATGTCAAAGGTGATGCCCTCAAGGTCGGGAACCTCAGAGAGAGCGGTGAGCTTGCGAACCAGCTCCTGGGGGCGGTTCTCACCAAAGAGGCGGTAGCCGGCCTTCCAAGCGCTGACAACCTCAGACGGGCCTACGGTCTTGGAAACCGCGAGAAGTTCAATCTCATCGACCGCACGGCCAGAACGCAGAGCCGCATCAGCTATACGCTCCAGAATCTCAGCACGACGAGCAGCCAGAAACGCCTCGTAGGAGGTGGTGGTATGCATGTCCATGTCAAACCTCCTGCCTATTCTTACGTGGCCGGAACGCAAGCGCCCCGTGGCGGCCACATTCCCCACCAGAAGCACGATACGAGAAGAATCGCTCCGTCGTTTGCACCGTCGAAACGTCGCAAACCGCTATCTCCTCTGGTAGGACCCCCTTGTCCGTCAAGGTCTGCACAACGGCGACACCAAGATCAAGGCGTGTGCCGGGCAGCGAGACGTTCGGGCCAAACTCTCCAACGAAACGGTCGAGCAGCTCCTGGGAGACCTCGTAGTCCTCCCCTCCCACGCGTGGGCCCACATACGCACTCACCTGAGCAGGGGCTGCCCCCGTGAGGTCGCAAAGAACCTGGAGCGCTCGAGCCGAGATGCGCTCGATCGTCCCACGCCAGCCTGAATGCACGACCGCAAAGCCTTCCGGCGCAACAAGAATGACAGGCACACAGTCCGCATAGCACAGAAGCACCGGTACGTCCGTCGCCACACACACGATGGCGTCGGCACCCTCATGCGCTTCTTTCTGCGCCTGCGCAACCGCCTCGTCGCTGCTATCCGCAATCACGACGACATGGTGCCCGTGGACCTGCAGCGGATTGACCAGACGGCCCTGCATGTCCTCGGCGCCAATCGCAGCAAGGGCACGACGTCGATTCTCAGAAACGCATGCCGCATCATCACCGCAGCGGTCTCCAAGATTCAGCGAAGCGTACGGTCCCTCGCTCACGCCCCCGGTGCGTTCGGTGAAACCGAACGTGACCCCGCCCGGACGACGGTCGTCGCCTAGCAGGGTCACGCCATGGGACGAACGCCTTGTTAGGTGTGCGCCAGCCATCCGGACTTAGAAGCGGCTGTTCCTGAGGAACTCAGGAATGTCAAAGGCGCTGTCAGAGGAGCGGGACGGCTGAGAAGGAGCGGAGCTCTGACGAGAGGAGCCACGGTCACGCGAGGACGTGGAGGTGCGCTCGAACGACGGAAGCTGCTGCTGCTTGCTGGCCTCATTGAAGCCGGTAGCGATGACGGTCACGCGGACCTCGTCGCCGAGGCTCTCGTCCACGACGGTACCGAAGATGATGGTCGCATCCTCGTCCACGTTCTGGGCGATGATATCAGCGGCGTCGTTGATCTCCTGGATGCCGAGGTCCTTGTTGCCGGCGATAGACAGCAGGACGCGGGTGGCACCGTCGATGGGAACCTCAAGCAGCGGGCTGGAGATGGCCTCCTCCGCGGCCGCGGCGGCACGGTTGTCGCCAGAGGCGACGCCGATGCCCATCATGGCGTTGCCAGAGCCACGCATAATGGTGCAGACGTCAGCGAAGTCGAGGTTGATGAGGCCCGGGACGGTGATGAGGTCCGTGATGCCCTGGGTGCCCTGGCACAGCACGTCGTCGGCCATGCGGAAGGCCTCGAGCATGGTGGTCTTCTTCTCGGACAGGTCGAGCAGACGATCGTTGGGGATGACGATCAGGGTGTCGACGTTCTCGGAAAGCGTTGCGATGCCGTCGCTTGCGGACTTGGCGCGCTTGCGGCCCTCGAACGTGAACGGCCTGGTGACGACACCCACGGTCAGGGCGCCAACATCGTTCTTGGCGATGTCGGCGACGACGGGGGCGGCACCGGTTCCGGTTCCGCCGCCCTCGCCAGCGGTGATGAAGACCATGTCGGCGCCTGCAAGAGCAGCCTTGATCTCGTCGTGGCTGTCCTCAGCGGACTCGCGGCCAACCTCGGGGTTGGCGCCGGCGCCAAGGCCCTTGGTGATGTCAGTGCCGATGTGCACCTTGATGTCGGCATCAGAGATGGCGAGCGCCTGCGCGTCAGTGTTGACGGCTACGAACTCAACTCCGCGGATGCCCTCCTCGATCATGCGATTAACGGCGTTGGTGCCGCCGCCACCGACTCCGACGACTTTGATGACTGCGAGATAGTTGCTGGGGATGTCGACTTCCTTGATCATGGTTCCTCCTTGCGTTGCCGAGACTGCCCCGGCCCCTTCCGTTTAGTGCCGCCTAAAAGTGTGATGGTGCTACGTTTATGCAGTGTTTTCGCTCGACTGAGACTTGAAGGAAAACCCTAAACCTCAGGTTGACCTCTATGTCTGATGTAAAGCGGGTTATATTTGCACAACTAGGGGGTATTCGTCAACACTTTTGTGTAAACGGTGGAAATACGAGGTCAGAGGCATCAAATATAGTGCGCAAGATACATGACTCTGGCTTCAGTCAACCTTGAAGGTTGACTGATTACTCAAAGAAAAGCTTACATGAAAGCCCCCTCCCCACTCATTTCCTTGAACCTTTCCATAGAAATGAGTTGGGAGGGGGCGTCCCCTTCAAGTCAATCAAACCCTCGCGTTTAGCCCTGGTTCACATCACCAATTGCGCCGGTTCCACCTTCGACCGACTCACTCTCAACCATTCGGTAAGAGGGGTTCGCGGGAACACGAACGTTGATGTAAGTCAGGCGGTTGGGGTACTTTGCAAGAAGCTGTTGGATAACCGTCTCCTTAGATTGGATAGACGTCGGTGAGCCCAGCGAGATCTCGACACCGCTATCCAATATGCATGAGATGCCCTCGATGCTGGATGCGTTAATACTCACGATCTGCGACCAAAACTCGTTCGAAAGCTCCTCTCGATAGGCACGGAGTGCCTCGAACACGTCATCATCCGCCGGAGCGCCAGCCACGGGATTCACCGTTTGAGGCACATCTGTGATAAGAAGCGCCCCCTTTTCGACGGCGGTGGAGAGGGCGGCTTCGGTAATGGACTGGCCCTCGGCGACGGGAATCTTGATTGGCTCAATCCACACGCTGTCATCACCCAGGCACCAGATGACGCTTCCTGAGTCCATGATGACAAAGGCCTTGACTGTGCGCTCCGTCACCGTAACCTTCAAGCGGTCAGGGAACTCCCGCGAAATGCGAACCTGTTTGATCCACGGGTTGCGCTGAAGGTTCTCCACGATGAGCGTCTCGTCGTAGTTGAGGAGCGTCGTACCCTCAGGAACACCTGCAAGCGAGGCGATATCTGTCGAGCTCACATGCTCTGTTGATTCAGCATTGATAGACGTGATGGTAAAGGCATCGGTGTGAGAGAGTACGACAATGCCGATGGTGCCAGCAACCATCAATGCACACACCACTCCAAGGGCAAGAGCAATGCCCCTGACAGGTATGCGCCGTCCTCCTCCTGAAGCGGAGCGCATTTGCTTTGATGCCGTCTTCTTTCCAGGAAGCGAGAACGAGAGCTTCTTGCCGCCGCTTCCCGCGCCGGCATCTTGCTGTGCCGCCGGTTTGGGAGTCGGCACCACCTCGCGCTTATGTGGCTTTTTGTCCGCCATCGCAACCCCTCTTACTGAAACCCGAGGAACTTTACTTCAGGAATGAGCTCAATACCATACCGTCGAAGTACCTCGTCATGCACTTTGTTCAAAACCACCAGCACGTCGTTTGCCGTGGCGCCACCGTTGTTAACCACAAAGTTGGCATGTACGTCAGACACCTGCGCGCCTCCGCACGTAAACCCCTTGAGACCGCAGCTTTCGATAATCTCGCCGACAGAGCGATCAGGCGGATTGCGAAAGACCGATCCGCATGAGGGCTTGTTCAGCGGTTGGCGCCCACGCCGTTTTGCCATTCGGCTTTCCATATCGGCAGCAATGGCCGCAGGGTCAGCCTTTTCAAGCAGCAGGTCTGCCTCCAAGATGATCTCGCCTGCGGGAAGCGAGGTACGTCGATACCCCCAGTCAATCTCAGAGGCCTCGTAGCGGACAAGGCCACTTCCGGGCCGATAGGTCACCACGGAGGTAATCCTGCTGCTAATCCACTCGGTACGTGTCCCGGCGTTCATCGAGATCGCGCCGCCAACGCTGCCGGGAATGCCGACGCACATTTCAAGGCCGGAGAGCCCCTCCGACTGGCAGCGGGCAACCACACGCGAGAGCTGCGCTCCCGCCCCGACCGTCAGCTGTCCGTCATCGCCAAACGAGAGTCGCGAGAACTCGCGGCCCAAACGTACAATACAGCCATCATAGCCAGCGTCAGCAACCAAAACGTTGGAGCCACGTCCCAGGACAACCCACTCGACCCGCTCCTCATCAAGGATTCGAAGCGCGCGAACCAGCGCAGCATAGGTATGAACCGTCACAGTGAGCGCGGCGGGCCCACCGATGCGGTAGCTGGTTCGTTGGGCAAGTCGCTCGCCGTGCACAACCTCAAGGTCAGCTGCGCCCGCAAGGCGTTCAGCGGCCTTGGTGACACTCACGCGCGATCCCCTTTCGCCGCCATTTCCTGACGTGCAGCGATGAAGGCGGGGCCAATGCTGGTTACGTCGCCCGCACCCTGGGTAATCAGGAGGTCACCGGGACGGCAGGTCTCGCACAGGTGCTGCACGACATCCTTGCGCTTGGCGACGTACGTAACATCGCTCACACTGCCGAACTCTCGCACGGCAGAGGCAACGGTCTTGCCCGAAACACCAGGAATCGGCATCTCGCCGGCTGGGAAGACGTCCATGACCACGAGCTTGTCAGCCTGGTCGAATGCCGTGGCAAAACTGTCAGCAAGCGCCTTGGTGCGCGTATAGCGATGCGGCTGGAAGACACACACGATGCGGTTAAACGCAAGCGACTTGGCCGCCGTCAACGTTGCCTTAATCTCCGTGGGATGATGACCGTAGTCATCCACCACGCAGATGCCATCCACGTCGCCCACGTGGGTGAATCGACGATGTGCACCCTCAAAGTGCGAAAGCGCTGCGGCCGCTGCATCAACATCGGCACCAAGCGTTGCCGCAACGGCAATGCAGGCACAGGCATTGGACATGTTGTGACGCCCGGGGTTGGCCTTGATGGTAACCTTGACCTCTTTGCCCGATGGCGTACGAACCACCACGTTGCTCGCAAGACCGCCACTGGACTCTCCAGGAATGCACACAAAGTCGTTGTGCTCATCGAAGCCGTAGGTCACCACCTTGCGCCCCGTGGAGGACGCAAGCTCGACGTAGTGCGGATCATCACCACAGATGATGACGGTTCCGTCCTCCCCCACAAGATCCATGAACTCGCAGAAGGTCTTCTCGATGTTCTCGAGGGTGCCATAGTGATCGAGGTGATCTGCCTCGATATTGGTCACGACCTCGACGCTGGGACGGAGGAAGAGGAAGGAGCCGTCAGACTCGTCAGCCTCGCAGACAAAGTAACCGCCCTTTCCATTACGCCCGTTGGTGCCATACTCCTCTACGATGCCACCGATGAGGAACGAAGGATCCCAGCCCAGATGGTCCAGCATGGTCGCCACCATGGAAGACGTGGTGGTCTTGCCATGCGTACCCGCCACGGCCACCGTGGTGGCATCAAGGGAGAGCGCCGAGAGCATCTTGGCGCGCGGCCAAACGGGAATGCCCAGCTCCTTGGCGCGAACAACCTCAGGATTGGTCTCAGGGATGGCAGAGGAGATGACGACCACGTCAGGCGCGGCAGCATCAATGGTCTCGGCGGCATGGCCGACATGAACCTCGATGCCCGCGTCCTCAAGGTCACGTACATAACTGGATATTTTGAGGTCTGAGCCCGTAACCCTGCAGCCACGCTCATTCAGCACCAAAGCGATGCCGCTCATGCCTGCGCCACCGATACCGACAAAGTGGACGGCCGAGAAGCTCGACGCGTGCGGAATCTCTTCCATGGATACACCTCTTCCCTCGAAGTGTCTATATAGCCTTCTCATTGTACCCAATAGCGCGAGACTTCCGCAGTAAGGGAGAGGAGCACGGCAAAAGGCCATGCTCCCACATCAAAATCATTGCATAACGACCCGCTAGCGAGCGATAGCCTCCACCTTGTCAGCAAGCACCGCAGCTGCGCGGTCCTGAGCAAGTGTCCGTGCGGCAGTCTGCATCTGTGCGCGCAACGCCGGCCCGTCCAGCAGCGAGAAGAGCGTCTGGGAGAACACAGGCGCATCAATGTCAGCATCCGCGACGATCAAAGCTGCACCTTCGTCCGCCAGAAGGTGGGCGTTGGTGGTCTGGTGATCTGCTGTTGCAAACGGATAGGGCACGAGGATGCTGGGCACGGCCTTCGCGGCAATCTCCGCAACCGACGAAGCGCCCGCACGGGAAAGCACCAGGTCAGCCGCGGCCAGGGCATGACCCATGTCATCGATGTACGGCATGACCTGCCAGCGCTTGGCCTCGTCATCCGTGAGCGCCAGCGCCTCGACGACGGATGCGTACTCATCCTTGCCGGTGGAGTGGATGACTCGCACACCCTCACGGGACAGGATCTGATCCTTCAAAGCCGTCACGCCTTGGTTGAGATGCCGTGCACCAAGGCTTCCGCCAAAGACCAACAGGAGCGTTTCGCCCTCTTGGATCCCAAAGGCAGCACGGCCATCTTCACGAGACGCCTCAACGACCGAGGACCGCACCGGGTTGCCCGTAACGCAGACATCCGTCTGCTTTCCAACGCGTCCCTCGAATGCTGCGGCAGCAGCCGGGAACGAGAGGCACAGGGCGCTCGCGCGCTTCGCGCTCACCTTATTGGCCAAGCCTGGAACTGAGTTCTGCTCGTGAAGCGCATAGGGCACCTTGTGAGCCGCGCACCAGCGCACCAGTGGAAGCTCCACATAGGCACCAAAGCCAATAGCCACATCAGGCACTCCCTCGGCTGCAAAGACCTTGCCGACGGCACGCTCCGCGGCAACCATCCGCACGAGCGCCGTGATGAGCGTCCAAGGATGTGAGCGGTCGAAGCCCGTAACCTCAATGGTTGAGAAGTCAAAGCCCGCCTGAGGCACCAGCGTGGCCTCCAGACGCGTCGACTGACCAAAGAAGCGAACCTGATGGCCGCGAGCACGAAGCTCCTCAGCAAGCGCCAATGCGGGATTGATATGGCCTGCCGTGCCACCTGCAGCAATAGCAACCGAAAGCGTGCGAGACATGCTCTAGCTCCCTTCGTGTGAGCCACCACCACGCGCCGACCTCAGGCGATCGCGCGCGCTGGGACCAAGGTCAATCCTTTGCCTGCCACTTGCATCGGTGGTAACGCGGCTCTGAGCATGCGCCTCGTTGAAGGCGCGCGCCGCGCGTATGCCCTCGACGCTGGTGTCACCGACGCGTCCAGGCCGGCTTGCTGTGCCGTGCTGGGTTCGCTTGAGAGGCCCCGTGCCCTCAAACACGGTGAACCCTGCCGTAGAAATCGGATGTGCCTCGGCGGTGGCACTTCGTGCCGAACGGGGAGTTGCCTCCCCCACCAGCGAAAACGAGTCGGATGTGACCGACCAGTCACGACGGCGCTCGTCAAAGACGGTGTCGGGCAGACTTGAATGACGGGATACCGACGCGATGAAGCCCACCAGAATGAGGCACGAGATGATGGACGAGCCGCCATACGAGATGAACGGCAACGGCTTGCCGGAGAGGGGTATGAAGCCAATAACACCGCATACGTTCACCAGCATCTGGATGAAAATCAACATCGTGCACCCTGAGGCAATGAGTCTTCCTGACAGGTCTGGCGCATAGCGTGCAATCTGAAACCCCGCCCACACGAACAGGGCAAAGCCGCAGAGCACGCCCAACGTCCCCGCAAGCCCCAGCTCTTCGCCGATAATCGCATAGATGAAGTCGTTGAACGCCATGGGCAGGTAGAAGTACTTCTGCCGCGAGAACCCGATGCCCCTGCCAAAGAGTCCACCCGAACCAATGGCATATAAACCCTGAATCAGCTGATAACTATCCCCGTACGGATCCTTCCAGGGATTGAGAAACGTCATAACGCGTGCACGGGAATAATCATCCATCATCACGACAATGGCCACGAGCGGCACAACAACGACGAGCACGGCCAGGACGGGCTTAAATGGGACACCCAAAAGAAATGCCATCACAAGCAGCGTGAGGCAACAGATAATGACCGTCCCCTTGTCCGGTTCATTCCAAATCAGTCCGAGCGGAATGCCAGCGCCGAAGCCCAGCAGATAGAGAAACTTAGTGCCGTTGATTGAAGCATCCTCAAAATAACGCGAAGCAACATTCGCCGCTGTCAAAATGACGGCCACTTTAGCAAACTCAGAGGGTTGTATGGTGTGAGCGTCAGTACCAATCCAACGAGAGGCGCCGTTGATGGATACGCCGATGCCGGGAACAAAAACAAGCCCCAGCATCACCAAACTGACAATCCATATCGGTATCAGGAGCGAACGGGACCAAAGGTGATAATCGGTGGCAGCCACAACCGCTGCGGCCACGAGTCCCACCGCAGTAAATTCCGCTTGCCTCAACAGGTAAAACTGCGCGTCGTAATTGGTGTCTCTGCTCAGCATGGACGTAATGGAGGAGGCCGAGTAAACCATCACCAGGCCAAGTGCCACAAGGGCAAAGGTCGCTAGATACAGGAAGAGACGCGGCTGCATGAATCGCGCGGGCGTATCAAAGAGCTTGCGCCCACGCTCGGCTGATACTTCGCGCGCCATCATGCACGCTCCCCAGCGGCGGCAATGCGTTCGGCCACCAGCTGCTTGAAGACGACACCACGCTCCTCGAAGCTATGGAACTCGTCAAACGAGGCGCACGCCGGCGAAAGCAGCACGACATCACCTGGACGCGCCAGTGCGATGCCCGCATCCAGCGCATCCTCAAGGTGCTCGGCACTCACGACCGCGGGACCCTCTTTGCCACACGCAGCCTTCGCAGCCTCCAGCATGCGCGGCCCCGCCGCACCAAAGCACACGAGGGCGTGGCAGGTTGCGGCAGCGGCATCCATGAGGGTCGTCAGGTCGGTCCCCTTGTCCTTGCCACCCAGCAGAAGTACCACCGTACCCGGAGCAAATGCCGTCAGAGCCTTCTCCACCGAGTCGGTGTTGGTCGCCTTCGAATCGTTGACAAAGCGGACGCCGTCCAGCTCGCCGCAAGGCTCAATGCGATGCTCAAGCGCTTGGAAGGCAATGAGGCCCTTGCACACGCCCTCGTCGCTCACGCCAGCTACCAGGGCAAGCGCAGCCGCGGCGAGCGCATTCTGCACATTGTGCTCACCCTTGATAGACAGCTCGTCAATGGCGCAGAGCTCATGCTCCTTGCCATCCAGACGCACGATGAGGCGACCATCACGCGGGAAGGCCGCGCAGAGCGTGCCGGGATCTTGGGTAGTCGTCAGATGACAGACGCGCAGACCACGTGCCTCAAGGCGAGCCACACACGCACGGCACCAGTCATCGTCAACCGAGACGACGGCCAGATCAGATGTCGTAAAGTTCTGGAAGACCTGCTCCTTTGCCAGGGCATAGGCCTCCATGCTCCCGTGCCAAGAGAGGTGGTCGGGGGTCACATTCAGCAGGCATGCCGCACGGGGATGCAGCTGTGTGGTGGTGGCAATCTGGTAGCTTGAAAGCTCGGCGACAAACCACTCATCAGCACCGCGCTCATCCAACACACCCGTGATCAGCGTGCCGATGTTGCCCACAGCGCGGGCGTTCAGCCCACCAGCCTGTAGGAGGTCCGCAGTCAGCGCGGTCGTCGTGGTCTTGCCATTGGTCCCCGTGATGGCCAGCCAGCGCTCAGGACTCTGGCGGAACGCAAACTCAGGCTCGCCCATCACCTCGGCCGCATGTTCACGCGCGGCGGCAAAGAATGCCGAGTGCTCGCTGATGCCCGGAGAGACAACCGCGAAATCATAGCTGCCCTCGATGTCTTCTGTCCCGAGCACCACGTGCACACCCAAGGCACGCAGCTCGTCCACCAGTGGGCCTTCGTGGGAGGCAAGCCCACCATACAGCGTGACGGATTTGGCGCGCTTCACCAGATAGCGCGCCACATCAACACCAGTCTTGCCCAGTCCAAGGACCAGGATGTCGCCAAACGTCGGAGCCTGTGTGGGCATACGCCCTCCTACCCGAGCTGGAAGTACAGAGCGAAGCCGAGCGCCGCAAACATGCCGGAAACGATCCAGAACCGGATGACGACCTTCGTCTCTGACCAGCCCTTCTTCTCGAAGTGATGGTGAATGGGAGCCATGAGAAAGACGCGCTTGCCCGTCAACTTGAAGCTGGCAACCTGAATGATGACGGAGAGCGCCTCGATGACGAAAAGCCCGCCCATGACGAGGGAGGTGACCTCAGTCTTGGTCATGACGGCCAGGGCCGCAAAGGCAGCGCCCAGCGCAAGCGAGCCCGTGTCCCCCATGAAGATTGAAGCCGGATAGCAGTTGTGCCACAGAAAGCCCAGGCACGACCCGCCGACCGTGGCAGCAAAAACGGCAAGATCAAGCTTGTCGTAGCGGAAGGCGACCATCGCCATCATGATCATGACGACCATCGCACAGCCACCGGCCAGACCGTCCAACCCATCTGTCAGGTTGACCGCGTTCGAAAGGCCTGCCATCAGCAAAAAGACGAAGATGACATACAGCCACGGAATCTTGATGCTGGCACCTCCCAGCGCAAGCGTCGTGGTAAGGAAGCCCAAATTGACGGAGAAGCCGCCAGGGAAGGCAATGGTCGGCGCAATGCCCGTATGGTTAACCGCAACCAGGCAGAAGGTCACCGAGATAATGATGAGACCGATCATCTTCTGCGAAGGCGTGAGGCCCAGCGAACGACCATGAGCCACAGACTCAATGTCATCCAGAAGGCCAAGCGAACCGGTCGCAAGCGTCGCCACCATGACCAACACGAGCTCAGGCTCCCACGAAGCCATCAGCCAGCAGGTCAGCACGATGCCCACCAGCATGACCACGCCACCCATCGTGGGCGTTCCCTGCTTGACCAGGTGACGCTCGGGGCCGTCGGCTCGAATCTGCTGCCCAATCTGCTCATGCTGCATAAGCTTGATGAAGAGCGGCATCAGAAGGCCCGTGATAAGCGCAGCAATGCCAGCCGAAAGAAAGACTTGATAGCTGGGGTAAGAAGGATTACCGATAATGCCTAACATCAGGCAAGCACCCCCTTGGCAAAGTGGTCCAGCTGAACAAAGCGCGATGCCTTGACAAGCACAAGGTCATCCTCGCCAAAGACGCCCTTCAGAGCCGAAAGTGCGGATGCCCCATCCGCAAAGCGCTCAAGGCGGTCGGGTGAGAAGCCCATAGTGAGCGCCGCCTCAGCCATGTGGTCAGCGTTCTCGGACCCCACGATAACTAGCATGTCGGGATGCTTGGCGGCTGCGTAGGCACCCACATATCCGTGCAGACGTGCAGCGTCATCCCCAAGCTCGCCAATCTCTCCCAGGACGGCCACGCGACGGCCTTCACAACGCATGGAGGTCAGGACATCAAGCGCCCCCGCCATGGAATTGGGACTCGCGTTGTATGAGTCGTCAATGACACGCGGACGTCCAGGCGCCTGCTTGACCTCAAGACGCATGCCCGTGCGTGGCATGTGGGCAATGGCCTCCGCTGCATGGGCGCGGTCAACGCCTAGGAGCCATATGATGGCCATGGCTAGAAGAAAGTCAGAAACGACATGCACCCCTGGCACATCCAGCGTGGCAAAGAGCTCACACCCATCCGAGAAGGACAGAGCAACCGTCGGGAAGCTCTGGTCATCCAAGGTGATAGAGGTAGTGCGAACCGCACATTCATCGGTAGCTCCCACGCGCATGACCTTGATACCAGCGGGGGCAGCATATTCCTGCTCAATGAGCGGACCGAAATCATTGTCGGACGTCATGACGAGGCACGAAGGCACATTTGCCTCGGCATCATCGGTGGGACGCATTCCAGAGCAAATCTCAGCTTTTGCGCGGGCAATGGCCTCGCGAGAGCCAAGGTTGCCAATGTGGCTCGTGCCCACGTTGGTGATAAGCGCCACGTCGGGACGAGCGACGGCGCTCAGACGGGTCAGCTCGCCAGCGTGATCCATGCCCATCTCACAGACGACAAACTCGTCAGACGCCTTGGCGGACAGAATGGTCAGCGACATGCCGACCAGATTGTTGTGGTTTCCCGCGGTTGCGTGTACCGAGCCACCAACGGCAAGTCCGGCAGCCAGCATGTCCTTGCAGGTGGTCTTGCCAACAGAGCCCGTCACGCCCACGAGCACCCACTGGGGGTTGCGGGCACGCCAGGCAGAGGCAAGCCGCAGCATAAACTCGGTCGGATCGTCATCCTGCGCCCGGAGCAGTGCGCAACCATGATCGCGAGCCAGCTGGATGACTGAGGCATCGGGCTCGGCGGTCAGAGCAATGGCGGCAGCACCATGCTCGATGGCGGACGGAGCATAAACGTTACCATCGACCTTCTCGCCAGAAAAACAGACAAAGAGCGATCCCTGGGCGACCGCACGGGAGTCAATGACCACGTTGGTAACGCAGCGCTCCCCCTCAACCAAAACCGTGGCAGCCGTCGCAGCAGCTACCTCGGAAACAGAAAACTGAAGCATCGTACCCTCCTCGGCGCTAGTTCTCGGGCGATATGCCCACATCGGTCAGCGCCTCGCTCATGATAGACGAGAACGTCGGTGCCGCGGAACCGGAAGCGAGATAAGGCGTGTTGTTGAGACCAACGTACACAAGAACCTCAGGGTCAGAGGCGGGCGCGAAGCCCACGAACGACGACACGAAGGCGTCCTCTCGGTAGCCGCCTTCCTCGTCGGCCTGCTCGCCCGTGCCGGTCTTTCCGGCCACGTCGTAGCCCTCGACGTCCGCCTGGACGCCGGTGCCCTCGTCGACCACGATACGCATCATGTCGGTCACCTGGTTACAGGTTTCCTGGCTGATGACCTGCTCTCCCTTGGGCCATTCGACCTCTTCGCCACCCTTGAAGACCACGAAGTGCGGGGTACACGGAATGCCGCCGTTTGCCACGATTCCCACGGCGCGCACCATCTGGACCATGGGGATGGCCAAGCCTTGGCCAAATGCCATGGAACCAGCGGTCGAACCGTCATATTCCTCGAGGGTACGCACGAGGCCGGGTCCCTCGCCAGGATAGTCGATGCCCGTCTCCTTGCCAATGCCAAAGGCGGCAACGCCTTGGGAGAAGAGCTCCGCACCAATGGTTTCCTGCTCGACCATTGCCAAGCCCGCATTGGAGGAGCGACGCATCATCTCGGTTAGGGACATGGTCATGGTGTAGTCGCGACCGTCGTCGTCAGATACCCAGTCGTCGCCAACCTCGACCGCGGCGGGGACTACGTAGGTTGACCACGGCGTCACCACGCCGTTTTCGATGCCGATGGCAGAGGTCAGGATCTTGAAGATGGAGCCCGGCTCGTATGACGAGTTCACGGGTTTCAGGCTTTCCGAGCCTTCCTTCATGGTTTCGAAATTGCTCACCGGAAGCAGCGGCGTCGAACAAGCCGCGAGAATCTCACCCGTCTTGGGGTTGGTCACCATGACGGAACCCGACTCCGCCTGGAAGCGTTCGA
>JAUNJR010000028.1:16813-17977 GCA_030533135.1 Coriobacteriales bacterium
CCCGTCTTGGGGTTGGTCACCATGACGGAACCCGACTCCGCCTGGAAGCGTTCGACCGCCTGAGTGATGTTCTTCTCACAGGCCATCTGGATATCCACGTCAAGGGAGATGACGATATCCGTTCCGTCCTCTGCCTTCTCGACGACAGCCGGGGCACCGGCGATGGGCGTTCCGCCGATACCAGTCTCCATAGTCATCGTGCCATCTTTGCCCTTGAGGATGTCGTCATAGTAGTACTCAAGACCCGAAAGACCATCACCATCGATGCCCACGATTCCCAGAATCTGTCCGCCTACGTCCCCGTAGGGATAGCTACGCTTGCTGTCCTCAGCAAAGTACACGCCGCGCAAGCCCTGGCTGACCAGGTCTTTTCTCAGCTCCTCAGCCTTGTTGGTATCAACCATGCGCTCGATATAGGCAAAGGTATCGTTGGAGGCCAAGATTGGCATGTACTGGGCACGCGTGCCTCCCAAATGCTTGCAGAGCAGCGTCGTCACCGCAGAAGGATCAGATATCTCCAAAGGATTGCAGAAGACCGTCCGGCAATCGATGCTGATCGCCAACACGTTGCCATTGCGGTCATAGATGGTGCCACGACGGGCGCGGAGGGTAATCTCTTCGGTACGCGCATACTGTGCCGACTCAGTCAGGAATGGTGCTCGGATGACCTGCAGCCAGACCAGGCGCAGGGATACAACAAAGAGTGCGAGCAGCACTAACCTGAATGTCAGGTCAATGCCGTTATCAAAATTGTCGCTCCCAGAACCTCCGAAGCGCCGAAAACGTCGTTGGTTACGAAGGCGAGAGGCCTCGTCGTACGAGGAGGCCTCTCCCTGCCGAGCGTTCCTGCCAGAACGCCTCTGTCTGCTATCGTCCCTCATCGAGGCCCTACATGCCGTCGCTGATACGAGCCACGATCTTGTCAACACTCTGCGCAACGACCGTGACAAGCTGTCCAGAAGCCGTAGTGGTGCTATACGACACTCCGGTCTGCTGGGTCATGCCGCTCAGTCCCCCGACAGTCACGGTGCCTTGTTCGACCTGCTCCTCAGCCGTGACAATCGTTACGTAGTCGTGGCTCTCTGCATGGACCATGCCATAGTTCTGCGTGGCGATGCGCGTGATGCGCGCGGTGTTGGAGAGGACCGAGCGCTCGATGCGAAG
>JAUNJR010000219.1 GCA_030533135.1 Coriobacteriales bacterium
GAAGTGCATCAACACCTTCAAGTCCAACAGCATCATGAACGGCTTCACCGACGCCGATTGGGATCAGCTCCAGGCTGACCTCGACGCCTACGGCCTGCAGCAGTTCCTCGAGATCCACCAGAAGTATCTCGACGCCTATCTCGCATAGGCACTTTTCGGTCGCGGGTATGTGCCCGCCCCATCACTCTCCCTGTGGGGCGGGCACTGGCCCGAGGTGGTAAAGGTCAAGAATGCGCTGTGATGGCGCGCCAATGGAGGTGCAAGGTATGCGACGGGTGGCGGGACCAAGCTTTCCGCTTTGGGAATCAAGGGGTTATGAATCCCACTTCAGCAACTACGTGGATGAGGAGGAAAGGCCTTTCCTGCACCTCACTCCGCTGGTTGGCTGGATGAATGACCCCAACGGGTTCTCGTACTATGGGGGCAGATACCACCTGTTCTACCAGTACAACCCCTATGACACGAAGTGGGGCCCCATGCACTGGGGTCACGCGGTAACTGACGATTTCATCCACTGGGACTACCTGCCTGTAGCGATTGCTCCGGACATGCCCTACGACGATGGTGGTGGCTGCTTCTCTGGAAGCGCCCTTACGCTGCCCGACGGTAAGCACCTGCTTATGTATACCGGTGTTGCTCCTGGTGGACGCAGGCTCGACGGCAAGGCAGTTGATCGTCAGGTACAGTGCTTGGCTATTGGCGATGGCCATGAATACCAGAAGTATGAGGACAACCCTGTCATCGGCGAGAACATGCTTCCCGAGGGTTGCACGTCCGAGCATTTCCGCGATCCCAAGATTTGGCAGGAAGACGACGGTACGTATCGTTGCGTCGTTGCAAACCTCGCTGAAGACGAGCTCGGCCAGATTCTCCTCTTCTCCAGCGAGGATGTGTTCCACTGGAAGTACGAGGGCGTGCTGTTGAAGAACGACGGCACGTATGGCCGCATGTGGGAGTGCCCGGATTACTTCGAGCTTGACGGCAAGCAACTGCTCATGTTGAGCCCGCAAGACATGCTTCCCGTGCGTCACGACTTCCACGGAGGAAACAACACGATTTGCTTCATCGGCCACGTCGATGAAGAGACCGGTTCCTTCGTTCCGGAGAGCTGCCAGACGGTTGACCACGGCATCGACTTCTACGCCACGCAGACCACGATGACCGCCGATGGTCGCAGAGTCATGGTCGCCTGGATGCAGAACTGGGATACGGTTACCTCCGTCGATCCCGACGACCGCATCTTTGGCTCAATGATTATTCCGCGTGAGATCTCCGTGGTTGACGACAGGCTGTATCAGTGGCCTGTCCGCGAGCTTGAGAATCGTCGTCTCAACCGTGTGGCCTATGAAGGCATTCATCTTGACAGCGCACTCCTCAGTCTTGATGGCATTGCGGGTCGCTGCATCGACCTGAACGTGACCGTGCGCTCAGCAGACGAGAACAACCCGTACAGCGAGTTCACACTTTGGTTTGCCCAAGACGAGACGTACCACTCATCGCTTCGGTATCGTCCCTCAAAGGGCGAGCTCAAAGTCAATCGCACGCGCTCTGGTTCGCGCCGTGCCTTTAAGCATTACCGCAAGTGCATCGTCGGTGGGGAGCGAGACGAGCTTACGTTCCGTCTCATCCTTGACAAGAAGAGCGCCGAGTTCTTCTTCAACGACGGTGAACAGACCATGACCATCACGATTCCCACCGACCAGTCAGCTGACGGCATCTCGTTCTTTGCCGAGGGCAGCGTCCTTCTGGACGTCGAGAAGTTTGACCTGGCTGCGACCACCACGAACCAATAATCAGCATATAAAGAGAGGCAAAGAACTATGGCTGAAGTCATTTTGAAGGACATCAAGAAGGTATATGAGAATGGTTACGTCGGCACGCACGATGTGAACATCAGCATCGCTGACAAGGAGTTCATCGTGCTGGTCGGCCCGTCGGGCTGCGGCAAGTCCACCACGCTGCGCATGGTCGCTGGCCTCGAGGAGATTACCGACGGCGAGCTTTGGATCGGCGGCAAGCTGATGAACGACGTGGCCCCCAAGGACCGCGACATCGCCATGGTCTTCCAGAGCTACGCTCTGTACCCGCAGATGAC
>JAUNJR010000220.1 GCA_030533135.1 Coriobacteriales bacterium
GGTCGTCACCACCATCCACAACCTGCGCTTCCAGGGCAAGTACAACATCCCGACCATCAAGTACTGGTCCAACCTGCCCGACGAGGCCTTCAACATGGGCGCCCTGCAGGAGGAGTGGACCGAGGCCAACATGCTCAAGGGCGGCCTTGCCTACTCTGATGCCATCACCACGGTTTCCAATACCTATGCCGGCGAGATCCAGACGGCCGAGTACGGCGAGGGCCTCGAGAACCACCTGCAGTTCCACTCCTACAAGCTGCGCGGCATCGTCAACGGCATCGACGTGGACATCTGGAACCCCGCAACCGACAAGCTGCTTGAGGCTCCATATGACACCACCAATGCCATCGAGCAGAAGAAGGCCAACAAGCTCGCGCTGCAGAAGGCACTGGGCCTTGAGCAGGACGAGGGCAAGTTTGTGGTCGGCCTCATCTCCCGTCTGACCAACCAGAAGGGCCTCGACCTGGTCAACGCCGTCATCCCCGGCCTGATTGATGGCTACACCCAGATCGTGATCCTGGGCACCGGTGAGCCCGAGTTTGAGGATTCGTTCCGTTACTACGAGAACGAGTACAAGGGCACGGTGTGCGCCTACATCGCTTACGACGAGGCGCTCTCGCATCAGATCTACGCAGCAAGCGACGTGCTGCTCGTTCCTTCTCGCTTCGAGCCCTGCGGCCTGACGCAGCTCATCGCCATGCGCTACGGCACCATTCCCGTGGTGCGTGAGACTGGCGGCCTGAAGGATACGGTCGAGCCGTACAACATGTTTGAGAACACCGGCAACGGCTACACCTTCGACCGCTATGACGCGGGCCTGCTGTATGACGCCATCAACCGCGCCAAGACGCTGTACTTCGAGGATCGCGCTGACTGGGACAAGATGGTCATCCGCGACATGGAGAAGGACGTCTCCTGGGCCAAGTCTGCCGAGCAGTATCGCCAGCTGTACCTTGAGCTGACGTAAGGTTCAAAGAGTCGTTCGAGCGCTCAAGCAATCGGCCCGGCACCAAATGTGCCGGGCCGTTTTTTGTTCATTGTTAGTGGCCTCATTGGTTAGGGAGGTACGTGCTACTCTGCAGCCTCAGCCTTCTCAGCCTTAGCGTTCTCGGTAACCTCGGTAATAACCGACGCAAGCAGGTTGAAGGGCCATGGCACGAGGTCTTTCGAAACCTCTTCGGCAATCTCCACGAGCGGAGATTCCCCTTCGTCCTTACCCTTCCTTGCCTTCATGACCTGCAGCACAATGGCAGAACCAATCATGACGAGCACGAGCACGTTCTCGACAAGGTATATGGTGCTCCGATGGGAGAGCTTCTTCATGGCACGCCCCTTTCCTGGCCACGCCCTGTTCATCAACTGACATAATACCGCAGCGGTACAGCAGATGAAAACGTGAACCATCTGCAGGAGTAATAGAGCGCTCTACCATACCGGATGCTACAACGAGGCCGCTTACCGCTTCAAACGTCTGGAAGCGGCAAGCGGCCCTTTGTTGCTTCAGTGAGCAGACCCGCTATGCAAGCAGCTGGCGCACGTTCTTTGCCAAGCCCTCGACATCAAGCTCGTTGCGATGGTACAGGAACTCCGTCGTGGCAAGCGGTACATACTCGTCGGGAGCGCTCAGAATCTTGAACTTGCAGCCGCAGGCGTTCTCGGCCAGCACCCGTGCAACCTGTGCACCCAGGCCACCAATCTTGGTGTGGTCCTGCGCGCACACAATGGCACCGGTCTTTGCAGCCTCGAGCACGGCCTCCTCATCGATGGGCTTGATGGTATGCATGTCAACGACACGCACGTCAATGCCCTCTTTTGCCAGCTCTTCGGCAGCTTGTACCGCATGGTGCACGATAACGCCAGAGGCAATGATGGTGGCGTCTTTCCCCTCTCGCGGAACGAGCGCCTTGCCAATCTTGTACTCGATCTTCTCGAAGTCGTAGATCGGCTGTTGCGCCTCGACGCCAAGCCTCATGTACACCGGGCCATTCAGCTCATAGGCAGCCTCAAGCATCTTGGCAATGAGCCACGGGTCGCCAGGCTCGAGCACGGTCATGCCGCCAAAGCTGCACATGATGGCGCAGTCCTCGAGGC
>JAUNJR010000221.1 GCA_030533135.1 Coriobacteriales bacterium
ACGTGTGGTACGTCAACTTCTTCAAGGCCGAGAGCCACGCCGTGCTGCCGTACGTCCAGTACCTGCATCGCTTCCCCGCTTACCTGCAGCAGCTGACCATGGAGTCCAACGGCAAGCAGGTTCGTTGGGACGGCAGCCCCGTCACCACCGAGACCGGCGAGATCTTCTGGGGCGAGGCCGGCACCAACGGCCAGCATGCCTTCTACCAGCTGATTCACCAGGGCACCCGCATGATTCCGGCCGACTTCATCGCTTTCGTGAACAGCGCCAACCCCATTCAGTGCGACGGCCAGGACGTGCACGAGCTCTTCCTGGGCAACTTCCTCGCCCAGACCAAGGCGCTGGCCTTTGGCAAGACGGCCGACGAGGTTCGTGCTGAGGGCACGCCCGAAGAGATCGTTCCCGCCCGCGTCTTCTTTGGCAACCGCCCGACCACCAGCATCTTCGGCCAGAAGCTGACCCCGCACGCACTGGGCGAGCTCATCGCGCTGTACGAGCACATCACCTTCGTCGAGGGCACGGTCTGGGGTCTTGACTCCTATGACCAGTGGGGCGTCGAGCTGGGCAAGCAGCTTGCCAAGCAGATCACCCCGGCCTTCCACGACGACGAGGCCCTGGCCAAGCAGGACGCTAGCACCCAGGCGCTCATCGAGTACTACCGCGCCAACCGCAAGTAAGTAACAAAGCCTGAACGAAATAAGGGGGCTGCCTGTAATGGGCAGCCCCTTTTTGATACGGTAAGCGCCAGCTTACCCCGATCGATCGTCATGTTGACCTACTGAAGAAGGAGCACACATGGAGACCAGACCGTACGTATCGTGGGAGTTGATGAATGACTTCTTGACTGACGCCTTCGTGGGATACGGTGTCCCGCGCGACGACGCGGCCATCTGTGCCGACGTGCTGCTGGAGTCTGATCGTCGAGGCATCGAGAGTCACGGCTGCAACCGATTCAAGCCCATCTACATCGACCGCATCGTCAATGGCACGCTCCTTCCGGTGACCGATTTGGAGATCGTCAAGGAGACGCCGACGACCATCGTCGCCGATGCGCACGACGGCATGGGAATGGTTGCCGCACATCGGGTGATGACGAAGCTCATCGAGAAGGCGCGTGCCTACGGCATGGCAGGCGGCGCAATCCGCAATTCGACCCACTACGGCATCGCGGGCTACTGGGCGACCATGGCCAGCAAGGAGGGCATGCTTGGCCTGACGGGCACCAATGCGCGGCCTTCCATCGCGCCGACCTTTGGTGTGGAGAACATGCTTGGCACCAACCCCTTGACCTTTGCGTTCCCCACAGACGAGGACTTCCCGTTCTGCATCGACTGCGCCACGTCCATCGTGCAGCGAGGCAAGATTGAGTTTGATGCACGGGAAGGCATCGACGTCCCCGCGGGTATGGTCGTTGCACGTGATGGCAGCTCACCGACCAACGCCGAGGCAATTCTGAAGATGCTGGTCGATGGTACGGCAGCGCTGGCCCCTCTGGGTGGCGGCCCGGGCGACGAGATGTGCGGTTACAAGGGGTATGGCTATGCAACGGTGGTCGAGATCCTCTCGGCGGCGCTTGCGGGCGGCAAGTTCATGAAGGCCCTGAACGGCATCGATGCCAACGGAAACCGAGAGATGTACCACCTCGGCCACTTCTTCTTCGTGGTTGATCCCGAGGCGTTCTGCGGACGTGAGACGTTTGAGCGCATTGCGGGCGACATCTGCCGTGCGCTGCGTTCTTCAGCCAAAGCGCCTGGCTACGACCGCATCTATACCGCTGGCGAGAAGGAGTGGTTGGTCTGGCAGGAGCGCAAGGATAAGGGCGTGCCTGTGGGCGAGGCGGTACAGGCCGAGATTCTGGCTGTTCGCGACCACCTCAACCTGCCCTACACCTTCCCTTTTGAAACCATGTGATTTGATGGGCATGGGGCGAAGGGATATCCCCTTCGCCCCATATCTGTGCTACAGTAGGTATTCGAGCTTGTTCGATGGGCTCGGGCGACGTCACACCTCGAACCTGGTCAGGGCCGGGAGGCAGCAGCCATAAGGGGTCACTGGCGGGCGCCCGTTCCCATCGAGCAAGCT
>JAUNJR010000222.1 GCA_030533135.1 Coriobacteriales bacterium
CGAGCTTCTTCTCAGCAAGGTCCATCGTCTCTCCTTTGAGGAATGCGTTTTGTGAAAGTATACAAATACTCGGCAAAAACGTACCCTTTACGGCAACTATTCGGCCTCCCGAAACGACAGGCCGAATAGTTGCCGTAAAGGGTACGTTTTTGGAGCGAAGTGGGACGCAGTTCGGAACCCGTGCCCCGCTCCCCCGTTCTGTTAGTCGTCGACGTCGACGTCGGAGTCCAAAATCTTGCCGGTCAAGGCATCGATGTCGTATTCGTACTCCATGCCGCCGTGCTTCCACTCAATGTCGTAGTGGATGGGCTTAGCGTCATCATCGTCGTCATCGTCAAGGTCGAGCTTGGCCTTGAGCTTGGTTACTTCCTTCTCCTTAAGGCCAGCGTGCTTGAGGGCAATGTCAATAGCGGCCTTCTCCCCGATGTACTTGCCGTCTTTGGTCGCGGGGGCGGTTGCGACGGGCTTAGATCCAGTCCCCGCACTTCCGGTGCCGCCCGTAGCCGAATTGGTCTCGCCACATGCCCCCAGCATCAACCCCACTGCCAAGGCCAGCACCGCCATCAGCGTCATGATCCGCTTCTTGATTATTGTTTCCCCTTCCTTTCGTTTTGAACCTCACGCACTCAACTCGATTAATAAAAGAGCCTCCCACCGCGACTATCTGGCTTCCTCCTGCGGAAGGTCGAACGGTCGCGGTAAACGATACATTCTGATACAAGTTCGATTTCTTGAACATTTGGAACGCGGATGGGACGCGGGGCTCTAAACCCGCAACCCATCGGCATAGATTCCAGCAGCTACCGCACGCGCATGAAGGCGTCATGACAGAGACAGCCGGGCTCGGTTGACGAGAGGCCGTCCGAGAGCGATCCATCCGCGCGGCGTTCCCCCACCCCGCCGTAGCGAACGAACATCACGTGGCGATGTAGGCCGTCCCAGGCGTGGTGATCGTGGTTGCAGAAGAGCTGGATGGCCTCTGGGTAGCCCTGCTCGCGGCAGATGTCGTAATAGAGGCACGTGTGGCAACGATACTCGAAGGCATCCTCATCATCGCGGATGACCTCGGTGGTCCAGCAAATGCCTTTGGGGCCCATGAGGTCGTCGCGAACGTTCTTTGCGATGACGCGATAGCCGTTGGGAAGCCGGTCAACGGTGTTCCACAGCCAGGCGGCGAAGCTGCGCAGCGGCTGGGCGAGGTAGTCGTAGCAGGCGACGCCCTCCTCCACGGAAAGCCCGCGTTCGCGCGCGATGGCGTAGGCAGTGACACCTGAGAGGCAGTTGAGGTAACTGGAAAAGCGGCCGTTGTCGGGGCCAAAGTCGGCAGCGTCCATCGATGCCTTGAAGCGAGCGAGGTATTCGTCGCGTAGGGCTCGCGCCTCGACTCGCGGCATGTCTCGGCCTTCCCACCAGCGCTGCAGGCGCTTGCCATAGTGGTTGCCCAGGATCCGTACCAGCCTTGCGTTGACCATGGCTCGCTCCTCTCGCAGGTGTTAGCTCAATTCAACTATACAACTGTACCCTTTGGCGCGGCTATTCGAACCCGAGAAATGAGAGGCCGAATAGTCGTGCCAAAGGGTACAGTTTTCACGAGGGTCACGCCACCACACATGTACTGTCGGATACCAAGTGTCTTCATGTCAAGCTTTTTGCCCGCCTCAACAACGAGGTCAAACACCTTGTCAGCAGCAGACTCGTCACCCTGAATCTCGTAGGCGAGCGCGCCACTCATACCTAGACGGTGCACGAAGATCTCGTCGCCATCGACGTCCACGTACTTGTTCTGCGCAAACTTGAGGTCATGGAAGTCCGCCTTGAAGGCGCTCTCGATGATCTGCAGTGACTTGGGTCCGTCGACCTGGAAGATGAAGCGGTTGAGCGGCATCATCTGCACGTCGTAAGCGCCGCTCATGATGACGGGGAAGAGCGAGTACAGGCTGTAGAAGCGGAAGCGGTCCTCGGCAATGCGCACAAGCACGCTGGAGCCGGCAAGCCAACCGTCCTCGTCGAGCATGACAGCGTGGCGCGAGCCGCCGATGCGCATCTTGGAGAAGTCGCGGTTGACGCAATTCTCGTTAAGCA
>JAUNJR010000029.1 GCA_030533135.1 Coriobacteriales bacterium
CACCTCCCTTCGAAGCCAGACCAATCTCGTCGTCATCGTCATCTCCACGACGGCGCACCTTGTCCACCACGCTGTCCATAAGGGACCTGAGCTGCTGATTATTGGAGACCAGCATCACGAGGATCAGCACAACGGCATAGATGAGCATGCGCAGGTCGCCCAGGAAGCGTAGCTTCTCGGGGAGAACCGTAAGAAGCGTTGCAGAGATGATGCCGCCACGGATGTTACCCATGCCGCCCAGCACCACGAAGACCAGGATGTTGATCGAGTTGTTGAAATCAAACTTGCTCGGCACGATGGAGTTGTAGTTCATCGCATAGAGGGTTCCCGCCATGCCGGCGAGGCCGGCAGACACCACAAACGCCATGAGGCGATACTTGGTCGTCGAGATGCCGACGCTCTCCGCTGCGATGCGATTGTCGCGCACTGCCATGATGGCGCGGCCAGAACGACTGTCGATCAGGTTGAGCACCACAAAAAGCGTCAGCATGATGAGGACAAAGCCAAAGGTGAACGAGGAAAGGCGGTCGATACCAGCGGCACCCTGTGGGCCGTTGATCAGAATCTTGCCACCCTGCTCAAGCCCAAGCGCGTTGGCGTTAGCCATGCTGAAATGCAGTCCGTTGGAATCAAGACCAAGCCACGTGTTGTTGAGCAGGTTCTTGATGATCTCACCAAAAGCGAGGGTAACAATGGCGAGGTAATCGCCCCTCAGGCGCATGACCGGCACGCCCACCAGGAAGCCCGCCAGAGCTGCCGCAGCACCCGCAGCGAGGCAGGAGAGCACGAAGCGCAGTGCGGGAACCGCCACTATTCCCTGCAGCATGGCCGAGACAACCACGCCCGTAAAGGCACCAACGCTCATGAAGCCTGCATGGCCAAGCGAGAGCTCGCCAGAGATGCCAACTACCAGATTAAGCGAGATGGCAAGGCAGATGTATGCCGAGATGGGCACCAGCTGGCCCTTGAGGGAGCTGGACACGGCACCCGCCGCAATGAGGCCTTGCATAATCGCAAAGGCAAGGATGACCATGCCATAGGTAATGAGGTTTGAGCGAGTGGTCTTGCTCATGTTTTTGAATGCATTCATGGGCTACACCTTCTCGTGAATCTCTTTGCCCAAAAGGCCTGCAGGGCGGACAAGCAGCACAATGATGAGCACCGCAAACACGATGGCGTCGGCAAGCTGCGTACCAATGTAGGCGCGCGCAAAAATCTCGATAACACCAAGAAGAATGCCGCCAAGAGCCGCGCCGGGGATGGATCCGATACCGCCAAACACGGCCGCGGTAAAGGCCTTGATGCCAGGCATCGAGCCGGTCGTCGGCATGAGGACGGGATACGAGGAGCACAGCAGCACGCCAGCGATGGCAGCCAGACCACTACCAATGGCGAAGACCATCGAGATGGTTGCGTTGACGTCGATGCCCATGAGCTGTGCCGCACCCTTGTCCTCTGAGCAGGCACGCATGGCCTTGCCCATCTTGGTGCGCTGCGTAAAGAGCGTGAGCCCCATCATGACCACCACGCAGGTCAGCACGGTGACAACCGAGATGGGACTGACGGTGAGCTGCCCATTCAGAAGCACGATGTTGGGCAGCTTGATGACGCTGGGAAAGACCTTGGGATCGGATTTCCAGATGAGCAGCGCAGAGTTCTGCAGGAAATAGCTCATGCCGATTGCCGTGATGAGCACGGCAAGCGACGGCGCCTGGCGCAGCGGCTTGTATGCGAGTCGCTCGATCGTGATGCCCAGGCAGGTGCATCCCACGACGGCAAGCGCAATACCAACCAGCGGCGGCAGCCCAAGATACTGCATCGCACAAAAGCAGATGTAGCCGCCCACCATGATGATGTCGCCGTGTGCAAAGTTCAGCATCTTGGCGATACCGTAGACCATGGTGTAACCCAAGGCGATGATGGCATACACGCTACCGAGGCTGATGCCATTGATGATGTTGGTCAGAAGTCCCATGGCCCCTCCCCTCACTCATGGAGGGAGGCCGTCGCATATGGGGCGGCGGCCTCCCTCAAGACGTTCACGAAAGCAAGATCCTTAGTCCATGGAGACGTAAACACCGTTCTGGATAACCATGCCCTTGGGGGACTTGGAGACCTCACCGGTGGTGGACCAGGTGGCCTCACCGGTCAGGCCAGTAACGGAGAAGCTCGGGTCGGTGAACTGGGCAATGAGCTTCTCGCAGATGTCAGCTGCGGACATGTCAGCGGTAACGCCAGCAGCGGTGATGGCGGCAGCGATGGCATTGACGCAGTCATAGGCGTCGGCTGCGAACTGGTTAGGATCCTCGTCAGAGCCAGAGACCTCCTTGTAGGCAGCCACGAAGCTCTTGGTAGCCTCGTCGTCAGCGGTCGCAACAAACGGGGTCAGCAGCATGACGCCCTCGGCCAGGGAGGTGTCGAAGCCCTCGAGCGTAAGGATGCCGTCCATACCGTCGACGCCGAAGAACTTGGGCTCATAGCCCTGCTTCTTGGCCTCGGCCAGGATGAGCGAAGCGGGAGTGTAGTACATGGGGAGGAACAGAAGGTCGGCACCCTTGGACTTGGCGTCGCCAACCTGAACGGAGAAGTCGACCGTGTCATCGGTGAAGGTGGTCTCAGAGACAACCTCGAGATTGCGGGCGGTAGCCTCCTCCATGAACTTGTTGTAGATGCCGGTGGAGTAAGCGTCGGCATTGTTGTAGATGATGGCAATCTTGGTGCCAAGACCCTGCTCGGAGATGTACTGAGCGGAAGCGATGCCCTGGTTGGGGTCGGTGAAGCACATCTGGAAAACGTTGTCCTTGGCAGGCTCGTTGGTGCCCTCGACGCCACCGATGACGTCAACGGAGGACGCAGACGGGGTCAGCTCGAAGATGCGGTCAGCGTTGGTCTCGGCGGAAACGGCGACGCACGGCTTGGTGGTCGTGGTACCCACGAGAATCTGCATGCCCCAGTCCTTCAGGTTGTTGTAGGCGTTGACGGCCTTCTCGGGGTCATGCTCGTCGTCCTGCCAGTTCAGCTCCATGAGGACGTCGCCCTTGGCGTTCTGCTCGTTCACGGCAACCTGAGCACCGATCTTGGTGGCGGTGCCGTAAATAGCGGCAGCACCCGTGATGGGGCCGATGCCACCGATCTTGAAGATGCCAGCATCGCTGAGGTCCGTGGCACCCTCAGTCGGCTCGGTCTTGGAGCCGCCACAGCCAACCAGAATGGCAGAGCCAGCAAGAGCGCCCGAAAGCTGCAGGAAGTTACGACGAGAAATCTCAAAGCTCTTCATGGTCTTTCTCTCCCTTGTCAAAGACGTATAGAACCATGAGAGTACCTTAGACACGAAGAAAGCTGAAAACCTTGGGAGTGGCCCAAGGTTTTCAGCGCGGAAACATCAATTTCCTTACTTGAAACATGTTCAAGCAAGGTGAGGCTTACCCAGCTAGCGTTACGCCTCACGAGCAAGCGGCATGTGTTTAGGTGCGAAGTGCTTTGGCTTGTACGGCTTGTCCTCTGCCTCGGCCTGCGCCTTATGTCCGCCACCCTGAATGACGGTCAAGTAGTCGCGGGACGTACGACGTGCAATGGGAGACGGGTTTTGTGAGAACTCATCGTCGATGAGGTAGTCGACGTAGGAGTTCATGTCAACGACCTCAGGATGGTTCGCATGCATCCTGAAGGGGATGAAGCCCGTGGAGCCCTCGAGACCGTCAGGCTCGTCGATGGTCTCGATCGTACCAATGGCATCCCTGAAGACTGGACTCGCCTGACTGGTGAGGCGCTCGTCCATGGCCTTGAGGGCCTGCTCCCAGACGTCCTCGCGCTCGAGCTCCTCGACCGTGCGATGCTCGGGATAGACACCCACATTGACCTCGGCGACCTTTTTGGAGATGTAATCGGCTCGGCGCGACTCCTCAACGTCTTTCTCGAAGTGCAAAGCAGAGGTTGCCTGGCTTGGCACAGATTCTGCCTCGGCCTTTGCCGTCTCCTCAGGGATGTCCTCAATGCGACGGATCGAAGAGCTGAAAGCACGCTGCCACCACGAGGTGCCCACGTCACCAACCGTACCGTCCGCACGTTCGATGATGGGCAGCCCCTCGAAGGGGTTGGCGCCAAGGCGGGTGGCAAGCACGCCAGCAACACCCATGGAACGCTTGGCCATGCGCTCGCGGGCCGACTTGCGGTTGACGTAGTTCTCCGCGATGTCGGAGTAGTCAGTTGCAATATGGGCTGGCGACTTCTTTGCTGGTGCCGGAGCCTCTGCCTCGGGGGCAGGAGTCTCAGCCTGAGGTGCAGGCGCCTCGGCCTTGGTGTCGGGCACTTCGGACTTGGAAGCCGGTTCAAGCTCTTCCGATACCTTCTGCACACGAATGACGCCAGAGGCCTCCCATTCACGGGCAGCCATGTGACGAGCGGGAGCCTTAGAAGCGGCAACCGGTCGCTGCGTGCGCTTCTCCTCGGAAGATGCATCGGCATGCGCGGGGGTAGGCGCCTCCTCGACAACGGATTCCTCACTCTGGCTCGTCTCCTGAGCCACTGAGGCCTTCTTGGCCTTTGGCTCATTCATGGCCGAGATGGCAATGTGAGCTGCCGTCGAAAGGGCGGCACCGGCTACGCATCCGAAGGCAAACTGAATATACGGAGCAGCCGAGCTGGCGATAAAGTCTTCAAGGGGCAAGGCCATAGCTTGCGTCGGCAGCAAACCTGCCGCGCCAAGGAGTCCTGCAAAAATGGCTGGATTCCTACTGCCTGCACTCATGTCCTTGCACCTCCCGGGCATACGCCCACGTCGTGACATAAACCTCAAGGTGAAGGCAACCTAAATATATGTCCCGCCTTAGGCGGAAGATGACAGGGGCAAGCTGTCTTATGTACGGCATGCTTCGTTTGAGGTTTGTGTGCCGTTTCGTCTACATCTAGTCAAAAGCCCAGATAAAAGCAATATACACGCAGGTAGGCCACGAGTGCAAGCATCATTTTGAATTTCGGTGAGATGTGCGTATCGTCTGTCATAGGAAGGCCCCGCTCCCGAATCGCATTCTGGACGATCCGGGAGCGGGGCCTTCCCCACGATATATGTCGTTTAGCTCAGATAGTCACTCTGCTGGGCCTTCTTGGCAGAGCGGATGAGGAACTCCTGGTTGGTGTTCGTCGCTTTCAGGCCCTTGACGAGAGCGGTAGCCGCGCGCTCGACATTGTTCATGTTGGCGAGGATGCGCCTGATGCCCCAGACAAACGGCTGCATCTCTGGGTCAATGAGCAGGTCTTCGTTGCGCGTACCAGAGGCAACGGGATCAATGGCCGGGAAGATCCGCTTGTCAGCCAGATCACGGTCAAGCTTGAGCTCCATGTTGCCCGTTCCCTTGAACTCCTCGAAGATGACTTCATCCATCTTGGAGCCAGTGTCAATGAGCGCCGAGGCAAGGATGGTCAGGGATCCTCCATGTTCGATATTGCGTGCAGCGCCAAGGAACTTCTTAGGCGGATACAGAGCTGCAGAGTCAACGCCACCCGACAATATGCGTCCACTTGCAGGCTGAGCGAGGTTGTAGGCTCGTGCAAGACGCGTGATGGAGTCCAGCACGACCACAACGTCATCCCCCTGCTCGACCAGGCGCTTGGCGTGCTCGATGACCAACTCCGCCACAGCGGTGTGATTCTCTGCCGGCATATCAAAGGTGGATGCAACGACCTCACCCTTGATGGAGCGCTCCATGTCCGTGACCTCTTCGGGGCGCTCGTCCACCAACAGGCAGAACAGGTGCACTTCCGGATTGTTGGCCGCGATGGACTGACAGATGCGCTTGAGGACCGTTGTCTTGCCCGCCTTGGGGGGACTGACGATCAATCCACGCTGGCCCTTACCAATCGGAGCCACCAGGTCGATGGCGCGACCGGTCGTCGAGTCCTTTCCGTTTTCCATGACCAGGCGCTCATCCGGATAGATGGGCGTAAGATCACGAAAGCGAGGACGGTCCTTCAGACCCTCAGGAGAACGACCATTCACAGATTCGATGCGATGCAGTGGAGGATACTTGTTTCCCGTGCGCGATGGCGCAACCTGTCCCACCACTTTATCGCCAGGACGCAAACCATAAGAGCGAATGATCTGCTGATGAACGAAGGCGTCATGCTCACCCGGCATATAGTTACCGGTACGGAGGAAAGCGTAGCCTTCACTTTGCATCTCAAGAACGCCCGAGACGGGACGGAATCCCTCTGCCAAGGCCGCTGCCTGATAAATGCCCTCGACAAGGTCCTTCTTGCGCAGCCCAGCATACTCGACGCCAAGCTCAGCCGCCTTCGAGCGAAGGTCGGCCACCTTCATGGCCTCGAGGTCCTCACGAGAGAGCGTCGGCTCGGAGGCAGCTTCTTGGCCACGGCGATTACGACGATTCTTCTGATTACGCTTTCCCTGGCCATTTTGACTCTGGGCCTGGTTCTGAGCAGGCGCCTTCTGGCCAGCTGCCTGCCCCTGCTGAGCCTGCGCACCGTCCCGATTGTTCCGCCTGCGGCGACGACCCTGCGTCTCACCAGCTGTCTGCACCTCTCCAGACGTTTGCGCCTCATCTTCAGCACGGGCATCCGCCTCGGCAAGCGTAGCCACGGGAGGCTCCCCCACCTGCGAAGAGGCAATCGTTGCCTCTTGCGTCATCTTGGTCATGTCATCAATGCTGGGGAGCACGGCTTGGTAAGCCATATCATCTTGGGATGGCGCCACCCCATCGTTAGCCTGGATCTCTTCAGCCTGGGCCCCTTCGGCCTTGACCTCTTCCTTGCGGGGACGACCGCGACGCCGACGCGGCTTTGTCTCTGCCACTTCCGCATCAGGCGTTGCATCGGCAGCTGCGGGAGTCTCTGACGGCGTTGCCTCAACCGGCGCTGATTCTGTGGCAGCCTGCTCCTCGACGGCGACTTTGCGCGGGCGACCACGCCGACGCTTTGGGGGCTCTACCGCATCTACCTGCAGCGCATTCTCTCCTGTAGACTCAGCGGCAACCGCAACGTCCTGCGTGGCTTCTTCAGCCACTTTCTTGGTGCGTCGACGACGCACCGGTTTAGGGGCTTCGGCCTCAGCGGTTTCAACAGGGTTTTCGTTCGTTTGGGTATCGACGGCTTCCTCTGCCATGAACCCTACCTTTCTATACATACCATGCGCCAGGCACGCATTGGCGACCCTCAAACGCAATCGTTATGGCTGATTCAGGTCAACAAGTTTGCAGATACACAGACGTATAGACGAACAAACGCGTATCGTGACCTGACAGCAAATTGAAAATGGGAGTGATTTCCGACGTAACCATATTCGGCACGGCGCAACTATAGCATAAGGATACCGACACGGCAAACCGCGTCGGTATCCAGCAAAATGAGCATGCTCACTGGGTATTACGCCGTACGAGGCTTCCTCCGCACGACGATGTCCTCGATTTGACGAACCAAGTCGTTTGCCAGCGCCTGTCCGCTTTCAGTCAACATAACCCTGGCGGAACGCGGAGATCCCTCTGACTGCACACGCTCAATGAAGCCGTCTTCGACCAACGACGCCACGGACATGGAAACAGTGGGCTGGAGCAGGCCAAGACCACCGACAAGATCGGTCACCGAGCATGATTCGCCATCATAGGTGTACAGGCCGAGCAAAATGAGCTCGCCAGACATGCAGGAAACGGAGCCCATGGCATCAACGTACTTGCGCATGCGATCGGGCGTCACACGTGAAAGTGCCTGGCCCACACCAATCATGGAACACGTCTTAGCACAGAGGTCATTGACGAGCGCCAAGCCACGGTCGGTAATCTGGCACACGACGTTCCTGCGGTCAAGGCCTCCCTTGAGGCGCTCAATGAGACCAAGCGTCGCAAGATGCTTGGTCCGATGCGTCATGGTCGGACGTAGCGAACCCTGGTACTCGGCAATATCGGAGGTTTTCAGGGAGCCGCCAGCAACATCGAGTCGACAGAGGATGGCAAACTCGGAAAAGGTAAGGCGCTCTGGATTCTCAACTGCATGACGCACCAAGTTGTAAGCCCTGCGAATAGAGAGGTACTCTCGTATCTCCATAGTTCCCCCGTAGAAGGAAAGCGCCTCGTTGCAAGACGAGGCGCATTAGTCAATTTGCACCCAGCCACATCATAAAGGTAATACATCATTATGACATAAGATAGCTGACTGACAAACTGTTCACCGTGATGAAAGAAATATAAATAGCATCAATTACATAACATTAGGTGCGGAAACGCCGATTAGCTTGAGCGCAACCTCGAGATTGATACGCACCGCATCACACACGGCAAGGCGAGCGCGTGAGAGTTCGGCGTCCAGTGGACGACCTTCACCAGGCAGCACTTGGCAGTCATGATAGAAGCCGTGATAGGCAGCTGCGAGTTCCTCGCAGAAGTGCGTGATACGGAACGGGGCCCGGTCACGAGCGCAACTGGCAACCAGTTCGGGGAACTCAGACAGCTTACGTGAGAGCGCGAGCTCGCTAGGCTCTACCAAAAGCGACAAATCAACATCAGAGCCGATGGCCTGTGCAGCAACAGCGTCCATCCCCATCTCCGCGGCTTCGACGTCGGTGACGCCAGCGGCACGCCTCAGGATAGAGCAGATACGCGCATGAGCGTACTGCACGTAGTAAACTGGGTTGGTGTTGTCCTGCTTCTTGACGGCTTCGATATCAAAGTCGATGGTCTGGTTGGACGACTTCGAGATGAGCGTGTAGCGTGTTGCGTCGACACCAGCCTCATCCACCAGCTCCTGGAAGGCGATCATCGTACCCTTGCGCTTAGACATGCGCACAGGAACGCCATTGCGCAGCAGGTTTACAAACTGGCCCAGGAGAACCTCATATTTCCCAGGGAAGCCCATGGCATCTGCGACGGACTGAACGCGCTTGATGTAGCCGTGGTGGTCGGCGCCCCAGATGTTGATCTCGTAGTCCGCCACCTCAAACTTCTTCCAGCAGTAAGCCACATCAGAAGCAAAGTAGGTGTACTCACCGTTGCTCTTGATGAGCACGCGGTCCTTATCGTCACCATAGTCGGTCGACTTAAACCACAGCGCGCCGTCGTCGGTACGGTAAAGAAGGTTCTTTTCCTCGAGCATCCTGAAGGTGCGATCGATGTAGGAGAGGTCGTCCTCATCCTTCTCGTAGAACGAGCGCTCGCTGCGCCACATGTCAAAGTCGCAGCGTACCTGGTGGCACGTTGCCTTAATCTGGCCGAGCATGTCGCGATACGCGCGCTCACGGAAGATCGGGTCACGTTCCTCTGCCGGGGTGTTCACCCACTTGTCGCCATCTGACTCGTAGAAGCGCTGGGCGATGAAGATGATGTAGTCACCGCCATAGGAGTTACCGCCGAGGGCATTGTTGAAGGCATCCATGAAGGGGTGGGTCTCGGGACGCTCGTCGGTCTCGTCCTCGACATACGCGTTGCGGTCCGCAAGAAGCACCTCAGCAGCCTTTGCGGCGCTCACGTGACGCTTTTTCACGATACTATCGATCTGCAGGTAGCGCACCACGACAGACTGACCAAAGACCTCCATCTGGCTGCCATGGTCGTTGATGTAGTACTCGCGCTGAACGTCAAAGTTTGCGTGCTCAAGGACGTTGCAGAGCGAGTCGCCGATGGCCGCCCAACGCCCGTGACCCACATGAAGCGGTCCAGTCGGGTTTGCCGAGATGTACTCAACCTGTATGCGCAGGCCATCGCCCACGTTGACCTTACCCCAGTTTGCGCCAGCCTCGCGCACGGTGCGGAACACCTCGTTGTTGGCGGCGGCGTTGAGATAGAAATTGATGAAGCCAGGACCAGCCACCTCAACACGTGAGATGCGTGCATCAGGTTCGATGTGATTCACGATGGCTGCGGCAATCTTTGCCGGTGCCATATGGGCAAGGCGCGCGGAACGCATGGCCACAGTCGATGTCCAGTCACCATTGCTGGAATCGGCGGGACGCTCCATACCACAGTCCCCCACCGTAAACTCAGGTAGGTCACCTGCGGCCTGTGCGGCCGTAATTGCTTTTTTAACGAGCTCCTCGATAGTCTCGGGCATGCGTTCACTCCTTTACCGTCATATACGTGCGGTCAAAGAGTGTACCAGAGTGCATCCAAGCACATCTTTTCTATATCCCGGCGAAACGTACCGTAACAACGTTGACCCGCCCGCCCTGGCACATGACAGTCGGCTTGCCAGGGCGGGCGGATGAAGAGAATTAACCCAGCTCAGCGCGAGCGAGGTCCTGTCGCAGGTCAGCGAGACCAGGCTCAAGACCCACCGGATATGCCTGTGGGTTCAGGAAGCGTCTGACAGCGGGGTCAAGGTGCATCACGGCATCACGACAACGCCCTTTAGCCGTCAGGATTGACTCCGGCTCGCCCACGCGATGGCCATCCTTGACCAGCGGAACAAGCATCTCGGCGTAATCCCGACCCGTCAGGTCATACGTCGTGAGCGGGTCAAGCACGTCAACCATCTTGGTGGATCCCTCGCGGACCACCTCGTCCACCACGATCATGTCACCGACCGGACAGCCCACCTCGTCATAGTAACGACGAATGTGCTGCACGCCAGGCACCGTGCGCTTGTAGAGCTGCTCGGAGAGCTTCATGACGGGCCGCCATGCGTCATTATCGGAGTTGCGAGTGGCCGAGAGCTTGTAGACGCCGCCAAGGGATGGCTGCGGGTCGCAGGTTGCCAGCTTGGTGCCCACGCCAAACGAATCAATGGGCGCACCCTGCGCAAACAGCGACTGGATGGTGTACTCGTCCAGGTCATTCGAGACGGAAATCTTCACATAGGGCAGCCCGGCCTCGTCAAAGGCAGCACGGGTCTCCTTAGAGAGCTTGGCAAGGTCACCCGAGTCAATGCGGATGGCCGCCAGACGCTCGCCGTGTGCCTCCATCTCCTTGGCAACCGTGATCGCATTCTTGATGCCCTGGTGAACGTCATACGTATCAAGGAGAAACACGCAGTTCTTGGGGCTCGATGCCGCAAAGGCACGGAAGGCTTCCACCTCGGTCGGAAATGCCATGACCCACGAATGTGCATGCGTTCCAAAGACAGGAATGCCATAGATGCGGCCTGCCAACACGTTCGAGGTGTTGGTTGCGCCTCCGATGTAGGACGCACGTGCCACAGCCAAACCACCATCGGGGCCCTGCGCCCTTCGCAAGCCAAAATCAGACACTGGATGGCCCTGGGCTGCATAAACCACGCGAGCCGTCTTGGTCGCAACAAGCGTCTGGAAGTTCACGAGGTTGAGCAACGCCGTCTCAAGCAACTGGCAGTCAATCACCGGGCCAATAACGCGTACCATCGGTTCGCGCGGAAAGGCAATTTCGCCTTCGGGGATGGCGCTGATGGACACCCGCATGTGGAAATCGCGCAAATACTCAAGGAAGCCCTGCTTGAACATCGGTCCGCCACCGGGCGCCTGAATCGAAGCAAGGTAGGAGATTGATTCCTCATCAAAACGGAAGCTCTCTACCAGGTCAGCAATCTGTCCCATGCCACACGCGATGGCATATCCACCGTTAAATGGCGCATCACGGAAGAACACGTTAAAGCATCCCTGAACATCCATAAGGCCGGACTCCCAAAAGCCCTGTGCCATGGTGAGCTCGTAAAGATCGGTGTTCAACGCAACATCGGTCGGCTTGGTTTGATCGGTCAATGCCATGAGATCAACCCCTCACGTTAGGGCCAATTGGCCACATGTATTGTCTGAAACGCATGCACCCATCCTGTATGTTAGAGGGTAGCACTTGCCTGTTGCCTAATACCAAAACATTTGCGTTTTGTACACGCATCATTACGCTATTCTTTTCACATAAAAGATTTGCTGTCATGGGAGACTATATGGGACAGCTCAGTCAGCCACAGATACACGACACGGTTCGACATCCGCTTATTGGAATCTGCTCGCGCCCCAGCTACGAGGGTGGAGACATTTCTGCCATCGGGACAGCGTATGCTGACGCCATTCAGCAAGCGGGTGGCATCCCCATTGCCCTCCCCTATGGTTTTCAAGTCGCAGGCATGGCCGAAGAGATCCTGTCACGTCTGGACGGCCTTCTGCTAACTGGTGGTGGCGACATTTCTCCCGATGCATTTGGTGGCAGCCCGTATGCAAAGGGATGCCGGGCAAAGATCTCGTTCATGAGCGCCGAGCGTGACGTGTTCGAATGGGCAGCCGTACTTGCCGCATGGTCCCTTGACCTTCCCTGCCTTGGTATCTGCCGTGGCATGCAGGTCATGAACGTCTCGTTTGGCGGGACGTTGGTACGCGATATCTCCGAGTTGGGCGGAAACCGCATCAATCACGCCTGCTTCGAGCGTGGCAAAGAGGAGATCCATCGCGTGCGCATTGAGCGAGATACGCAACTGCACCAAATACTGGGCACCGAGGAGCTGGGCGTTAACTCCATGCACCATCAAGCCGTGAAGGACGTGGCCGCTGGCGCACTCATTACCGCGTGGGCGCCTGATGGAACACCAGAGGGACTTGAATTCCCCAGCAGGAACTTCTTCGTCGGTGTCCAATGGCATCCCGAGCAGATTAAAAACACGCCGCAGCTTTTTGAGGCGTTTATCGATGCTGCCCGCAGCACCATGTCATAGCGCCATAGTTCAGCCAGCTTAGGCCTTTAGAAGTGCGTATAGCTCGGGAAGATGGCTTCCTTCTCTGGGAAGAGTGCCCGCGCATAGGCAACAAAGTAGTCGTCCGTCATTGACGAGAGGTAGTCCACGGTCGTCAGGTCGAGGTCGTCCTGCCACTGGTAGGTGCGTCCATAGTACGAGAGCCACTCGGTCACCATACGCACATGATGCCGGAAGACCGGTGCCTCCTCACGACCGTCCCTCAGGTCTTGGAGGACCTGGTCATACATCATGGAGAAAACCTCACCAAACTCAGCGGAGAAGTTCCCGTTGACCTCGGAGGCGCCGTAAATCTTTTGGTAGTTCTCACGCTTTGCACGCGCCATCTCGGCAAATGCCTGCTCCCCCATCTGGAGGCGGTCCTTACCCAAGCTATGTTCCACGATATCGGTCACAAGTGCAGACAGCGCCCATGTGTTATATGCGCCACCCAGCCCGTCATCAAAGGCGTCCTCTTTGCAGATGCCTGCACGGATGGCGTCCTGGCGATCCTTGCCAACATACGCAATGATGTCCGCCACACGCACGCAGCATCCCTCGAGCGTCATGGGGCGTAGTCGAGAAATGGCCTTGTCTCCCTCGGCCCAGCAGCGCTCAACCACCTGGTCAAACGCCTCGAAGCTCTTGAGGTCGCTGGTCTCGAACACCTGCTGCTCAAACTCCCCGTTGTGGCAGATGACGCCATCCAGCGTCTGCAGGCTCAGGTTGCGCCAGCCCAACACATCTAGCACGCGCACGCTCTGGACGTTATGGAAGAACCATCGCCCCGTCCGCGCATGGTAGCGCTCGTTGAGGTAACGCTCCCCCGTGTGGCCAAACGGAGTGTGTCCAATATCGTGCCCAAGCGCAATGGCATCGATAAGATCCAGATTGAGGCCTAAAGCGCGCCCGATATCGCGCGCGACGCGACTGACCAGCTGCACGTGCAGGCCACGGCGACAGAGGTCGTCATTCGCACGGAAAGAAAACACCTGCGTCTTGCCCGCAAGACGGTTGTAGGCGGGCATATGCAGAATCTTCTCTGTGTCCCTCACAAACGATGGCCTGAGCGGCGTATCCTGATCATGCCCTGCAACGCGGCGGATTGCCATGGCATCTTTGCAGGCAAAGGGGCTCGTGTCGCCCGACCGATAACGAGCAACCTGCTCCTCGGCCTCTGGAGAGAGCGCCGTACGAACATCAGGTGCAAACGGATTCATGAGTTTTGACATGACCTACTCCTCAATTTGTGTTTGGGCCATTGTAACTGCATGGTCGGACGTTATGAGCGTTCGGCGCGTTCTGTGAGACAAAGCGGGTTTGCTACTCCACTTGAGAATCAGGCTGATTCTTCCTGTTTGTTTTGCTTGTAAAGGAAAACCTGCTCATCTGCCGTATTTGCTTGGAACCCAAGTTTCTTCAGTGTGTCGAGCAGCTCCGCGTCCTCAGAGTAGATTTCGCACCAAGGTACCTGGCCACGGTCAAGCTGCTGGCAAATCTTGGCGACCAGCAAGGCGCGAATCCATCCCTTTTGCCGACCGTTCTCAAAGACCACTGGAGCGGTAAGAGAGCCTTCTGGGAGCACGCCGATAACGCCCACCAGCTCGTCACCCTCGAAGCCGCCCAGAACGTCACCGCGTCCGAGCGCCGAAAGCAGGTGATTCTGCATTGATGAAGTCTCATCGCCAAGATGCGACAGGATAACCTCTGCAAACGTGTCGTCAAGGGGCCTGATGTCCTTGGTGGCCGGTACCTTGGGCCGTGCCTTGCGCCGGAAGGCAAGGACGTGGAACGGCTTGCGCTCGGTCAGCCCCAATGATTTGGCGACGCCTCGCTCAAGTGCGGAATCACTTAGGGCAACCGCTGACACACCATCCTGCAGTGCCAGTACCGCCTCACCGAACGCACGGTTGGCAGCGTAGGCAAAGACGCGTCCGTCGCCCACATCGATGACGACAGTGCCCCCTTCGGTGGCAGTTACGCGGCCGATGCCCCTACGCAGTATCTCTGCCATCGGGAACGCCTGCTGTGGAGCCCGTTCTAGCGTGTGGAGCGCAACGGCCCTGAGCGCCTCTTCATCATGCTGCCCCTCAAGGCGCATACGGGCAAACAGGCGATAGGCCGTCTGTGTGGCGCCCTCTGCGTTTGGATGCTCATAGCCATCCGCAAGGAGTGTCGGATCATGGTCCATAAGGCGCAAACCGTCAACCAGCATCATCTGGTCGTGAACGGCCACGTTTGCAGCAATCATGGAAGGCACGCGCTGCCAACAGCTCATGGCATGCGAGGGGTACGTTTCCTCGTCGTGCCAGAGTGGCGTGCAGACGTACGTCGGAACATCGGGCCACAGACGCGTGACCTCCATGAGGTAGGACCGAATGTCGCGAGCCGTCGGTCGATGATGACACGGCTCGTAGCGGTAGTTCTCCCCTAGGGCAATGACAAGCACTGATGGATTCACGTGTGCTGCCAAGCCAAAGAGAGACCCTGGCTGGAACACCTGGCCGCCCAAGCCTTGGTTGACCAGGTCAAGACCCAGAAGGCCAGCAAGTGTTGCCGGCCACGAGAGCGCGGGGTCACCAGTTACGAAGCCCTGCGCAATGGAATCACCAATGACCAGCAGTTGGTTGCGCTGGCCCACTGGTTCGATTGCCGATCCGTTGCCCCACAGGCGTCTTACGGCACAACCGCGGAGCGCGGGAAGCCACACACGAACCTGATGCTTTTCGCCAAAACCAGGCAGCATCACCAACCCAGGAAGCGGAGCTTCGTCTGGATCATCCAGGGCAAATCGGAGAATCGCATCTCGTTCAACTGGCATGACACACGGCAGATGGCGCCCATCCACATCGACGGAAACGCCATCAAGAGGGAGAGCGTCCTCACCCCGGACATAGTCGAGAACCGTCCGCGAACCACTGGGCTCCGCGTCAAGCTGCAGCTCTATCGCGATCTCCGTGGAGTCTGTCTCAAATTGCAGCGTGACTCCCGCTGTCGTGCGTGCCATCTGTCGAAAGAGTCCAGGGTGCCACGCAACGCACGACCCCATGCTCCGAACCTGATTGGACGAGAAGCGCCATGGGCGGCGCCATCCCCCGTTTTCTTGGGAGATGCGCACATGGCCATGCAGCAAGTCCTGTGCGTTTACGCACACAAACTGGCCTTCTTCGGTCCCGCGCTCCAGTGTCTCAATCGTGTTTGACGGCATGAGACTACTAACCAAACACCGTCATGAGCACCAAGATAATCGCGAGCGCGGCAATTGACACGAGCACGATCTTCTGTCCGACGGGCATGTTCAAATCTTCGTCAGGCTCCATGAGCTTGGCGTTGCGTTCCCGTATCTCGCGGTCGCGAGCGTCGAGCGCGCTTTCCCTCTGGAGGCGCTCGCGCTCTGCCTTCAGGCGAGCGAGCTCGGCGCGCTCCTTACGAGCCTGCTCCTGGGCCTCTCGTTCAGCGCGCTCGGTGCGCAGGGCCTCAAGCTCGGCGCGCTCCTCATCGCTCAGCGGTGCATCAGATGTGGGCATGATTGCTCCTTATGAATCTCGCGGGTCATCCCGCGGCCGTATCGAGCCTCGCGGCACCCATCAAGTACCAACACGTTAGTCTAGCTTACCCGAGGGCTCTTCTCGGGAGCGAGGACACCCGTCGCATCAAACGCAGGAACGAAGCTCTCCGATACGGTCCCGCCTTGTTGCCACCACATGCGCTCGAACCCGAGGTCATCTGCATGGTCGAGCACGACTTCGTACTCCTCCTCGATGACGCCCCGCGCCAAGTCCCCACCTTGGGCACGACACCGCTCATTTGGCGTGTATTGGTTCATGACCGAGAGGTCAACCTCGTTTCCGCATAACTCCCAAATGCGGTCCAGCACGGCGCAAGAGTCGTCAACATGGCCAGGAAGCACCAAATGACGCACGACAATACCACGCAGCATGCGACCAGGCATGCCGTCCGGTGCGTCAGGCTCCGCCTCTCTCCCACCATGAGCACGCAGGGAGTCAAGCATCTTTGCTAGCGACGCATGCGCCACGGCCGGGTAATCAGGTGCCTTTGAAAGACTGCCCGCCAGGTTTGACGAGGCATACTTGTAGTCTGTGAGCCAGATGTCCACAACGTCCGACAGAGCTTCGACGGCCTCTGGACGTTCATAGCCTGAGGTGTTGCACACGATGGGAAGCGCCAGGCCCTGATCTCGTGCCTGGTTGACTGCCTGCACGATATGCGGAGCATAATGCAGCGGTGTAACCAGGTTGATGTTGAGCGCCCCTTGGTCTTGGAGTTCGAGCATCATTTGGGCGAGACGTTCCGTGGTGACCTCCAGTCCAAAACCCTCCTGCGAGATCTCGTGGTTTTGGCAGAAGACGCATCGAAGCGGGCAACCCGTAAAGAAGATGGCGCCTGAACCCTGCTCACCAGAGATGGGAGGTTCCTCCCAAAAGTGCAGCGCTGCGCGTGCGATGCGCAGCGAAGCCGTGGCTCCACACATTCCTGGACGGCCGTTCAGGCGACGCGCGCCGCAACGACGGGGGCACAACTCGCACTGTTCATATGCCTGCATTGTCAAGTCCATGGGACTCCTTTCGCGTAACGCCCTTGCATAGTACGTCATTTGGGCGGCAGCGAAGGTCAATTCACGCTGCTTGTGTGATGGTTCACCATTTTCCCGTTGACAGAACGCCTGAAGGCTGCGACAATTGCTTTCGCTTTCAACACGGGGATGTAGCTCAGCTGGGAGAGCGCGGCGTTCGCAACGCCGAGGCCGAGGGTTCGAGCCCCTTCATCTCCACCAGAACTTCGCGCGCCTTCCGACGGGGGGCGCTTTTCTTTTGCGTGGGGCGCACCGGGGCTCGAACCCGCGAGGGCGGGACATGCCAGCGGCATGTCCCGGGGCGGAGCACCGCAAGGCGCGGAGCCCGTCGAGCGTCGCCCGGAGGGCGGCGCGGCGAGCCCCTTCATCTCCACCAGAACTTCGCGCGCCTTCCGACGGGGGGCGCTTTTCTTTTGCGTGGGGCGCACCGGGGCTCGAACCCGCGAGGGCGGGACATGCCAGCGGCATGTCCCGGGGCGGAGCACCGTCAGTAGTTCACGCGAAGTGGTCTGGAAGGCTCCGTGAGGCCGTCGAGAAGCGCTTCGCGTGAAGTCCCGGGGCTGTTC
>JAUNJR010000030.1:0-16343 GCA_030533135.1 Coriobacteriales bacterium
AGCGCCTCAAGCGCTCCGACGTCTTTCGCGATGCGGGCATCAACAATACCTTTGGTTATCAGGCCTTTTCTGGTGAGCGCAACCTTGGCCGCGACAACGCCATCATGATGGCGTTTGGGCTGCACTGCACGCTTCAGGAGACGCAGCGCCTGCTGCGCCTGGCCGGCGCGTCGGAGCTGTGGCCTAAGGTGCCTCGCGACGCCATCATCATCTTCTGCCTCGAGCACGGCATGACGCGCGTGCAATGCGACGACGAGCTCTACCGTCTGGGCGAGCCCACACTGCTTTCGGCGGAGGACTAGCCTTGGACGAATCGCAGCTTATCAAGGCTCTCGATCGTGACGACTCCTATCGCACCATACGGGTGCTAGGTGACGGGCCGTCTGGCCGCACGGAGCTGGTGCGCGGGCTCAAGGCGGAGTTGCTCGTGCGCAAGCGCATCCCTAAGGAGTTGGCCAACGAGCGCTCGTGGATGACGATTCGTACCATGAGCCATCCCTTGCTGCCGCAGGTTCGCGACCTGTATTGGCTGCCCGACGAGCTCGTTGTCATCCTGACCTACATTGACGGCATCACGCTGGGGGAGATGGTCCGCAGTACGGGACCTCTGTCTGTGTCGGAGGTCATCAATTACCTTGATGACCTGTGCGTCGCCGTCGGTGCGCTCCATGCCCGCGGAATCGTCCATCGTGACCTGTCTCCAAACAACGTGGTGGTGTCGGGCGGGTCTGCGCGGATCATAGATTTGGGCAACGCCCGCATCTATGTCGAGGGGGCGCGGCATGATACGACGCGGCTGGGAACGTGGGGCTATGCGGCTCCGGAACAGTTCGGATTTGCCCAGACCGATGCGCGCTCGGACGTATTTGGCCTGGGGAGCCTTTTGGGTTTTCTGCTGACGGGCGTCAACCCAGGAGACGAGACGTTCGATAAGGCACTGGCCGACGAAGCCCGAGTGCCGTTCGTGCTGCGGTTGGTTGTGGAGCGCGCTCGGGCTTTTGAGCCAAGTGCGCGGTATCAGACTGCAGCGGACTTCATGACTGCCGTTCGGGCTGCCGTTCCGGAATATGCCACGATACGACCCATTCCGCTGGACGAGATGCGAGCAGCGCCTTCGGCGCCGGCTGGGGACATCGATCAGCCAAAGCCTTTCGACAGGACGAGACGGTCCGAAGAGCCAAGGCGTCCTGCGGAACAAAAGCGTCCCAACCAGCCGACGCGGCAGGCCGAGGCGTTCCCGATGCGAATAGTGCGCTGGTTCTTCCCTACGCTGCCGGTCAATCGGCGTGCCTGGACCGATTTGCGGCATCTCGAGAAGGCCCTCGTCGTTCTCCTGTGGGCGACCTATCTCTTTGTGGGCATACCCATCACGGCTGGTTTTCTCGACGCCCCGAGAGGTCATATCGGATTTGAAGCAATCGCCTACTACACGGTTTCCATCGTGTGGTCGCTGACGTTCATCCTGCTCGTGCGAGAGGCGCATCTCCTGCTGACATGCCTTGGCCCAGGACGAGACACCAAGGGAATCCTCAAATGCTTTGCCACGAGAGCCTTCGTCTTGGTGGCGTTCTGCCTCGCCCTATCAGTCTTGGCGGTCTACGCCGCCCTTATAATCGAGAAGTTCTCGCAGTAGCTCGTTGTGGTTTTCATACCCTATCGTATGTCGTGTCGTTATCGCGATAGCAACGAGACCAAATGTCCCCGTCCGTCCGTATTCAGCTGCTAGCTGAGGACAACGCCAAAACCTGTGCCTATCATCTCGACTTGTCTATAGGGCTAAGGAGATGGGGTTCAGTGATGGGAAAACTAGTTGGAGGATGCCTGAAGGTTATAGGCGGAGTTGTGGTTTTGCTCTTCGTGGTAGTGCTTGCGTTTAGTTGCGTGGGCAGGAAAGGCGGGAGCACGAGCGTTTCAAGCGAGCCCGAAACGACTCAAGAGCAGCAGGCAGAGCCAGAAGTGGACGATAAGACCGAAGCTGAGGCCGAGCAAGAGGCACAGCCTGAGCCAGAAGCTGAACCAGAGCCGACCCCTGAGGCAGAGTCCAGTGCCGTCGACGAAACCTCAATTCGCCCTGAATTCAAAGAGGCCATGGACAGCTATGAGGCGTTCTTTGACGAGTACGTCGAGGTCATGAAGGCGTATCAGGAAGAGCCCACCAACACAGAGCTGATGATGCGCATGTCTGACCTGATGGCTCAGGAAGCCGACATGCTCGCGAAGTTTGACGCATGGGAAAGCGACGAATCCATGTCGACGGCAGAGACCGCATATTATCTGGAGGTTCAGTCCCGCGTCTACGCCAAGCTGGCGGAAGTGATGTAGCGGAGGAAACGCGCTTGCGAAACGTCGCAAACTGCGGGTGCCTTCCCAAAAAGCCTCATTTACCTGCGGAAAGCAACGAGCGGGCGCCTTGGGGTTGCATGAAAATGCAGCTGCAAGTTGGTAGATTGATGACCGCGCGAGGCGCAAACTTGGTATCGTCAAGAGTGTTTGAGCACAAAGGAGACGACCATGAGCTTCCGTGACAATCTTCAGCATCTGCGTGCCACGCGCAATATGACCCAGGAGCAGCTGGCCATGCTGGTGGGTGTTAGCCGTCAGTCGGTGACCAAGTGGGAGGCGGAGCGCGCCTACCCCGAGATGGACAAGCTCCTCAAGCTTTGCCAGATCTTTGACTGCACGCTTGACGAGTTGGTCCAGGGAGATCTGACGGCTCGTGCACCCGAGCCCGAGTTGGCCGTGCCAGCCGCGGCGCTTGCCGAGGACGTGGTGGGTTACGACGGGCATCACCGTGACTACGCACGACGCATGGCGTTGGGCGTTGGCCTGTGCATCATGGGCCCTGCCTGCGCGGCGACGCTTGACGGCTGGATGGGGGATGGCCCAACGGCGCTTGCGTTCTTCGGGTTTATTGGCCTGGGGCTGCTGTTCATCATCCCTGCTGCCATGGAGCACTCGGCTTTCACCAAGGCGCACCCGTATGTGGCCAACTTCTACACCGACGACCAGCGTATGGCCGAGAGGAGCGCCAAAGGGCGTCGTATTGCCATCGGCATCTGCACTATCTTTCTTGGCCTTGCCATCGAGGCCTTTGCCGAGCGGTACGGTGGGTCACCGATCGCCAACGGGCTCTTCCTGCTGTGCGTGGCGGCAGGCGTCTCGCTCATCGTGTATGCGAGCATCCTGGAGAACCGCATGGATATCGAGGACTACAACATCTCGGCGCTCGAGGACCTTTCCGAGGAGGAGATTGCGGGCATCGTCGGCGAGGATCGTGCGCCGGCGGTGCTCGAGAAGGTACGTCGCAGCAAGCGCAAGGGAGCCGTGTGCGGCATCATCATGCTGGTGGCAACCGCGATTGCCTTGCCGCTTATGTTCTGGGCCACGTGGTACGGAGACCCGTTCTGGATCAGCTACTTCTGGATTCCCTGGATGGTGGGCGGCCTGCTCTGTGGTGCTGCGTGTATCTACCTGGATATGCGCGGGTAGCGATCGTACGTGAATCGGAAGGGATACTCCCCTTTGAGTCAGCACTGACTCAAAGGGGAGTATCCCTTCCGATTCGCTTAGCTGTCAACGAGCTTTACGCCTAGAAGTCCGACCAGATCAACAGCCTGCCCAAGATCGATCTTGGCACCGCTCAACTCGGCAAACGTATTGCTAACACGAATGCCCGCAAGCTCATTGCCCGATAGGTCCACGCCGCGCAGGCGCGTGCCAAAGAATTCGGCTCGTGTCAGATTGCACGCCTCTATCTGCAGCTTCTTGAGGCGAAGCTGCGCAAGCGTTGCCTCGTGCATATCACAGCGAGCAAAGGCTACCTGCTCGAGCTTGCATTCCGTGAAGTTGGCGTAGGCCAGGTTGCAGTCAAGGAAGGTCGTCCGCGTGAGGACGCCCTGGTGCAGGTCGACACCCATCGCGCGGCAGTCCATCAGTCGGCAGCCTCGCAGGAATGCATTCTCAAGGTGCGCGTTCGAAAGGTCGCAGGCCGTCAGGTCACAGCGCTCAAAGCTGATACGTGGTGACACCATCTGCGAGAACGTGCAGCTTACGAACTGGCAGTCTTCAAACTCGGCGCGACCAAGGTCAACACCGCTCAGGTCCTCATACGCAAAGGACAGCTCGCGAACGGTGCCGTCCTCAGAGGCTTCGAGGGCATCGAGCAGTGCGCTCATGCGTCACCTAAGATGTGGTGCTCAAAGTGTCCGTCCTCATAGATGCCGTAGCTGTGAGAGCCGTCCTTGGGGATACCCACGCTCCCGGGATTGAAGAGCCAGAGGCCACCGGGCCCTTCCTGGCTTACCTTCACGTGCGTGTGGCCATAGATGAAGGCGCTGCCCGCGGCCAGCTTAGGCAGGTTGTTGGCGCTGCCATGCAGGCCCGGGCCATACACGTGACCGTGGCTGCAGAAGAGCGTCTTGCCCGTTGCGGGGTCAAGCAGCGTGTTGTTCGTCGTCATGCAGGCGAAGTCGAGCACCATCTGGTCGACCTCGGCTTCGCAGTTGCCGCGCACGGCGATGACCTGCGGTGTAAGGGCGTTCAGCATCTCAATGACACGCTTAGGGGCGTAGTCAGCAGGCAGGTCATTTCGCGGCCCGTGGTACAAAAGGTCCCCAAGAAGCACGACGCAGTCAGGACGCTCCTGCTCAACGGCGTCCATGAGCCTCTCGCACCATTGAGCGGCTCCGTGGATGTCAGATGCAATGACCAGTTTCATGGGTTTGCTGCTCCTTACGAGAATGGACGGCACATTCGAGGCGCTTTTAAATTTCTTTCCTGCGGTTTTCTGAAAATAGCGTCACGAATGTGCGGTTGAAACGGACTTCTTACGCCTCACTCTGCCAATTGGCCACGGCTTCCTCGAAGATTTCGCCATCTGTGCGGCTGGGGACAAAGAAATCGCCCTCATGCTGGCGCGTCTCGTCGCCCTTGGCCAACAGGCACACAAGCGCCTTGCGCCCACACGTAAACGCATGCTTCACGGAGTACGCGATGGCCTCCTCGCGGTCAAGAATGACCTCGTAGTGCGCACCTTCCGGGGTGTTTGCGGCCATCTCGGCGCAGATGTCGGCAACGGTCTCGTGCGCTGGATCTTCCTCGGTATAGATGAGCAGGTCAGACCACTTAGCGGCCTCCTGTGGAAGCTCAAAGCGACGCTCCAGTGCCTTGTCGCCTGGGCAGCCAAACACAGCAATGATCTCGTAGCCAGGGAACTCCTCCTTCATGGACGAGAAGAACCGCTGGTAGGACAGCTTGTTGTGCGCATAGTCCACGATGGCTGTGACGTTGCCGCCGCGCGTGGGGATGACCTCCATACGACCGGGGACACGCGTGTGCGCAATGCCTGCCGCCACCTGCTCGGGTCCTATGCCCAGCACTTCGCAGACGCTGATGGCGCAGAGCGCGTTCTCCACGTTGAAGAGCCCCGGGAAGGGGATGGTGACGGATGTCTCCCAGCTAGGCGTATGTGCCGTGAAGGTGACCAACCCGTCATGCGGCGTGATGTCGGTTGCCCAGACGTCCACGTCGTCAGCCGGACCACGATCAGAGAACACAAGTAGTCGCTCGCAGACCTGCGCGGCAGCCAGAACCTCATCCAGACGGTCAGTGCCCTTGTTGACCACGGCAACGCGCGCCTGCTTGAAGATCTTGAGCTTGCTCTGGAAGTAGTCCTCGAAGTCAGGGTGCTCAATGGGTGAGATGTGGTCGCGTCCCAAGTTGAGGAAGCAGCCAATGCCCAGCTCGAGGCCCAATGTGCGGTCGTACTTCAGCCCGTGGCTCGAAACCTCCATGACCAGGCGATGCAGGCCAGACTCCTTTGCGTTGGCAACATGACGCCACAGGTCAGGTGCCTCGGGCGTGGTGTTGACACTTTCGAAGCTCTCAATGCCGTCATACATGTCAATGGAGCCCATGATGCCCGTGCCGGAGCCAGTGACGCCGTTATCAAGGATGGCGCGCAGCATATAGGCGGTGGTGGACTTGCCCTTGGTGCCGGTCAGCCCGACGATGTCCAAGTCACGGTCGGGATGACCCCACGCCACGGGAGAGACGACACCCATGGAGCGGCGCACGTCATTCACCACGAAGGCGGGGACGTCCGGCGCAACGGTGGCGAGCGTGTCAGCAAGAGACTCGTCGCAAAGGTAGGCGACGGAGCCCTTCTCGAGCGCGGAGAGCAGGTACTGCCCCTTAAACGCCTTGCCCTTGCAGATGAAGAGGTGCCCTGCGCGCGAGAAGCGCGAGTCACAGTCAGCACCGGTGACGGGGGTGTCCGCTGCTTGACCATCAAGCCCGCGCGCCTGCACAAGCAGGCCTTCGGACGTCAGCAGCTGGGCTAGGGAAGAAAGCGTTGCGACCATTTTCACCCCAAACGAAAAGCGCCCCTTACGGGGCGCGGCCAAAACGGTTGGTGGGCGATGACGGATTTGAACCGCCGACCTTGTGCTTGTAAGGCACCTGCGCTAGCCACTGCGCCAATCGCCCTTGCAATGTGTAAGTGTATCACAGGTGGTTGCCACGGCGTACAATAGGTAAGCACACAATCACAAGGAGGACTCATGGCAGACCTTTCCCGCTCGTTTGACCGTGCGGCTGACCAGATGCGGCCAGTCACGTTGACTCGGGCCGTCATGAAAAATGCGACCGGATCATGCCTGTGCGAGTTTGGAGATACGCGCGTGCTCTGCACGGCAACCATCGAAGAGGGCGTGCCCGCCTGGCGCAAAGGGCAGCGTGCTGGATGGGTTACGGCGGAATATGCCATGCTGCCGGCGTCCACGGGCCGCCGTACTCCGCGCGAACAGCGTGGTCGCAAGGGCCGTTCCATGGAGATCGAGCGCCTGATTGGCCGGAGCCTGCGTACGGTGGTTGACCTCTTTAAGCTGGGAGAAGTTACCGTGACCTGTGACTGTGACGTCATTCAGGCCGATGGCGGAACCCGTACGGCTAGCGTTACTGGCGCGTGGGTCGCGCTGCATGACGCGTTGGCGGCGTGGGTTGCCGCGGGCAAGCTCAAGAAGCTTCCGCTGAAGGGTCAGGTGGCTGCGGTCTCCATGGGTTTGGTGGATGGGCAGCTGCTGCTCGACCTTGACTACCCCGAGGATAGCCATGCGCAAGTCGACATGAATTTGGTTGGCACTGCGGATGGACGAATTGTGGAGGTACAGGGTACGGGCGAGAAGATGGCCTTTGATCGCGCACAGATGGACGCATTGCTGGACATGGGCCAGGCGGGCATCGAGCAGCTTGTGGCCCTGCAGCGCGAGGTTACCGGATACGAACTGTGACAAATCGACAAGCCGTTTGTCACTCTGAGAGGAGTACAAGATGATTGATCCCAGGACGCTTGACCCGACCAAGACCATCGTGGTGGCCACGGGCAACGCTCACAAGTTGACCGAGATCGAGGCAATCCTTGGTGCTGTGCCAGCGCTGGAGGGGTTGCAGTTTGTGGCTCTCGGTGAGCTGGGCGATTTCCCTGATCCCGAGGAGAACGGCTCTGACTTCTACGAGAACGCACTCATCAAGGCCAGTGAGGCTCTGTGGGCGACGGGGCTGTACATGGCGGTTGCCGACGACTCAGGCCTGTGCGTGGATGCGCTGGGCGGCGCTCCGGGCATCATGAGCGCGCGCTGGGCAGGCGAGCACGGCAACGATGAGGCCAACAACGACAAGATGCTGATCGAGATGGCTGACGTTCCTGAGGACCAGCGCACGGCCCGCTTCCACTCTACCGTCGTCTTCCTGACGCGCGACGAGGACGGCGAACTCATCCGACGTGGTGACGGCGATGTCGAGGGCACTATTGCCTACGACCGTAAGGGAACCAACGGCTTTGGGTACGACCCGCTGTTCAAGATCACGGAGCTTGGCGGCAAGCGTATGGCCGAGCTCGAGCCCGAGGAGAAGAACGCCATCAGCCACCGCTTCCACGCGCTGCAGGACCTCGCGTCAAAGCTGCTCTAACTCCAACTTGACGGTGGGACAAAGGGGAGTATCCCTTGCGTCCCACCTATACCTGCAGCACTATGGCCTCATGCGGGTAGTGATTCAAAATCTCGTGCCCGTCCTCGGTGACAAGACACAGGTCCTCGATGCGCACGCCGATGTCGCCCTCAAGGTAGATACCAGGCTCAATCGAGAAAATCTGCCCCGGCCGCACCGGCTCGTGATGGTTGCCCGACACGTCGCCCGGCTCGTGGACCTCAAGACCAATCTGATGCCCAAGACGGTGCGTGAAGTACGGGCCATAGCCAGCATCCGTGATGATGCCGCGGGCGACGCCGTCGATCTTCGCGAACTCAACGCCTGGCGCAACGATGGCCGCCGCAGCTTCGTTGGCGCGCCGCACCGTCTCGTAGACCTCAAGCTGGTGAGCGTTCGGCTCGACGGTAAAGAAGGTGCGCGTCATGTCGGAGCAGTATCCCTGCCAGATGCAGCCGACGTCAAAGAGCACGGTCTGACCAGGAACGAATGCGGTGTCATCGGACTCGTGGTGCGGGTCCGCGGCATTGGCGCCAAAGCTGACGATAGGGTCGAACGAATACCCCTCCGAGCCCAACCGTCGATACGCACCAAGCAAACCCTCAGCTATCGCACGCTCGGTCACGCCCTCGTGCACCTGCGCCGCAAGCCAGCCCATGGCCACGTCGTTCAGGCGGCTTGCCTCGCGCATCAGGGCGCGCTCTTCCTCGTCCTTGGCAGACCGGGCGGCGTCAACGGCGTCTGATGCGACCGAGAAACCTTGCGCCGCACCCAGGTCCATGAGCGGCAGCAGCCACCGAGCCGGCAGGTTCTTGTCCACGCCAAGCGCGGCACCACGCTCACAGGCAGCCGCAACCAGAGGCAGGGGGTCGTCGGTGTCAGAGAACGTCACCAAGCGGTCGGCAAAGCCAGTCGCATCGGGAAAGAGCTTGTTGCAGAAGAGCGTTGTGCCCTTGTCTGACAAGTACAGGGCAAAGAAGCGCTCATGGGGGAAGGTGTAGTAGCCCGTAAGGTACTTGATAGACATGGGGTCGCAGATGAGGGCCTGTGACAATCCAGCTGCCTCAAGGTTATCCATGACGCGGCGGATGCGTTGTTTACTCATGTCTTCCTTTCGTGAAGTCAAAAAACCTAAGGTACAATTAATTACTCATGGAGAATGCTGCCTAAATGGCACACTGGGGGGTTAGATGGATACCGAGATTCCGTCTGTAAATAGGGTAGACGATATTCGCGACGAGCTGGTTGCCCTTCAGGGCCAGCGCATCAAAGTGCGTGCCAACATGGGCCGCTCACGCATTGTCGAGCGCATGGGCACGCTGGTAGGTGCGCATCCGTCGCTGTTTGTTGTCGAGGTCGAGGAGCGTCGCGGTCGCCGTGCGCGCCAATCCTACCAGTATGTTGACGTGCTGACCAATACGGTTGAGCTCTATGACGTGAACACGGGCGAGCGCATTCTTGACTTCACGCCCGAAGAGCCGCTGCAGTAAGGGGCTGGTTCGACGTGGCACGCGCAATTACGCTGTCTGCCAACGCTAAGGTAAACCTCCATCTGGGAATCTATGAAGGGCGAGACGAGCGCGGGTATCATCGCGCTGATTCCGTCATGATCGCTCTTGCCCTGTGTGACCAGATTACGGCTCGAGAGGCAGACGAGATTACCACTACCACAACGCCGAGCCTTGACGTGCCGGAAGAGCGCACGCTGGTGGCACGGACTGCGCACGCGCTTGCGGAGCAGTTTGGCATCGAGCGCGGCGCGCACATCGACTTGGTGCGGAACATCCCGGACAAGAGTGGTTTGGGAAGTGCCTCCACCGACGCAGCGACAACCATTCGCGCGCTGTGCGAGTTGTGGGGGCTTGACGCGACCGATCCACGCGTGGTCGAGATTGCTCGTCGTGCGGGCGCTGACGTCGCGTTCTTTTTGAACCCCGTGCCCTCGTGGCTGGATGGGGTGGGGGACCGCCTGCGCGAGACCTACCCACCACTGGTGGGAGTACCCGTCGTGCTGGCGCGACCGGTCGGTGGGGTTTCGACGCCTGCCGCCTATGCCGAGTTTGACCGTAATCCCGTGACGCCGGTGCCGGTCGACGCAATGGCTGCGGCGCTGATGGCCTCTGACGTGCGCTTGGTTGCTCAGAACCTGTTTAACAACCTGGCTCCTGCGGCCTGCGTCATCGAGCCGGAGGTGGGCCACGTGACCGAGGTGCTTCGCGGTTGCGACGGTGTCCTTGCGGCACAGGTGAGCGGTTCGGGTAGTTGCGTCTTTGGACTGTGCGGGAGCGATGACGCCGCCGCCACGGCTGCTGCCGTAGCGTCCAGCCATGGCTGGTGGAGCTGCGTTACACACACGGTATAAGCAAAGAGAATGAATCAGAAGGGACGCCCCTTGAGTTGATACGACTCAAGGGGCGTCCCTTCGATTTAGCCGTTCGCGTTCTCAGTGACGTCCTCGGTTGACGCGTCGCCCTGCTCGGCCTGCTCCTCCTTGGGAGGGTCGTCTGGAGGAAACAGCAGCCCGGCGGAGCACCCAACGCATCCCTTGAGCAGTCCAAAGGCGATCGAGGCGGCAAGCAACAGCGCCACAGCCAGGTATTTCAGAATCTTGAGCAGTTTCCGCCAGCGGTTGGACTCGGTGTCGTCTTCTTCCGACTCCGACGGCTCGATTTCATCAACATAGGGGTTGTAGACCTGCACGATGGGTATCGGCTCAGGCAAATTGATGAGCTCCGTGCGCGGAGGCTCGCTCAGCACGGAAACAAGCGACGTGGCCAGCACCGCCGACGCCGCAACCTGTCCCGCCGTCTTCGCAAAGTGCTTCGCGCTCACGGCTGAGGTGTCACCGGCAGAAGGGGCCTCGTCCCTGTCCAAGAGATGCTTGGGCGTCTGTAGCTGGTCTTCATTCATGTTGCACATTGTACGCCGATAAAGGGCTTTCGCAAGCGGGTGTCATCTGGTACCATGCTTGACCACTGCTTTGTTTAGCAAACTACCCTGAAAAATAACGCTTAATCACGCTCACAGAAACCACAACCCCTTGTGTCTTGAATTGGAAACAACCACAAGGTATTGTGTTTCGTGCGCAATTTTGTCTGAATAGTCTCTCCCAGCCAAGGAGCCCACATGTCGCCCTTCGCCTACCCCACCTCCATCGTCAAGCGTGATGGTTCGCTGACGAGTTTTGACCAGTCCAAGATCACCGCGGCCATTGAGAAGGCTGGCGAAGCGACCAATGAGTTTGGTCCCGACGAGGCAATCATCCTGTCCGGCCAGGTCTGCAAGGTCATCGCGCATCGCTTCCAGGGCGCCGCGCCGACCGTCGAGGAGATCCAGGACATCGTCGAGCAGACCCTCATCACCAACAACCACTTCGAGACCGCTCGCGCCTACATCGTCTACCGCGAGAAGCGCAGCCAGACTCGTCGCGACCGCGAGACCTACATCGACGTGACCAGCTCGGTCAACGAGTACCTGAGCCGTGCCGACTGGCGTGTCAATGCCAACGCCAACCAGGGCTACTCGCTTGGCGGCCTGATCCTCAACGTATCCGGCAAGGTCATCGCCAACTACTGGCTCTCTCACGTCTATCCGCCTGCGGTCGGCGAGGCTCACCGCAACGGCTCCGTGCACATCCATGACCTTGACATGCTTTCGGGCTACTGCGCTGGCTGGAGCCTGCGCACGCTCCTCAACGAGGGCTTCAACGGCGTGGCCAACAAGGTCGAGTCGGCGCCCCCCAAGCACCTTGGCGCTGCCATGGGCCAGATGGTCAACTTCTTGGGCACCCTGCAGAACGAGTGGGCCGGCGCCCAGGCGTTCAGCTCCACCGACACCTACCTCGCTCCGTTCGTTCGCGTTGACAACCTCAGCTACGAAGAGGTCAAGCAGGAGATGCAGGGCTTTGTCTACAACATGAACGTCCCCAGCCGCTGGGGTACGCAGACGCCCTTCTCCAACCTGACCTTTGACTGGACCTGCCCGGAGGACATCCGTCGTCAGGTGCCGCTGGTGGGTGGCGAACCGGTGGACTTCACCTATGGTGACCTGCAAGAAGAGATGGACATGATCAACCGCGCCTTCATCGAGGTCATGACCGAGGGCGACGCACGTGGTCGCGTGTTCACGTTCCCCATCCCTACCTACAACATCACCAAGGACTTCCCGTGGGACTCCGCCAACGCCGACATGCTCTTCGAGATGACGGCCAAGTACGGCCTGCCCTACTTCCAGAACTTTGTGAACTCCGACCTCGAGCCGCACATGGTCCGCAGCATGTGCTGCCGCCTGCAGCTCGACCTGCGTGAGCTGCTCAAGCGCGGCAACGGCCTGTTTGGCTCTGCAGAGCAGACTGGCTCCATCGGCGTCGTGACCATGAACATGGCACGTCTGGGCTTCAAGCACCAAGGCGATGAGAAGGCGCTGGTTGACGAGCTCGACTACCTGCTGGTTCTTGCCAAGACGTCCCTGGAGCTCAAGCGCAAGGAGATCCAGCGCCTTATCGACGCCGGCCTCTTCCCCTACACCAAGCGCTATCTGGGCACGCTGCGCAACCACTTCTCCACCATTGGCGTCAACGGCATGAACGAGATGATTCGCAACTTCAGCCACGATGCGTATGACATCACTGCTCCCGAGGGCCGCGCGATGGCCATCCGCATCCTTGACCACGTGCGCGATAAGATGGTCGAGTTCCAGGAGGAGACCGGCCACATGTACAACCTTGAGGCCACGCCGGCCGAGGGCACGACGTACCGCTTTGCCCGCGAGGACCGCAAGCGCTATGTGGGCATCATCCAGGCCGGTACCGCGGCCGAGCCGTACTACACCAACTCCTCTCAGCTGCCCGTGGGCTACACGACCGACCCCTTCGAGGCCCTGTCCGAGCAGGAGGAGCTGCAGAAGAAGTACACCGGCGGCACCGTGCTGCACCTCTACATGGGCGAGCGCGTCTCGTCTGCCGAGGCGTGCAAGCAGCTGGTGAAGCGCTCGCTGGAGAACTTCCGCCTGCCGTACATCACGGTGACGCCTACGTTCTCCATCTGCCCCAAGCACGGCTACATCGCCGGCGAGCACGCGTACTGCCCGATTTGCGACGAGGAGCTGGCTCTGGCAAAGCGCAAGCGCCTTGGCCTGTAACGTGGGACGTGGGGGATGCCCCTTTTGTCCCACCGATAGGAAAATTGGTACTAGACACAAGATATGGTATGTGGGTAAGATAGCAAGCACAACATATCGACAATGAGCTTTGAACGGAGCACATCATGGTCAACAAGAGCGAACTCAACAGCACCGGCGTGGTCATCGACGGCGTCGAGCTTTCCAACGACGAGCGCCAGCCGTGCGAGGTCTGGACTCGCGTCATGGGCTACTATCGCCCCGTCTCCTTCTACAACACTGGCAAGAAGGGTGAGTTCCACGAGCGCGTCGAATTCATCGAGCCGGGCACCTGCTGCCTGAACTAGCGGGTACAAAAGCGCTATGATATCGCTGACGCCGGGCGTCGGCTGCCAAGAGGGCGGCCGGCGCCCGCTGCGCATAGGGGGCATCACCCCATTCTCTACCGTGGACTGGCCTGGCAAGCTGGCGTGCGTCGCATTCCTTGCTGGATGCCCGTGGGATTGCCCCTACTGCCAAAACCATGTGCTCCGCTCGCCTGAGGCGGGCCGACTGACCGACCAGGACCTCTTTGACTTCTTGGCAAAGCGTCGGGGTCTTCTGGACGGCGTGGTTTTCTCAGGTGGTGAGCCGCTTGTACAGGCTGCCGTAATTGACTCGATGAGAGACGCCAAGGCGATGGGCTTCGAGGTAGGCCTGCATACGTGTGGAGCATTTCCCGAACGCCTGCGTGAGGCGCTTACCTACGTTGACTGGGTGGGCCTAGACATTAAGGCGCCGTGGGACGCGTATGATCGCGTGACGCGTGGTCACGAGAGCGGAGCTCGTGCGCTCGAGAGCCTCACGGCCATCTTGGAGTCTGGTGTGGAGTTTGAGGCCCGTACGACGTGGCACCCCGTGCTGCTCTCTGATGCGGACATTGCCACCATTGGCCACGACCTCGCTGATCGCGGCGTGCGTACCTGGGCGATTCAGGCCTACCGAAGCGCTGGCACGACTGGCGAGCTGCCTGATGAGACGGTGTATCCTCCCGAGGTGCCCGCCGACCTGCCACAGCTTTTTGAGAACTACGAGTTTCGTCGCGCATAGGGATTCTCCTGCGCTGGAGAACGGCTTTCAAGCTCGCTCGGCGCTTTCCGCGGTAGCCTAATCACGACCTTCGAAGACGCTGTCCAGAGCCTACGTCCCAATCCGTGATAGTACAATTGGTGATGTTCTATCGGCATACACATGCCTGTCTGAACGCATGTGACAAGGGGTGTAGCTATGGCAGACGAGCAGCTGAAGGAAACCCTGAGGCAGGTTTCCTCGGAAGTCTATGAGCATATGGTCGCAGGTGCGGAGGAAGGTGTTGCCGCGGCGCTTGAGCAGGTACCCGACGAAGTAGAGGCGGCTTACCTCCAGTCGCATGGCCAGCATGAGGACACGTGCGTCGTCTGCGGCAATCATGTTAATCCGGCACACGCCAAACGAACGGCGGGTGGCGGTCTCGTCTGCAAGGAGTGTCGTGAGAAGCTCAGCGACATCGTGACAACCGCGATGCTGGCCAAGATGAGTCCAGCGCAGGTCAGGCAGCACGTGGCACAGGTGCGCAGACTCCAGGAGCTCTATGAGAACGATTTCACACCAACCAAGACGTTCTGTTCGGGCAAGAAGCTCGATCATCCCACGCTTGCGGTTGATGAGACGCACGGGTGGTGGGCCATCCCAGATAGCAAGAGGCCGCTCGTCTTCTCGCTTGACGGAATTGTTGACTATCGGATGGTGGTTAAGTCGTCCCGCTATTTTGGGGAGCTTGAGTCCGCTATCAGCATCAATAGGCTGGTAGATACGCTGAGAGGAATCCTCAGGCGCATCCTGCTCTTCTTCAGGGGCAAGCGATATATGACGCCGTACCCAGACCTGCCGTCGATTCCCGAGGGCGAGGAGCCGACCGAGATGAAGGTTGTGCTCACGTTGGATGGTGACGCCTCCGGCCTTGGTGAGGTCCCCATCAACGTGTGTGGGTCAAGGGTGACGGCTCCCAGCAATGTTGACGGTGCCTATGAGTGCGCTCACCAGATCATCGAGTATCTCCAGGAGAGGCGCAATCAGGCGTTCAGGCGCCATGTCCCGTCAAGCGACTGGGGCGTTGCAGAAGAGGTGGCATGGCTCCGCGAGGTCGTCGAGCAAGCCGACGCGACTATGGACGACAGGGAGTACCTGCGCTATTACCTCACGAGGCTTTCCGTTGACCTCCCCGTGCTACCCATGAGCACCTTTGCGAACAAGCTCACGGCCATCAAGACCATCCTGGCGTGGGTCGCGAACAACCTGTGCGAGGGGCATGGCGTTCCCAAGCTGGAGACGCAGCAGACCATCAGCCTCAATGCGTTTGTCGGTGCGTCCACGCGTTACGCGCCGGATGTGCGATTCAGCGACATTGTGTACCTGCACGACACGACCAACATGTTGTCAGGAAAAGGCGGTTTCCTCATAGCGGTCGATGCTTTTGCGACGGATACCGTGCGGCTGGGCAACGAAAAGGACAGGCCGGTCATGCCGGTGCGCTACGACGACCTTCTGTGCGTGCTTAGGGATGGCGGGAAAGGCCTCGTGCTCGTGTATCGTGACGGACGCAAGGTGACGCTTGCCCTGGACGGCTACGCCCACTACCTCTTCGTGGCAATCAACTGCATTCTGTTTATGCGCGCCAGCCAGGCGTAGACCCGACTGGCGCGCAACCGTCCTGTGGGAGGCTTACGCTCCGCCGGGAAAGACGTGGCAGCTAACCGTCACGGTGACGTCGCGGTCGGGCATCTCGAAATGAAACTCCGTTCCCATATTGTTGCTGGCCCAGAGCCTGATGCCGTCGACTTTGACCGTCAGTGTGGCGTCAGCGACCCCGACTGTCTTGATAGTCACGAGCTCGCCCTCGCGTGCAGAGGTGGGGCAGCTTGTGACAAGCCCCTTTTCAGTCTCCTCAACAGTAATGGCGTGCACGCCTTCCTCGAGAGGCGCAGGCTCTGTGGAGCCGGCCATCTTCTGGTCTTGCAGCTGGCGGACATACAGCCAGAGCGCATCATCGCCCGTCACGTACACCGTGTCGTTGCCAAAGTCCAGGTTGTGGACACCCTCAAAGTTGAAGCCTACCTTCGTCCCGTCCTGCAACGTAAAGATGACGTGGTGATAGCTGTCGGTCACGCTCATGCTCCGTCCGCCTTCAGGGACAAATACCTCTTGCAACAGCGCATAGATTT
>JAUNJR010000030.1:16443-17767 GCA_030533135.1 Coriobacteriales bacterium
CTCATGCTCCGTCCGCCTTCAGGGACAAATACCTCTTGCAACAGCGCATAGATTTCCTTGATGGTCTCGGGGTCGGTCACCGTGACGTCGGGGAGGCTGCCGCTCTGGTCGTAGAGCACGTTGCATGACGTGGGAATCTTGCCGTCGTTCATGTCGGATCGTAGCTGCGCCACCTCGTCGGTGTCGACAAACCAAATCAGGGGCGTTCCCTCAACGATGGTGACCATCTCACCGTCAGGCTCCTCGCTATCCGCTGGAGCGGGTTCAGCTGCGGGCTCGGGCTCGGGTTCAGCTGCTGGCGGCTCCTCTGCTGGCTTTGCACACCCAAGGCAAAGCGCAAGTGCCAGAATGGAGAGCACTGCAACAAGGCGAGACGGAGCAGGTAGATACTTCATAGGAATCCTCCTCACATGGCAACTCTTTGGAATACATGCTACGGTCTAGTTACTTCTTTACACGAGCGAACCATAACGATTGTCGGCAATAGGTAGTGGGTTTTGACGCAGTCACTCATCAAGGTCTGTTCGTTCGAAAAAAGATTGCGCCAGCAAGGCGCCATGCAATCAAACCTTTTGTTACCTATTGCCGAACCTGCGGCGTCTGCGCCCCTCACAACCTCTCCATACACGTACAATGGACGCGGCCTTATGGTCACGTACCTACTCCCCCGTGTACAGGAAAAGGCTTATGAAAATCGTCCTAGAGCACATCAGCAAGCGCTATCCCAACCGCGACAAGAAGGTCGGAGGAGTGTTCACCGCGGTGGACGACTTTGACCTCACCATCCCCGATGGCAAGCTCATCGGACTGCTTGGCCCCTCGGGCTGCGGCAAGTCCACCACCCTCAACATGATCTGCGGCCTCGAAGCTCCCACAGAGGGCAAGATCTGGTTTGGGGAAACTGACGTCACCAACCTCTCGCCCGAGGTCCGTGGCGTGGGCATGGTCTTCCAGAGCTACGCGCTCTATCCGCACATGACCGTGCGGCAGAACATCATGTTCCCGCTGGAGAACCTCAAAGGCCCAGAGAAGCTTCCGAAGGATGAAATGCTGCGACGTGTTGAGCACGCTGCACACCTCGTCCAGATTGACGAGCTGCTGGACCGCAAGCCCAACGAGATGTCGGGTGGCCAGCAGCAGCGTGTCGCCATTGCCCGCGCGCTGGTCAAGACCCCCAAGGTCCTGCTTCTGGACGAGCCCCTCTCCAACCTGGATGCGCGCCTGCGCCTTTCCACGCGTGAGGAGATCCGCCGCATTCAGCGCGAGACGGGCATCACCACCATCTTCGTCACGCACGACCAGGAAGAGGCCATGTCCATCTGCG
>JAUNJR010000223.1 GCA_030533135.1 Coriobacteriales bacterium
GAAGCGGTAGACGGCGTCGACTATCGAATAACAGACGACTACACACAGGCGTTCGTCTCGCAGCTTCTGGCGGATAGGCAAACGGCGTTTCAGACCTATCGCAGCGCCGTGATTGACGTCCTGGGCGGGACCATGAGCCCTGATGACCAAGAGGTCCTTGACGAGGTGCTCAGCGCGCTGGAGGGTGCGGGGCGCATCGCGTTCTTCTCGCATCACTTCCTCTGGCATATTGGGCGCTACTTCCAGGAGAAGATGCTTCCGCTTGGGCGCTACGTCGAGCTGTATCAGTCGCATGCCCACCAGGAAGACAGCGCCGCGATGCTCGGAGAAGGCGACGTTGCTGTCGTGTGCTCCATGAACGGCAGCTTCTTCTCGCATTACGGCGAGCTGACCCGAAAGATTTACCAAAGCGGGGCGACGGTTGTGGTGCTCACGCAGAACCGCTTTGCCCTGCATCTGAATCGCGCAGACTACGTGCTGTTCTGCGGCGATTCGAACCAAAACGACGTGGGCAAATACGCTGCGCTCCTCACCATAGACCTGATGGTGATGAGCTACATCAGACGCTTGAGAGCAGGGGAGACAGAGGATGAGTAAGACGTTCCTGATCGGTGCCGCCACAGCGGCGCACCAGGTGGAGGGAAACAACACCAACAGCGACATCTGGGCTATGGAGTACATGGCGCATGGCGGCTATCCCGAGAAGTCTGGATTGGCGGCAAACCACTACGTGACCTATCGCGAAGACATTGCGCGCATGGCGGCAGCAGGACTCAATGCCTACCGCTTCTCGCTCGAATGGGCGCGCATCGAGCCCGAAGAGGGGGTCTTCGATGCCGAGGCAACCGAACACTATCGCGACGTGATCCAGTGCTGCTATGACCATGGCATCGAGCCCGTCGTGACGCTGCATCACTTCTCCAGCCCCAAGTGGCTCATTGGCCGTGGCGGCTGGGAGGACGAGCGCGTGGTGGGCTACTTCGAGCGCTACACCCGCTACGTCTGCGAGCAGTACGGCGACCTGCTGCACTACGTGTGCACGCTGAACGAGGCCAACATGGGCGTGCTCATCGCCATCTACATCCGTCAGGCCATGGAGGAGCGTGCCAAGCGCGAGGGCGAGGAGGGCGCTGCCCTGCAGGTAGGCGTCGACGTCGAGGCCATGGCTGCTGAGCACGATGCGCAGGTGGCAGAGAACCGTGAGGTTTTCGGTGTGGACGAGGCGGCTGTGTTTGTGTCTCCGCGCACGCCCGCTGGCATCGAGTTCGTGAAGCGTGCCCACATGCGTGCTGTTGAGGTTATTCACGAGCTGGTGCCATGCGCGAAGGTGGGCATGACCCTTTCGTTGCGTGACATCCAGGCTGCCTCAGGTGGAGAGGCTCGCGCCGAGGCTGCGTGGGCCGAGGAGTTCGAGCAGTTTGTGCCTGCGCTTGCGAACGACGACTTCTTTGGGGTTCAGAACTACACGCGCACGGTGTTTGGGTCCGATGGTGAGCTGCCGCCTGCGCAAGGAGCCGAGCTCACGCAGATGGGCTACGAGTTCTATCCGCAGGGTCTCGAGCATGTGATCCGTCGCGTGCATGAGTCGTTCCCAGGGCAGCTTATGGTGACCGAGAACGGTATTGCCACTGCCGATGACACACGCCGCGTGGCCTATATCGACGCCGCGATCGAAGGCGTGCGGGCCTGCCTACACGATGGGATTGACGTCGCGGGATACCAGTACTGGTCGCTTATCGACAACTATGAGTGGCAGAGCGGATATGCCATGCAGTTCGGTCTGATGGACCGCGCCGAGGGCCATCCCGCAAAGCCGAGCCTCGCGCACCTGGGGTCTCTGTGTCGCGCGTGGAACAAGAGTGAGGAGTAAGACATCATGGCATTTCCTGAGAACTTCCTGTGGGGCGGTGCTGTGTCCGCTGGCCAGTACGAGGGCGGCTGGAACGAGGACGGGCGCGGGCCCTGTCGCATGGACTACACCACCGGCGGCACGCGCACGAGCCCGCGCTATGTGACGTATATCGATGCTGAGGGTAAGCCGGTCAAGGCAGGGCGCGAGGCTTTGCCGCCCGAGG
>JAUNJR010000224.1 GCA_030533135.1 Coriobacteriales bacterium
GATCCATGTACGGAATCTCCTTGTCGCCGCCCACGTCGAGCGTACGGATGATGACGGGCTTGTCCTTCATGAGCAGAGCGACCTTCTGGTAAGCAGCAAACTGCTCGTCCTCGGACGGAAGCTCGGTGGCGTCCATGAACAGGAACTCGGAACGGAACAGGCCAACGCCCTCAGCGTCATGCTCAATGGCGCCATTGGCATCGCTCGGGTTGCCGATGTTGGCGACGAGGAGCTTCTCGATGCCGTCAGCGGTCTTGGTGGGAATGCCACGGAAGGCTTCGAGGGCAGCCTTGTCAGCAGCCAGCTTCTTGGCTGCCTCGCGGTAGGTCTCCAGCTCTTCGGTGCTCGGGGAAACGATGACCTTGCCCTTGCCGCCGTCGACGATGCACATGTCGCCGGACTTGATGATGGAGGTGACGCCCTCGACGGAGAGGACGGCAGGAATCTCAAGGGCGCGGCAAATGATTGCAGCGTGAGAGGTACGGCCACCGGTCTCGGTGACGATAGCAGCGACATGCTCCTTGTCGATGTCGGCGGTCATGGAAGGCGTGAGCTCGCCCACGACGACGATGGAGTTCTCGGGCAGCGAGGAGAGGTCAACGAGCTCCTGGCCGAGCAGGAAGGCAAGCAGGCCAGTGCGGACGTCGGCGATGTCGGCGGCGCGCTCACGGAAGAGCTCGTCCTCCATGGCGGAGAACATGTCGTAATACATGTCATAAGCAGCCTTGACAGCCTGCTCAGCGCAAACACCAGTGTCGATGTCGCCGCTGATGGCCTCAATCAGACCGTCGTCCTCGGCGAACTCGATGTGGGCACCCATGATGCCGGCCTCGGCAACCAGGCCACGAGCCTGCATGGACTCGATCTGCTTGTTGGTCATCTCGACAAAGCGAGCACGAGCCTCTTCGTAGCGAGCCTTCTCAGCGGCCACGTCCTCGACGGGCTTGGGGGTGAAGGAAAGATCGGGCTCGACCGCGACGCGCGCGACACCAATGCCGATACCGTCAGAAGCGTTAACGCCAGAATACATGTGTTCCTCCTTACAGAATTAAACCCTTCCTACAAGCTTGCAAAGGGCGCCGCACGAAGCGGCGCCCCAGGGAGCCATACTATGTGGCTTACTTGCCTGCCTCGCGCTCCGCGATGATCTTGTCGAGACGCTCGACCACGCGATCGATGGTTGCACGCTTAGCAATGCCCTTGCTGGCAGCGGTTGCGGTGCCGCAGGCGGATGCGAAGCGAAGCGCGGTCTCGTAATCAACACCCGCGTCGGTCTTGGCAATGAAGCCTGCGACCATGGAGTCACCGGCGCCAGTGGCATTGACCAGCTTGATGCGGGCAGTCGGGCAGCAGTGAATCTCGCCGTACTCGTCGTACAGCAGCGAGCCGTGGCCACCGCAGGAAACGATGACGTTGGCGGCGCCGCGCTCGTGCAGCTCCTTCGCAAAGGGGATGCACTCTTCCGGGGTCTCCGGGTTGGCACCGAAGATGCGGCCGACCTCGTGGTTGTTCGGCTTGATCATAAACGGGTGCGCGGACAGAGACTCCATCAGGAGCGAGCCCGGAGCGTCGACCACGAAGCGAATGCCGCGGCCGGCCATGCGGCGCATGATGATGTCGTACATGTTCTCGGGCAGGGAGGACGGAATCGAACCGGTGAGCACCAGCGTGTCACCAGGCTTGATGCCGTCGAGGCGCTCAAGCAACTCGTCGACCTTCTTTTCCGGAATGCGGGGACCCATGCCGTTGACGATGGTCATGACGATGCCGTTAAGCTTCACGTTAATGCGCGTGAAGCCCTTATCAAGCTTCACAAAGCTGCACGTGACGCCTTTCTCCTGAAGACGGCTGATCAGGTAATCACCCGTGAAGCCCGCAGCGATGCCGAAGGCAACGTTGCTGACTCCCAGCTCGTTCAGCAGCGTGGAGACGTTAATTCCGTTTCCACCGCAGTGGATTTCCTCGCTGGATGAACGATTGGTGAAACCCATGTCCAAGGTCAGGGGGTGCATGACGTAGTCAATTGCCGGGTTCAATGTCACGGTGTAAATCAACGTAGGCTCCTCTCAACCAA
>JAUNJR010000105.1 GCA_030533135.1 Coriobacteriales bacterium
CGCGTCACTGGCGCCTGCACGCAGCATCAGCATGACATCGCGCTGGCAATCAAGCGCGCCCGTGAGATCGCGCTTGTCCCGTACACCGTCCCCGTGGTTTCCAGCCGCGGTAGCCGTTCTCGCGGCTAAGACCCAGACTCGAAGGAGAGCAGCATGAAAGTTATCCTCCTGACCGAGCTGAGGGGCAAGGGCGGCGAGGGCGACGTCATCGACGTCGCTCAGGGCTTCGCGGAGAACTATCTGTTCCCCAACAAGATTGCCCAGCCCGCGACCCCCGGCAACATCAAGCAGCTTGAGGAGCGTCGTCACAACATCGCTAAGCGCGAAGAGAAGCGCATTGCCGATGCCGACGCAATCCGTGCCCAGCTTGACGGCAAGCCCGTTGTCGTTGACGCCAAGATCGGCGAGGAGGGCCAGCTCTTTGGCTCCGTTACCGCCGCTCAGGTTGCCGACGCCATCGAGTCCCAGCTTGGCGTTACCGTTGACCGCAAGCGCATCGGTCGCATCAACATCAAGCAGGTTGGCACGCACGAGGTTGACGTCAACCTTTACCGTGACATTACCGCCAAGGTCCTCGTCCTGGTCGGCGTTGAGGCCCCCAAGCCTGAGGAGCCCGCAGCCGCCGAGGCAGAGGCTGTTGAGGAGCCTGCCGCTGAGTAGGTCCCTGCACATGCAAGGATAAGCGCCATCTGGAACGCCAGATGGCGCTTTTTTTGTATGAGTTTGGTGTTGCACCAACTAGCTGGGGATTTCAACAAACGTCGCAGGTAAAAGGGCTGTTTTGTTGGGAAAACAACTGTTCTGAATTGCAGGTCAGAGCTGTTCGTCTCTGTTCGTAGGATGATGGAAGATAAGTGAGATTATTGTGAACAACTCATCTACCTGCGGAAATGTAACAAGAGTACATGAACGGTCAGAAGTTCCGCACGTAGATGCACTAATCTTGACAAACGATGTTCAGGTCTTGATGAATGTTGAAAACCGTTCGCAGAATAGTTTCAAAATCTGTTGAAAACTAAGAAAAGCTACAAAATGCACGATAGAGGATACTTGCTTTCAACAATGGCATGTTGAATGAGTTCGCAGGGGCAAAACGGCGCCCCAGCACAAGCTCGCAATAGGGTACTATCCCACCGCAACCATTCTTGTCCTCGGCGACATGGGACGCTAGGATTACGTGACTACACGAGACAGGTGAACTCATGCCAGATAGCTACCAAGATCGTTCCCGCGAACAGACGCGTGTCATCGTGCCTGGAGAGGCATCGATGCCGCAGGACTTGGCAGCTGAGCGCTCGGTTCTGTCCGCAATGTTGCTCTCACAGGACGTCCTGCAGGAATCTCTGATCGAGCTCAACGAGCGGGACTTCTACCTGCACGCCAATCGCTCCATCTACAGAGCCATGCACGACATGTTCGACAAGTCGGTGCCGGTTGACCCGGTGTCTCTTGCCGACTACCTGCGCAGCGCAGGTGAGCTCGAGCGCGTCGGCGGTATGTCCTATCTGCTTGAGCTGAACAACAACACGCTGTCTCTGGCAAACTGGCGCCATCATGCCGAAATGCTGCGTCGTGACGCGACCTTGCGCGAGATTATCGCCGCGTCTGCACGTATCACAGCCCTTGCCTTCGATGCGCCTGAGGACACCAAGGAGGTCGTCGACTCGGCAGAGCGCATGATTCTCTCCGTGACCGATCGCGACATCCGCTCTAACTACTCGACCATCGAGCAGATTATGGGCGAGCTCTACGAGGAGCTAGCTGCCCAGGCGGCAAATCCTGGTGCTTTGGGTGTCCTTACGGGCTTCAATGGCATCGATGCAAAGCTTCAGGGACTTCGACCGGGCCAGATGGTTGTCATTGGTGCCCGCCCAGGCGTCGGTAAGACGTCGTTTGCGCTGAACCTGGCCATCAACGCCGCGGCAAAGGGCGCCTCAGTTGCGTTCTTCTCGCTGGAGATGTCCAAGACCGAGATTGCGCAGCGTCTGCTGTCCGCGCAGGCGCGCATTCCGCTTTCTGCGATTCGTGGTGCCCACATTCAGGACAACCAGTGGCCAGCGCTGCTTGAGGCGACTAACGACCTCTCTCAACTTGACATCATGATTGACGATACGCCTGGCACAACGGTAACTGAGGTCCGCGCCAAGGCACGGCGCATGCTGCATAACAAGGAAAACGGTCTGGTCATCTTGGACTACCTGCAACTTGTCTCACCGCCGTCAGGGCAGCGCCGTTCCGACAGCCGTGCGACCGAGGTTTCCGAGATGAGCCGTGGTATCAAGATCATGGCCAAGGATCTGGGTGTGCCCGTGATTGCGCTCTCGCAGCTGTCACGTCAGGTCGAGAGCCGTAGCGGAAAGCGTCCACAGCTTTCAGACCTACGTGAATCTGGCTCCATCGAGCAAGATGCTGACATCGTCATCCTGCTTGACCGATCCATGACACCGGAAGAGGCCGAACGCAAGGAACGCCCGAACGAGGGCGTGACAGATTTCATCATTGCCAAGAACCGTTCCGGCCCGCTCGATACCGTTCCGCTCATGTTCCTGCCTGGTTCGACGAAGTTCGTCGAGGTCGATCCATACCACCAGGAGTAAGAGCCGCACTGTGCGCAGCTGACCCACGGAGGTTGGCGCCACGTAACGAATCCGTGTACGGTACATCGAGAGTTTTAGGCACGACTTGCGGTGCCGTATACTTCTTCTCGCAAATAAAACGCTGTGGAAAGGGACTGCCATGTCAGCTACCGTGCTCGTGGGAACCCAATGGGGAGACGAGGGAAAGGGTAAGGTCACCGACCTTATCTCTGGCGATTTCGATGTCGTCTGCCGCTATGCTGGTGGCGCAAATGCTGGCCATACGGTCATCGCCAACGGGAAGAAGCTGGCATTGCATCAGGTCCCCTCGGGCGTCATGTATGAGGGCACCACGCCCATCATTGGCAATGGCTGCATCGTTGACCCCGAAATCCTGCTGGGCGAGATTGACATGCTCGAGGCGCAGGGAATCTCCTGCGACGCACTCAAGATTTCCGGCAATGCGCACATCGTCATGCCCTACCACAAGGACCTTGATGGCGCGCACGAGAAGAAGCTTGGCAAGAACCTTATCGGTACCACCAAGCGCGGTGTTGGCCCGACTTACATGGACAAGATGAACCGCACCGGTCTGCGTATCCAGGACATGCTCGACGAGAAGATTTTCCGTGAGAAGCTGGAGAGCGCGCTGGCTTACACCAACCCCATCCTCGAGAAGGTCTATGAGCTGCCGACGTATACCGTTGACCAGATCTGCGAGACCTATCTGCCCATGGCCGGACGTATTCGTCCGTATATCTGCGAGAGCTCGCTGTTCCTGAATGAGCAGCTTGAGTCGGGGCGCAACATCCTGTTCGAAGGTGCTCAGGCGACGATGCTAGACATCGACCATGGCACCTATCCGTTCGTAACCAGCTCAAATTGCACGGCAGGTGGCGCCGTGACTGGCTCGGGCGTGGGTCCCGTCCACATCAAGCGAGTCCTTGGTATCGCCAAGGCCTACCTGACGCGCGTCGGCTCCGGTCCGTTCCCCACCGAGCTCTTCGACGAGATTGGCGAAAAGCTTGGCGAGGTTGGCCACGAGTACGGTGTGACCACTGGTCGTAAGCGCCGCTGTGGCTGGTATGACGCCGTGGTGGTCAACTATGCCGCACGTGTGAATGGCCTCACTGATTTGGCGATCACCAAGCTGGACGTGCTGGGATGCCTGGACGAGATCAAGGTTTGTGTTGCCTACGAGTGCGACGGCAAGATCTACAAGACCGTGCCCGAGCACCAGAGTGTCTTCTACCATGCCAAGCCCGTCTATGAGACCCTCCCTGGTTGGAAGTGCGACATCTCTGGTGTGCGCAACTTCTACCAGCTCCCGCGTGAGGCCAAGGACTACATCGACTTCCTTGAGCAGCTCGCAGGCGTTCGCGTGAGCATCATCACTGTTGGTCCCGACCGTGACGAGACTATCGATCGCTACTGGCACTAAAACAGCCCTTACAGCGAAGAAACGAGGCTGCGATGCGGTACAACGCATCGCAGCCTCGTTTTCTGTCGAAATCACATGCATATGAATTGCAAAAGTATGCATCTATATGAATAGAGCAAAGGGATGCAATTTGCTACGGCACATTCGTGACGTTAAATTTGGAAAACCGCAGATGAATTGAAAAAAAGTGGCACGAATGTGCTGTCTAGATTGATGATGCCAGCTCATGAAGTAGTTCTATTCGTTTAGGGGTCTTTTCGAATGCGTTTTCAGGCAACTTGGTGTGCGTGAACGCCGCAATACGCCGAGCGAGCTCAGTCATTTGTTCAATATTGCTGAGCTGCGCGTTTGCTACGAACTGAACCGTATGGCCCGCAGCCTCTAAGCCTATTTGCCGGCCAAAATCATCCCCATAGCTCTGTTCGTTATCATGGTGTTCCTTTGACTGGAACTCAAGATCAAAGCAGCGCGGATCATCCTTGACACCACTCTCCCAAACTGCGTCGCCAAAACAGCGCTCTTTGCCAATTATCTTGCGAGCATGGTCGGTTAATGGCAGCTCCCTATTCATCGATGGTCTTGGTAGTCCGAAACCACCGTATTTTCTTGGCAGGTAGAAAGGTATGACCATCTGGGTCTCTTTGGGAGACCCCGAATATGGCAAGGCGTAAGAAAGCGCGCGACGAGCCTTCTCGACACCCGGAAAGCCGTCAAGATCCTTCAGATATCTCAAGGCGCTGTCGACGGTCATGATCGGATGGCGATCAAAGATTGTTGTAGAGCCACTTGAGCCATCCGGCGCATCTCCGTTCAGGCGATAGATGCCACAAAAGCTCATAGCAAGACATATCGTCTCGATGAGCGTCAGCTCTGAGGCGCGCTGCAAAAAGCAGAGCTCGGGGCACGCGACCAGAATGTCAGCGCGAAGAATGCGAAACGAGTGTGGTGGGATTCGTTCCGACATGACATGAAACCGTGCCCCTTTCCACTTACGACGATCCTCCTGGCAAGAAACGACGAGGTCAATGGGCTCGTTTGCGCGAAGAAAGAGGGATTCATCAGACAGAGCGCCTGCTTCACCACCGAACTCACGATGGATGAGCTCGAGAACGTCTTCCTTGTTTGAAATGCAGTTGATAGGCCCGCGTACGTTGGTAACTTCAAGTTCGCGAACCAGCCTGCTCTCAAGGATGCGTTGTGCGGTGGTATGTCCAAAATAGATTGCCATGGACAGCAGCATGCCAGTTGGTCCCTGCAGAATTTGTGCAACAGCCTGCCAGATATCTAGCAGAAAACGGTATTACACCAGTTAAAAGCGCATAAAAGTGACGGGTGCTGAAAAGAGCGGCGATTTGATTTTCACGAGATGCTCACGATGCACCTAGCCTCCATGCGCGCCCGCTCTTTTTGTCACGTTATGTAACGGTAATCAGCGTCCTTCACGTTATGAAGCACAATAGTACGCGGACTTTCAATAGCGTCGCATACCGGTGGCGCAGAGGGGAGAATAACATGGCTGAGAAGATCGACATCCTGCTTCTGGGTGCAGGTGGACGCGAGCACGCGCTGCTGAAGAAGCTTGCGGAGTCTCCGCGTGCGGGCAAGCTGTGGGTCGCGCCCGGTAACGGCGGCATGCTGCAGCTGGCGGAGGTTGCTCCGGTGAATCAGGAAAACGCCGAGCAGGTTGCCTCGTGGGCCGTCGCAAACGGCATTGGTCTGGTCGTCATTGGACCTGAGGCTCCACTGGTCGTTGGTGTGGCTGATGCCGTGCGAGCTGCAGGCATCCCGTGCTTCGGCCCCAACGCCAAGGCTGCGCAGATGGAAGGCTCAAAGAAGTTTGCCAAGGAAGTTATGGCGCGCGCAGGCGTCTCGACGGCTGCATATAAGAGCTTCACTGACGAGGCTGCAGCGGCCGAGTACGTCCGCCAGCTTGGTGGCCCCTGCGTGGTCAAGGCTGACGGCCTGGCAGCAGGCAAGGGTGTCATCGTGGCTGCCAATACTGAAGAGGCCCTTGCGGGACTGCATGAGTGCTTCTCTGGTGCCTTTGGTGCCGCCGGCAACCTGGTCGTGGTAGAGGAGATGCTCGAAGGCCCCGAGTGCAGCCTGCTCGCACTGACCGACGGAACGACCGTGGTACCTCTTGCGACGTCGCAGGACCACAAGCGCGCCCTTGATGGTGATCTTGGTCCCAACACCGGCGGCATGGGCGTTTATTCTCCTGTTCCCATCCTGCTTGATGGCGAGCTTGACCAGATGACAGACGTCATGCAGCGCGTCGTCGACCAGCTGCGCACCGACGACATTCTCTATCAGGGCTGCCTGTACGGCGGCTTCATGCTGACCAAGGACGGCCCCAAGGTGCTCGAGTTCAACGCGCGCTTTGGCGACCCGGAGA
>JAUNJR010000031.1 GCA_030533135.1 Coriobacteriales bacterium
GCGTGTACACGTTCACAAACCAATACGTGGGAAACTCCAGTGCGCAGACGCGCCCTTCGTTGTCAGCGCACTCGCAGCCAATCTGGCGAATAACCTGCAGCGGCTCCTCCTTCGAGAAGACCGCCGTGCCCGAATAGCCCTTGCGGTCTGCGTAGTTCCAGGTCTGCACGTAGCCGGGAAGGTCAAGCTTCAGCTGGCCCTCCTGCATCTTGGTCTCCTGGATGGCAAAAACGTCCGCGTCAAGCGTCTGGAAGATCTCGACAAAGCTGGGGTCCTTCTTCATAACGGCGCGAAGCCCGTTGACGTTCCAAGAAATGAGCCGCAGCTCGCGGGCGGTATCAGCCATGATGTCCCTTTCATCGGATTGGTCGTCCACAGTATAGCGGTTACGGGAGAGCCGCCCGTGTCATTAGAGCCCGACAAACTCCAGGATGCGTGGTAGCTCACGTAAGCCCTGGTCATGGCCAAGGTCGTAAGCGCGCTCAAGCTCCTCGCGGTCCAGCGTGTAGTTCTTGATGGGCATAACGTCAGGTCGAATGACCAGCGCTTGGCCCTTGCGCTCAAGCATTGCGACATGGGCAAGCGCCACGTTGTAACGTTCAGCTCGCGTCATCAAGGCATCGACTACGTGCGGATACTTGCCAAAGACCCTTCGTATGGCAAGCGCCATGGCGGGCGAGTAGGGCTTCTTTTGATACCCAGGCTCGCGTGTGGCCACAAATACAAAGCGGGTGAATCCGTCATGCTCTGCCATGGGGAGCGGGATTCCGGCGCCCTCGCCCAAACCACCGTCAAGCATCACGCGGCCTTCAACAGGCTCTGGCTTCATGGCGCCCGGTACCGTTGAGCTGGCCCGAACGCGCTTGATGGCTTCCCAGATATTCGGCATGTCTTCTCGTCCAAAGGTGACGGTCTGTCCAGTGTCACGCTCGAATGCCTGAATGCGGATGCGGGCAGGATTGGCGGCGAACGCCTCCCAGTCAAACGGTGCAAAGCCGTCTGCCAAGCAGCCTTCGTACAGGTAGTCCGCGTTAAAGTAGCCCTTGCCCTGCAGCATGGTGCGAGTGCCACCCACGGGCTCGCGTCCGTCGATGGCCATGAACGCATCCTTGACGCGCACCTGGTCGCGCGAGACGTAGTCCAGCGTGTGGCTTGCGCCGGCAGAGAGACCACAGACATAGTCAAACCAGACGTCGTGCTCGAGCAGCACATTGGCAATGCCAGCTGTGTAAGCCCCGCGATACCCACCGCCCTCAAATACCAAGGCGCAGTCAAACACGTTGTTGGTCAGCGGCTCCATGGAACCTCCTTCAGGTGCTACAGTTATCGCACGGACAAGCATGTGCATCATGCGCGACAAGGGACGGAGGGCAACATGGCACTCACCATCACCAACCCCGCAGAGGCAGCCAAAGAGTTAGCTCGTCGCGTCGAAAAGGCCGGCAGCGTCGTGTTCTTTGGTGGTGCGGGCGTCTCCACCGCAAGCGGGATTCCTGATTTCCGCAGCGAAGACGGCCTGTACCACCAGCACTTTGATTATCCCCCCGAGACCATGCTGAGCCACAGTTTTTACGTGTCGCACACAAAGGAGTTTTACGACTTTTACCGTGAGCGCATGATTTGCCTGACGGCTAAGCCCAACCGCGCGCATTACAAGCTGGCCGAACTTGAGCAAGAGGGCAAGCTGACCGCCGTGGTGACCCAGAACATCGACGGCTTGCATCAGATGGCGGGCTCGCATCGCGTGTTGGAGCTGCACGGGTCGGTGCACCGCAACATTTGCCAGCGCTGCGGCACCCAGCAGTCAGCCGAATGGATTCTTTCCACCACCGGCGTGCCGCGCTGTCCAAAGTGTGGCGGCCCGATCAAACCAGACGTGGTGTTGTACGAGGAAAGCCTGAACGAAGATGTCCTGCTTGCCTCGGCTCGTGCAATCGCCAGCTGTGACCTGCTCATCATTGGCGGAACCTCGCTCGTGGTCTACCCCGCGGCGGGGCTTGTGCGTTACTTCCAGGGCAATGACCTCGTCATCTGCAATCTGCAGCCGACGCCGCAGGATAGCTACGCCGATCTTGTCTGCGCTTGCGACATCGCCAAGGCGTTTGACTGGTAGACCTGAACCTGGACAAAAGGGACTGTCCCTTTTGTCCAGTTAATGTGACTAGCGTTGAGGTATACATAGGTAGTGGCATCTACAGTCTGGCAGGGGGATTGGTTCATGGTCTCGAGAGTCAAAAAGATCCTAAGCTTCGTTCTGACATTTGCGCTGGTTTTGCCAGCCCTTTCGCCCGTTGTTGCTTGGGCGGCAGAAACAGAGGTCGAGGTAGAAAACCACACGCTCTCGCAAGGCCAGAAGGTAGTGAGCGGTCTCACTATCGATGATGTTGATGAGCCAAAAGCGGGGGAGCCGCTTGATGACAAGGCCGTTGTCCGCACCTCTGAGGAAGACACGTGGGAAATTCCCGTCCTTTGGGTAAGCGACGAGCTGGAGCTTGCGACGCAGGCTCAGGAAGGGTCCACCTATCTGCCCGCTCTGGCCTTCTTTGTTCCGCAGGACTACGCCCTGGCAGGCGATAACGTCACGATTACCCTCTCGGAATCCCTCACCAAGCTCTTTGCTGGCAAGGAGGTCATCTCGGTCTATGACGCCGCAACGGGAATCACCTACATCCTTCCGGCATCACTGCGGGACTTCTTTGTTCCCGAATCGCAGAACCAGGGCTTGGCTGAGGAGACGGCATACGAGGCGAGCGCTGCGGAAGAAACGAACACCGGCGATGCGCGTAGCCTGATTGACATCTACTGCGCACAGACGGCGCGCGACGCCCTGTCAGACGATGATTTGGAATACCTGCTTGATTTGGTGCTTACAAAGCTCCAGCCGCAGGCAGTGGAGCTCCTGCTGGAGAAGTTCCCAGCCTTCCGCGCTGCCGCAGACCAAGGACAAATCGGTAGGGAGATCGGGCTGTATGTCTATTACGAGAAGGGCGACAGCGACGGCAGGCCAGAGCACCAGGTTGATTCGCCCAACGCGCTGGCTTACGTTTTCGGAGATGCCTTCAAGGACGGAGACGAGGTCAAGTACGGCTACATGATTGCCATCGATACCGCGAGCCTCGTGCAGACGGATGAGGACGGAAACCCAGTTAGGAATCCCAGCACCGGCAAGTACGTGTTGCTTCGTGATGGTGACGCCATGCGCACGTTCGAAAACACTATGGTCCACGAGCTCTTCCATGCGCTCATGGATGACTACAACCGCACGGGTATGGTTGGTGCGTTCGACATCCGTAACGCGGTTACGAACGATGACGGCACGTTCCCGACCAAAGAGCTCGAGGATCTCTATAACAAGATCCACTACCCGCGTTGGTTCATAGAGGGTACGGCTTCCAGCGTAGAGAATGACTACGCGTTCCGACATGACATCTTCCAGCTGCTCCGCGCCGACCCCTCGCTTGAGGGCGGCTATGACAATGAGAGCGGTGCGTTTGGGCGCAGGCTGCTCGCAAACTATGTGAGCGGAACCAATGACGGGAAGGATGCCTACTTCGACCTTGGCTTTGCCGGGGACCGTGACGAGGAGGGCAATGAGGTCGACGGGAACAACAGCCGTTACGTCTCTGGATACCTTGCCGTGCTGTATCTCGGCGAGCTTGCGGCACGCCAGTCGCAGGGGTCGTCAGTATCTACGGACAATGACAGGCTCTACATCTCAAGCGACAAGATTCGCATGGGGCTCAACGACATTCTCGAGCGCATGCACAATGGCGAGACGCTCGACGAGGTGATCAACAGCATCTCACCGACAGATGAGTCCGGCAAGAAGCTCTATACCGACACAGATGACTTCGAGGACAAGTTCATCAAGGGCGTGGGTCTCGAAAAGGAGGGTGAGGGGACCATCTACCTTGGAGATCTTGGCGATTCCGCGTCCTATGCCTTCGTGTCGACGTTCCTCGACTACATGCTCGAGCTCGAGCGGCAGGAAGGGCGGCAGTACCTGCCTACCGGCTCGATTCTGTTCGACTTCGAAGAGGACTACAACACGCCGCTGGATAACGAGAAGGAGAGCACGTCCGACCTCCTGCAGATCGTGGAGTCTAACGAGCTCGTGGAATCAACCGTGCCAAACGAGGTTGCGCTTGCCGGCGGAGGCAAGTCCGAAGGCCAAAAGCCAATGATGACCAGGGACGACCTTGATGAGGCCGTGGGGCTTGAGGCCGCTGCGGGAGAATGCCAAACGACCGTCGATGCCGAGGTGAGTGTCGAAGCTGAGATTGGTATGGAAGAGGCCGTGCAAGAGGATGCCTGCTCTGCTGCGGTGGATGCCGAGCAAGGTTATGAAACCCAGCCGACAGTCGAAGACGTAGCGCAGGACGAGGCCGTGCCTGAGGTCGAAGCCGTGTCTGATGCCACAGATGAGCTGGAGGTTCTTGACAACGCGGCATAGTTGCAACACGGTCTTTGCGTGCTCGCGCCCACTAAGCATGTGGCGTTACGGTAGGGGTGAGTAGTTCTCGCTACAATATACGGATGCTACAAATGCAGCTGAGACGAGCGGGGGCGTGCGCCCCAGGAAGGTCGGACCCATGCTTCGAGAGGACTACGCAACCTGGCAGTGCGGTGAACACGAACTCTCGCTTTCGCGTCCACGCATTATGGGCATCCTCAACGTGACGCCTGACTCCTTCTCTGATGGCGGGAAGGACTTCGATGTCAAGGCAGCCGTTGCTCGCGCTTTGCAGATGTTGGACGACGGTGCCGACATTATCGACGTGGGTGGCGAGTCTACGCGCCCCGGTCACACGCCCGTCTCTGTTGAAGAGGAAGCTGCGCGCGTAGTGCCTGTGGTGGACGGTATTCTCGAGGCGGCTCCGACGGCCATCGTCTCGGTTGACACGCGCCATGCCTCTGTGGCTCAGACCTGCCTTGAGCTGGGTGCCTCCATTATTAACGACGTTTCGGGCTTCACTGACCCTGCCATGCAGGCCGTTGCTCTTGAGAGCGAATGTGGCTGCGTCATCATGCATTGGAATCGTCCCGAGGCGCATACTGCGGTTACGCGCCGCTCCGTCCAGCTGGATTCCATCAAGCCTGCCCGTGCCGTCCAGAGCTCGCGTCGCTTCACGCTTCCCGAGGAGGCGCCCATCATGCGAGACATCATGGGCTTCTTGGGTGACCAAGCGCGCATGTTGATGCGGGCTGGCATCGCGAGAAATCGCATCTGCGTGGATCCCGGTGCTGGCTTTGACAAGGATGCCGATGTGGACGTCGTGGTGCAGCGCGCAACACGCAAGCTGGTCTCCATGGGTTATCCGGTGCTGACAGCGGTTTCGCGCAAGCGCTTTTTGGGTGCCATTACTGGCGAGAAGGAGCCGGTTGCACGCGATGCGGCAACCATGGGCGTGTGTCTTGCGGCCATCGAGAGCGGAGCGCGCATCCTGCGCGTGCACGATGTGAAGGGCATGGCCGACTTCATCAACGCATATTGGGCGATGTCGAAGAAAGACCAGCGTCAGGCCTTCGTTTCCATCGGATCTAACCTGGGCGACCGCCTCGCAAACCTTTCTGAAGCAGCGCGCCTGATCAACAAGATTCCTCTGACGTGCGTGGTTGGCACGAGCTACGCCTACGAGACGGAGCCTGCCTACGGTATCCCGACACCAGTTGCTAATGCGATGGTGGAGATTCGTACCGAGCTTCATCCGACCGTTTTGGTGCGCGCCCTGCTTGACGTGCAGGAGCAGATGGGCCGCAAGCGTGACGAGACCCGTGACATCAAGAAGGCCGGGAGCGAGTCGCGCATCATTGACTGTGATCTGTGCTGGGTTGAGGGTGAACGCCATGCCGGTCGCCTGCTGACCTTGCCGCATCCGCGCCTGGGCGAGCGCGACTTCGTGCTGGTGCCGATGGAGGATCTCATGCATGATCCGGTGCGCTTCTTCACACACGCGGGCGTGACCGTGCTGGTGCCCGAGGCGCGTGTGGGTCACGTGACTGCGGAGCTTGGCCCCCTGGACTGGGAATAGTTGTGACCACAAACAATGTATTGGCCGCCATGACGTTGCGACCGCCCGTGCCGATGGGAGCCTACCACGGCCTTGGTTACGTCTGCGTGCTCGGTGCGGTCGAGGCGTTGCGTGACGCTGGGATGAACGTGGGCATTGGCTGGCCGTTCTCGCTGGTGGATGCTGGGACGGGGGCTACAGTCGCACTGGTGCGAACAAGTGCTGGTTACGACGAGGGTATGTTTGCTCGGGTTGAGGTTGTGGCGGAGGACGACTTCGATGCGGACAGAGACCTCCTTGCTGCGGGGATTACGAATCGCGTGGATCGCTGGGCGACGGAGGTTGCCGCCGGTCGTGCGCAGGCGAGCCCGCTGGCACCAGTTCTTTCTGACTACTTTGACCTCGTGCCACTTCTGGGACATCCTGCCGAGGCAGTGTATCCAAATGGCAACGAAATGGCGCGTGGGACGTTTGCCGGGCTCGATCTTTGGGGCCGCGCGATACTGGTCACCGATGATGGCCGCGAGCTTTCTTTTGCTCCCGAACAGGCGTCACTTCGACCTATAAAAAAGCAAACTTAGCAATCAATGTCGACTTAGAGGGTCGAAAGACTCATTCGGGGGAATGCGGGCCGTCATCTCTTGCGAAAACGGAAGAGATGACGGCCATTACTACCAGAATATCCGCGAAATGCGAAGGTTGGTTTTGATAGTTAGAATTGATTCAATAATTGATAACTATATCTGCAGGTAGATGACTTGGTAACAATCCTACTTGCGGCCTAAGAGCAAGCATGAAGAAACAGACCTTCGCATTTCGCGGATATTCTGGTAGTAATGGCTATCGTTCGTTCGTTTTGCCGCAAACTTACCAATCTGGCCCCGCAAAAGCAGGGCCAGATTGGTCAAAGCGGTTTATGTTGTGTGGAAAGCTAACCCTTCCGAGCGGCGTGCTTCTCTACAGCGTGCTGCCAAATCTGGTAGATGCCGCGGATGGTCAGGTCGGGATCAACAATATCAAAGAGGTTGGTTGCTTGGGCGATGGTTGAAGCATAACCGCCCGTGCCGACCACAATGGCTCGCGGAACATTCTCACCTTCGGCAGCAAGTTCATCTTGGATGCGACGAACCAAACCCTCGGCCTGAGCTGCAGCACCGATTACCACGCCAGATTGCACAGCGGTCTCGGTGGAATCACCAAGAGCGTGAGGCGGAATGATTAGTGGAACACTCGAAAGCTTGGCTGCGCGGTCAAAGAGCGCCTGAGCGGAAAGCAAAAGGCCGGGCATGATTGCCCCGCCACGGAAGGCTCCGCTTGCATCTACGACGTCTATGTTGGTGGCGGTACCAAAATCCACCACAATCACGGGCGAGCCATATGACGTACGGGCAGACAGAGCGTTAGCGATGCGGTCAGCTCCCACCTCGTGCGGATTGGGCAGGTTGATTGCAATGCCACAATCGCGCGTGGCATCAATCATGAGGGGCTCGCTGCCGATAACCTGGCGAAGCATCCTTTGCCAAGACTGCGAGAGGATGGGGACAACACCTGCAACAGCAACATCAGTAACGTCAGAGAGCGACAAGCCAAACATCTGGAAGTACCCATAGAGCCGCTCGTGCAACTGGTCTGACGTGTCGGTGCGTACCGTGGCCATACGCCACTGCCGCAGGCAGATACCTTCATCATTAAAGAGGCCAAGCGTCGTCTGGGTGTTTCCGATATCTACTGAAAGAAACATGGGACCCTCCTTGATGAAGCGTGCGTCAACAGCAGTCTACCGCACGGAAGGGTGAAGTGGGATTAGTACACTCACATCCTGTTTGATGAGCTAAGACGCAGTTTCTCCATACTATGTCACTGCAGGTTCTGCTACACTTGCAAAGCTTGACTGTCTCGGCAGGTCCTGCAACATCGGCCGAGACACACGATGACCGTCCTGGTCGGAAACCAGGGCACGAAAGAAGGAGTACCTCCATGAAGCCGAAGATTCACCCTAACTACGTGGAGTGCAGCGTTCGTTGCAGCTGCGGCAACACGTGGACGACCCGCTCCACCAAGAAGGAGATGCGCGTCGACCTCTGCGACAAGTGCCACCCGTTCTACACCGGCACCCAGAAGCTCGTTGACACCGGCGGACGCGTCCAGCGCTTTGCCGACAAGTTCGGTGGCGCCGCTGCTGCCCAGCTTGCCAAGGCTCAGGCCGCCAAGCAGGCCAAGGCCCAGAAGGCCGCTGAGGCCGCTGCTGCCAAGAAGGCCGCTGCCGAGGCTAAGGCTGCCGCTAAGGCTAAGCGTGCTGCTGAGTACGAGAAGAAGGCTGCCGCTGCTGCCGAGACCACCGAGGCTGCTGAGTAACGTATCGTTACCATAACGCGAAACAACAAGAGGCCGGCGCCATCAATGATGGCGCCGGCCTCTTGTTGTCGCTATTGCTTATTCCGGCAGGTTATACCAGCGTGAAGCCAGTGCCCTTGCCACCCGCCTCGGCTCCGCGCTCATACTGCTCGCGCAAGCGCTTGTAATGCGCAATACGGATGCGAGCCTCGGCCTCGGACTCGTGACGGTATGTGCATGCGCATTCGGCTACGACGGACTGCGCAGCTTTAGCGTGTAGGGCCGCATCGCGCAAGTCGGCATACTGACCAGCGGCACGGGCCTGTCCAATCATCTCTTCCATATCCGACGAAGGGACGCCCAGCAGACGGCCAAACTCCTCTTCGGTCACAGAGAGCTTCTTCTGGTGGGCATAGGCATCCAGCGCCGCGTCCTGCTCGGCTGCCGCCTTAGCCTGGTGATCAAACATGGTGTCAAGCTCTGCGCGGCTGGCACCAGAGCGCAGCAAGAAATCGTCAATGGTCATTCCCTCGCTGGCCAGCTGCTGCTCGAAGCTCATCTGCACGCCTTGACGATAGCGAGCCAAATGCATGGCGGGAACTGCCTGCTGCAGACGTTTGGCCAGCGCCGCCACGGCCCGATTGACTTTCTGGCTCTCGGCCATTTGCGCGGCCATGTCCTCGACCTGCGAGCGAACGGCTCGGCGCAGCTCAGCAACGTCGCTTGTCCCCTGGAAATGCTCGGAAACCCATGCGGGATCGGAAAGGTTGTCGCGCGTCCCGCCCATGCGTGCAAGCATGCTATCCAGCGCAAGGTCAACGTCTTCCTCGGTGGTAAACGGCACCTCGACTTCAATGCTCACGGGGTCGTACGAGGTCAGCGTATAGTGGGCCTTGTCACCCAGCATGAGCGGTTGCGGCTTTTGCGGTTCAAAATCCAAAGGCATGGGTCCTCCTATCTGTTCGTGATGCTCGTTATTATTCCCTCGTCAGCACGAACGTGTCAGTGAATGTGGCCTCGCGATCATAGACAAAGAGCAAGAACGTTGCGTCGTAGATATGCTTGGTCGAGAGAGTTGCGATGGCGGCTGACGGGTCCTCGCCCGTGCCAAAGGCCAAGGTCAGCGTCACGGTACCCAGGGCATCTTCAGGTGTGTGGCAACTGAAGGTAATGCCATCGCCCTGGTGCAGCAACGTACCGGAGAAGGGCACGTCCACCAATTCCGTGTCACCCTCAGACTCGTTCACGTCCTCCGAGGGCTCGCCGTGGTAGTGTACCGTGGCCGACAGCGTTCCAGCAATGCGGCCGTTGGCCGCCATCGTTACGTTGATGCGGAGTCCGTTCGCCTTGGCACCAAAGCATTTCGAGCCAGATGCCTCCTGCTCAGAAAAGCTGCCAACCCAGTTGCCAACCAGCGGCGTCAAGGTGAGGTCTTTTGCATTCTTGCTTGCCGAGGCCGCCGTCAGCTCCCACAGGCCGTTGCTCGGACGAAAGACAAACGTCGCATTGATGTCGCATTCGTATGCCGTGAAGGTGGCCGTGTGAGAAAGGTGCAGGTCGCAGGTGTAGGTTTGACTTTCTGCATCAAAACTCTCCTCGACCATCTCCGCCTTTGCGCCAGCGTAAAGCGAAGGTAGAGCCGTGCCACTTTCCTCGCCGGCATACGAAGCCTCAGCGCGCTGCAGCACGGAGTTCAGGTTGGAGAGGATTTTCGAGGGCTCGGGACCCGTAACTGCAGCATACGATGCGCCGCCCACACCGTCGGCACTGGCACACTTCCATCCGTCATCTTGGCGAACATACGTGAGCTGCGCTTCCTGAAGCGCCTCAACTGATCCGTTTGAGAAGTGAGCAATACCATTGACCAAGCATTCGTTGGGTGTTTTGGCCTCTTTATGTTGCCCCGTTGCCTCAAAGTCAGTGAGCGAAAGCGGCTCGTCCGAACCGTACGTCCCACCGTCATAGGTAGGCGCGGCTAGAGTGGCCTGTGCGTCCCGGCGATACTTGCTTGCGTCTGGCAGGTCAGTTAGGTTTCGGACAATGATGCCAATACCCGCGATTGCAGCAACAATCGCAGCGGCAGCGATAATGAGGTTGAGCGTGCGCCCAGATAGCAGCCCCTTCAAGCGCGCGGCATGCTCGCGTGCAAAGCTGCCAGCGGCAGATGCAAGGCCATGTAGGCTGGTAGGTTCGGTCTCTACTCGTGGAGACTCCGCCGCGGGTGGAATCTGCTCGGTCGGGGCAACAGGCTCGCTCGGTTGTGTCTCTTGGTCATGATTGGGCAGCTCGGCTGTCGGGGCCTGCTCGTCGTCCATGGCACCTCCGTCCATATATAGTGGTAGTTTCTCACATCCCACAGCAAGGGTGCCTGACAAACGGTGCGGTTCCCATCGCCATTACCTCTGCATACCTGTCGCTTTGCTTGTTGTAAAACAGCTGGATATCTGCTGGGGAACCTGCATGAACTGGACACTTCTTGTATGAAACTGGCAGGTAGGTGGTATTCTAAAAAGGTTGAACGAAAAGGCTGCGCCGTGGTGCGGCAATCCCATAAGGAGCAATCATGCGAGACAAGCTTGTGAAACTGCTCGACGCGTATGCCGAGCTCGAGCGCAGGATGGTGGATCCGGCGGTTGTGTCGGATCCCAAGGAATATGCCCGTATCGCGAAGGAGCACGCCAACCAGGCAGAGCTCGTCTCGAAGGCGCGTGAGTATCTCGGTGCGCTAGACGACATCGACGTTGCCAAGGAGATGCAGCGCGAGACCTCCGATCCTGAAGAGAAGGAGATGCTCCAGGAGGAGATTGCTGCCAACGAGGCCAAGCTTCCCACCCTTGAGGACGAGATCAAGGTCATGCTCATTCCTGGTGACCCCAACGACGAGAAGGACACCATCGTTGAGATTCGCGCTGGCGTTGGTGGCGACGAAGCGGGCATCTTTGCAGGCGACCTCTTCAATATGTACCGTCGCTTTGCCGAGAGCCGCAAGTGGAAGGTCGAGGTGCTCTCGTCCAGCCCCAGCGACGCAGGTGGCTTCAAGACCATCGAGTTCAAGGTTACGGGCGACAAGGTCTACTCCGTCATGAAGTACGAGAGCGGCGTGCACCGAGTACAGCGTGTTCCTAAGACCGAGAGCCAGGGCCGCATTCAGACATCTACGGCTACCGTGGCCGTGTTGCCTGAGGCTGACGAGATTGATATTCAGATTGCCGCCGAGGACCTGCGCATCGATACCTACTGCGCGTCCGGCCCTGGCGGGCAGGGCGTCAACACGACGTATTCCGCCGTGCGCATCACGCACCTGCCGACCAACACGGTGGTGCAGTCGCAGGACCAGCGCTCCCAGATTCAGAACCGCGAGGTCTGCATGCAGATGCTGCGTGCCCGCTTGTACGAGATGGAGCTCGAGAAGCAGCAGGCCGAGCAAGGTGCTACGCGTCTGGCGCAGATTGGCCATGGTAACCGCTCCGAGAAGATCCGTACCTACAACCAGCCGCAGGACCGCGTGACCGACCACCGCATCGGCTTCAATGGCACGTACAACGGCGTGCTGCTTGGCGATACGCTGCAGAGCGTTATCGACGCGCTGGCTGCTGCCGAGCGTGCGGAGAAGCTTGCCCAAGCTGTGTAACTTGGAGATAAGCCTGTCAAAGGTGAGCCAACGACAGGTGTGACGCGGGGGATACTCCCCTTTGTTCCAGACGCTGGGACGCAGGGAAGTATCCCCCGCGTCCCAATAAAGGTGTCTGACCCTTTGTTCAAATTCATGTTGCGAGAGGATATTCATGCCAGAGACGTGGACCATCAAGCGCGTTCTTGACTGGACGGTCGGCTATCTGGGGCGTAAGGGCGATGAGCGCCCGAGACTCTCAGCCGAGTGGCTGCTCTCGGCAGTGACGGGCCTCTCGCGTGTAGACCTGTACGTTAACTTTGAGCGCCCGCTCTCGCCCGAAGAGCTGTCACGCATGCACGACGCCGTGGCGCGCCGAGGTCGGGGAGAGCCGTTGCAGTACGTGACGGGCGAGATGCCGTTCAGGCACATCATTCTGCGCTGCGAAGAGGGCGTGCTCATTCCGCGGCCTGAGACTGAAGTGCTGGTAGATGCCGCACTTGAGGGCGTGGACGCCGCCGTGACTGCGGGTCGGGTGTACGATGATGTCGATCGACGTACGGCTTTGCGCGAGGACGAGGCCCGTGAGGCTCGTGCGGCGCGAGAGAAGCAGCTTCGTGCCGCGCTCACCGAGGAAATCACCGCTGAGGGCGGTCTCAACGAATCCAATGTGGATGCGCTGCTGGCAGAGCTTGCGGTGCTTCAGGCAAAGCGCCCAACCATTCCCGTTGGCCCACGGGTTTTGGACCTGTGCACAGGAACAGGCTGCATCGCGCTTTCCATTGCGGGTGAGCGGCCAGGTGCGCACGTGGTTGCCACCGATCTTTCGCCGCAGGCGGCATCTCTTGCGCAACGTAATCGCGACCAGCTTAACCTCACCGATGCGGTGGACATATATGAGTGCGACTTGGCGGCTGCGGTGCCGACGGACTTGCTGGGAACCTTCTCGGTGCTGGTCTCGAACCCGCCCTACATCCCCAGCGCCGTGGTGCCTACGCTGCCGCAGGAGGTTGCTGGTTTCGAGCCGCATCTTGCGCTTGACGGCGGCACCGACGGCTTGGACCTCTTCCGCAGGATTCTTGACTTGGCCCCACGCGCGCTTATGCCAGGCGGTTGGCTCTGCGTGGAACTGTTCGAAGGCAATGTGCGTGCGGCGGCAGATCTCTGTCGTGCTCAGGGCGGATGGTCGTCCGTGGAAGTCCGAGAGGACCTGACTCGTCGTCCACGCGTGTTGGTTGCCGTACGAGAGGAGTAGCCATGGGTAAGATCCTGCGCGCAAGCCAGGACTCGCCGACCGAGGACGTGCTGTACAAGGCGTCCACGCTTCTGGCGCATGGCGCGGTGATTGTCATGCCGACTGACTCGGTGTATGGCATCGGATGCGCGGCCACGCCAAATAATCCAGGTTACCAGCGCATATTTCGGATAAAGCGACGCAGCCTCTCGCAGACGCTGCCCTGGCTCGTGGCAGATTTCGACGACTTGGCTCGTTATGCAGCAACGGTTCCTGACACGGCTTTAGCACTGGCAACGCTCTTCTGGCCAGGGGCCCTCACGCTGGTCGTCAAGGCCTCGCACGAGGTGCCAAAAGAGTATCTCGCGGCAGACGGTACCGTTGCGCTGCGCATGCCCGACTCCAACCTTGTACGCGAGCTGGCCCGGCGGGTCGGCGCGCCACTGGCTACGACCAGTGCAAATACCCACGGATCAGCAGCCGCAACCTCTGGATCGGGCATCGAGCAGCGCATCATCGAGGAGGCGGACCTCACCCTTGACGCAGGCCCCGCACCGCTTGCCATTGCCAGCACCATCGTCAGTGTGGCTGGCCTTAAACCCACCGTTTTGCGTGAAGGGGCCATTTCCGCACATCGAATCAACAAGATTGTGGGCGCTTAGGTCTCTACATCGTTAACGGCATGTCTCAAATCGGGCGCTGTGCTCAAGTTACGCTACGCTATTTCGGCGTCAAAAGCGCCAAGCGTTACCGTGCTTGGCACTACGAAAGGATTTGATATGCCGCTTTCGCACCTCGCCCAGTCTGACCCCGAGGTTTTCTCTGCCATCGGAAACGAGTTGGGCCGTCAGCGCGGCTCCATCGAGCTCATTGCCTCTGAGAACTTCGTGAGCCTGGCCGTTATGGAGGCCGTTGGCTCCGTTTTGACCAATAAATATGCCGAAGGCCTGCCCGCGCACCGCTACTACGGTGGCTGCTGGGCGGTCGATGTCGTGGAGGACCTTGCTCGAGAGCGCGCTAAGAAGCTCTTCAACTGCAACTTTGCCAACGTGCAGCCGCACTCCGGCGCACAGGCAAACTATGCCGCCGAGTCGGCCTTCGCAAAGCCTGGTGACGTCGTCATGGGCATGGACCTTTCCAACGGTGGTCACCTGACCCATGGTTCGCCGGCCAACTTCTCTGGCAAGCTGTATCGCATGGTGTCTTACGGCTTGGATCCGGTCACGGAGCGCATAGACTACGACGCGGTTGCCGCCATGGCCGCAGAGCACAAGCCCGCGCTGATCATTGCTGGCGCCTCTGCATACCCGCGCGTCATTGACTTTGAGCGCTTTGCCCAAATCGCGCACGACAATGGCGCAAAGCTCATGGTGGACATGGCTCACATCGCAGGCTTGGTCGCCACCGGCGCGCATCCGTCGCCGCTTCCCTACGCTGACGTCGTGACTACCACAACCCACAAGACGCTGCGGGGCACGCGTGGCGGCCTGATTCTGTGGAACGACGAGGCCTACACCAAGGCTATTAATTCCTCGGTTTTCCCTGGCAGCCAGGGTGGCCCGCTTGAGCATGTCATCGCTGGTAAGGCAGTTGCATTTGGCGAGGCGCTGCAGCCCTCGTTTGCTGACTACATCGACCAGGTGTGCGTGAACGCCAAGGCGCTTGGCCGCGGTATGGAGTCCCAGGGCCTGCGTATGGTCACGGGTGGCACCGACAACCACCTGCTGTTGGTCGACCTGACGGCGGCAGGCGACGTCACTGGCAAGGAAGCCGAGCATGCGCTGGATGAGGTCGGCATCACCGTTAACAAGAACACCATCCCTGGCGAGAAGCGCTCCCCGTTTGTGACGAGTGGCATCCGCGTGGGCTCTGCAGCCATGACGACACGCGGCTTCAACGAAGCCGAGGCTGAGCGCATTGGCCAGCTCATTGGCATCGTCGTTAAGAACCTGGGCGACGAGACGGTTATGGCGACTGTTAAGGCTGAGGTTGAGCAGCTGCTCGCCCTTCATCCGCTCTATCCTGAACTGGCCTAAGCCTCCCCTCACCTCGGAATCGGGCAGGCCCTTTGTATAAGTTTCTGTACAAAGGGCCTGCCCGATTTGTATGGGTCGAGATTGCCTTCGCCCGCCGAATAGTCACAATCAAGGTCCACGAAGTCTGCCATTGTCTAAACGAGTATGGCGGATGATTGCGAGGGCCCATGAGCGACGAGCCCACACCCACAATCGAAAAAGAGCAGGAACCAAAGGCCGATTCAGCGGTCGAGTCTCAGGCTGATACTAAGGTTGACTCCGGGACCGATCCCAAGGCTGATCCCAAAGTCGGAACGCCTCTTGAGGGTCTTGACGACAAGGTGATCGCTGCGGCTGACGCGTTTGTCGAGAAAGAATACCTCAGCACGCCCAAGCAGCAGAGGGCTATTGCCCGCGCCCGTACACGCGCGCTTGCAGTTTACAAGAACTACCGAAATGACGCATGGTTCCGCGCAGAAGCTTCAGTGCGTTTGTCCGTGATAATCAACTTCTGCTTCTCTGTCTATCAGATGATCAACGCAATCCGTTTTGATTCGGTCTGGTTTGCCTCGCTGGGCATCTATTCCGTCATGGTCACGACTACGCGTGGCGTCATTCTTCGCTACATGCGCCCCGACGCCCAAGATGGTCGAGAAGAACTGGAACGCTATCGTAGCTGCGGCTTCCTCATGCTGATGTTGGCCATTGCCGTCAGCCTTCTGGGCCTGGTCGTAAACTTCGCCGGTGAGCACCCCGTCTATCCTGGCTCGATGATTTATGTAGTTGCTGGCTTCACGATTTATATGGTCTATTCAAGCTTGGCCAACCTCATCACCTACCGCAAGTTGGAAAGCCCGCTTATCTCGGCAAGCAAGTCGGTGGCCATGTCGTGTGCAATGGTCTCGCTGTACTCACTGCAGGCAGCGGCACTTGCGCTGTACTGCACAGGTGACTGGTTGTGGCTGCGTTCACGTCTCAATTTCATATCAGCGCTGGTCATTTGCTCCATCATCCTGATTTTTGCGCTTCACATCATCATCCGTGCGAGCCGCGCATTGAGTGGCAAAGAGGACCTCTCGTTGGTGGCTGCCGCAGCGTACATTGAGCATCAGCAGGACAATCAGCTCGAGATGATGCTCTACAACGTGGAGACGCAACGCCAGCTTGACTACTGGAAGCATAAGGACAAGGTTGAGTGGCGCACGCGGGCCGGCGCTCGAGAGCGCTACGACGAAGAGACGCGAATCCGGCTTAAGGAGCGCGAGAACCGCCGGAAGGCTAAAAAGAAGAAGCAGGGACATTAGGCCCTTTCGATGTGCCAGCATTGCTCAAAACTGTCACGTTGGGGACAGTCCCCAACGTGACAGCTTCTTGTTGACGTGGGTTACAATGAGCACGAACTAACCGTCTTGAAGGGAGAACCATGGCACTTGAGCATGAGTTTGATACCAGCCGCTTTGTTATTGTTGACCATCCGCTAGTGCAGCATAAGCTGCATATCCTGCGCGACAAGGACACCTCAACGAAGGATTTCCGCGAGCTCGTGACTGAGCTGGCAGTCTTCGAAGGCTACGAGGCGCTGCGCGACCTGCCGCTTGAGGACGTCGAAGTGGAGACTCCGCTTGAGAAGACAATCTGCAAGCGGATTGAGGGCAAGAAGCTCGCCATCCTCCCCATCCTGCGCGCTGGCCTGGGTATGGTGGACGGCATCCTCACGCTGGTACCCTCCGCTCATGTGGGGCACATCGGCATGCAGCGCGACCCCGTCACGCATGAGCCCATCACGTACTACTTCAAGGTGCCGTCAAACATTGAGAATCGTGTCTGCCTGGTCGTCGACCCCATGCTTGCGACGGGTGGCTCGCTCATTGCGGCCATCAGGTACCTGCGCGAAAACGGCGCCAAGGACATCCGTTGCTTGACGCTGGTTAGCTGTCCCGAAGGCGTGAAGGCCGTGCTCGAGGCAGATCCCGACGTACGTCTCTACACCTGCGCACTTGACCGTCAGCTCAACGAGAACGCATACATTCTCCCCGGTCTGGGTGACGCTGGCGATCGAATCTACGGCACCAAGTAGCTTGCGTGAGCACTTTTGTTGCTGTCATAGCCGGCGTGGTCTGCGGCGTTGCCGCGACCATGCCGGTTTTTAACGAGCTGAGGCGTGACAACCCTGACTTGGGCCGTGGTTTTGGAGCGGTCATCGGTGCTTTTGTGGCGATACAGGCGCTCATGCTGGTGCTCTACGTTTGGTGCCCGCCATATGTGCTGCCGTTTGGCGTGACGGCTGTGCTGATATTTCTGCTGCTTGTTGTGGTGGCCGCCATAACAAGAGCACGCTCTGACAAATGACCCGTGACAAATGACCGGTCAACTTGTCACGGTACCCACGGTACAATGAATTGGTTGGAGCCGATGGACGAAGGTGCCCCATGTTTGATGACAA
>JAUNJR010000106.1 GCA_030533135.1 Coriobacteriales bacterium
ATGGAGGCGACGTCCAGATTCGAACTGGAGATAAAGGCTTTGCAGGCCTCTGCCTTACCACTTGGCCACGTCGCCGTTATGAAAAAGGCCGATCTTTCAACCGGCCCGGGTAATGCATGGAGCGGGCTACGGGGTTCGAACCCGCGACCTCCACCTTGGCAAGGTGGCGCGCTACCAACTGCGCTAAGCCCGCGAACGCAAGGAGTATTATGCACTCACCTAGCCACGGATGCAAGGGTAAATTTCGAATTTGGGGATAAATTTTGAAGACCGCAGGTCAAAGGCCTAGTCCAAACCCCTACGCATGCAAAAGCTTCTCGATTCGCACGACCGTACCCGTACCGCTCGGCTTCGGGGAGATAGTCACCGAGTCAGTAAGAAGGCGCATGAGTGCGATGCCGCGACCGCGCTCGGCAAAGGGAGAAGCCTCCGGCGTGCCGCCATCGGGCGTGAAGCCCTCTCCAGAATCGCTTATCTCAACCACAGCCCGATCGGGGTAGCAAGCGATGTCGATTATGGACGTACCCGTGGCGTGGTCGACGGCGTTTCCCATCGCCTCCCCCACGGCCAAGCTCAAGTCAAACGTCGCTTCAGACGAAAGCGGCATGCGGCCAAGCAGCTCGCCGACATGCTTTCGTGTGGCGGCCAGGTTCTTTGGGTCAATCCTGAGTATCGTCCGCCACAACGGCAGCGTCGCGGGGTCAAGCTCGGGAATCTCGGGCCTTTCCCCTATGCGAGACACGGGCAAAAAGTCAACAAGACGCGCGATGGAAAGCGCGCGCAGGACCTCGGGCGATACGTTAATCAACGAGAGGAGGCCCCCGCGATCGCGCATGCGCCTCACCGCGCTGACCATGAGCCCCATTCCGGCGGAATCCATATAGCTCGTTGATGCCATGTTCAGCACGATGCGCCGACATCCGTTGGCAAAGATTGACTCCAGCGTCGACCGTAGGGCGTCCACGGTCGTGACGTCCAGGTCGCCGGGCAGCGAGACAAGCGCTATGTTGGTCGATTCAGCCATACGAGTTTTGTTCCCCGCCTTAACCGGGTTAATCACGTGGCTCGCCAATCGTGACAAAACAGCTGGCAAAATGTAAACATGTCTCGGCAGGCCATGAAGCAGGAGCGCTGCGCCACCCGCAGGCGTACTGCAAGCCCCTATCCCACTTCGTCGAAGCGCAGTGCGACTAACGCCACGTCGTCTTCCAGCGTGCGGTCCGTGAAGGCATCCAATTCTGCAAGCAGACCCGCACAGAGGCCAGGCACGCCATCACCAGCGTGGCGCATCACCGCATCGCGCAGGCCATCCTCGCCAAAGAAGCGGCCGTCGCGCGCGCGAGCCTCGGTCGTGCCGTCCGTGTACAGCAACAAGATGTCGCCGGCGGAGAGGGTCACCGTACCGTTGCGGTACGTCATCTCCTTGAAGGCGCCGACAACGCCGGACTGCACTTCGAGCATCTGCAGCTCACGCCGCTTGGCTCGCAAAAGGATTGCCGGCGGATGGCCGGCCGAACAATAGGTCAGGGTGCGCTTGCCCAGGTCGATAACGCCCACAAAAAGCGTGGCAAACGTCTCCAGCCTCGCGAAACCCAGCAGGAAGTCGTTCAGCAGGCGTACCATGTGCGCCGGGCGCAGGCCCTCCCAGGAATAGGCTCCCAGCGCCGTCTTGACGGCCGCCGAAACCGACGCCGCCTCAACCCCCTTGCCAGAGACGTCGCCCATGATCACGCAGGCACGACGACCCGGCAGACGGATCAGGTCGTAGAAGTCGCCACCCACGAACGCCGCCGCCGTTGCTGAGGAGTAGGACCCCTCGGCCGTGATACCCTCAACGATTTGCAGCTCGTTCTTCATGCCCGTCTGAAGTGCCTGCGAGATATGCCGGTCCTTGGCGCGAACCTCCTCACCACGCGCAGCGGCAACCAAGTCGCGCGCCACCCCACGCAGGAAGGCAAAGTCAAGGTCGTCAAAGGGTTCCTCGCCCAAGCGACGGAGGAACAGACAAGCACGACGCTCGCCCGCGACCTTGCCCGCATCCATCAGGGCACCGATGCAAGGTTCGCCCGCGTCATCAAGCCACACCGAGAGCTCTGACCCCTCCGTCACACCAACCACGGAAACCGCGTCCTCGGGAGCATCAGTCGTCGTGACAAGCGACGAGAGATCAATGGGTACCCAGCGCATACCACCGATGGGCAGGTCGGCAACGACCGTGTTTTGGTGCGCGTTCTGATAGACCGGGGCCGCAACCGCAGAGACCTCGACCGCCGCGCGGCCAAGAGCCTCCTCAACCGCATGGGTCGTCAGCTCGTCATACGAGAGCAGCTCCTCACGAATCTGCGACGATGCGTCACGTAGACGCGCCTCGCGCTGCATACGCAGGGCAGAAAACGCACCCACGAGCTGCACGGATAGGTACTGCGCCACGGCATCGAGTAGCTCCGCATCCTCTGACGTGAGTGGATGAACCTGACGCCAGCCCACCTCTATGAGGGCGATCACATGGCTGCCAAACCACACGGGCACCGCATAGAAGCTTGTGAACGGCGGCAGAGCTTCCACACCAATGCGATACACCTCTCCCGTAGCCTCGTCGAGAACCCGTCGGGCACTGAGGCGCCCCTGCCGAAGCGCCTGCTTATCAGGTATCTGCACGCGGAGGCGCAACGTCTTGCCCGCGCGCGTCGTCAGAAGATCAAGTGTGCGGCCAAACGTGAAGAAACGAGAGACGCTTGCCTCGAGCAGGCTTTCGCTCATGCCACGAAGGTGATAACCGTCGCGTTCGGCGAGGTAAACCACGGTGCCCCAGGCGTCCATGGTGTCGGTGATCTCTTCCAGGACACGCGAGAAGAGCGTGGCAACGTTTTGGGAATCAAGGGTGTCGAGCACGATCTTGAGGGTGCCGGAAAGGCGCCGGTTGGCACGGCGAAGCTCGTCAACCACGCGTTCGTGCTCCTCGCGCGGAACCCAATCTGACTGCGTGGCCGCCATGCCGTTCCTTTCTATACGAAAAGAGCGGACCCGTAGGCCCGCCCGTACTTTCGTGGTGTCGGAGGCGGGACTTGAACCCGCACGCCCGTTGATTAGGCACTAGCACCTCAAGCTAGCGCGTCTGCCAATTCCGCCACTCCGACATTGGTTAGCGCAAGGGATATACTAGCAGACTCCGCACGCGATGCAAGCGAGAATTTTGAGAAGTTATGAAGGGGCCGTGTGCAAACAGCGCCGACGACCGGTACTCTCGCATTTTGTTGATGGTAATCCCAGCCAGAGGGTGCCAACACTTCGCGTTTTCTCATTTCGTTGTTTCGCCTCTCCCCCAGCACGCCTTCGGTCACTGCGACCACCACAACAAAAAGGGCGCCCCGAGCAGCTCGGGACGCCCTTACAGCCAAATTCAGCGCTTCGACTACGCGATGGTGGTGTAGTGGAAGAACTTGTAGCCCAGAGGAATGCTGAAGAAGCCCTGGACGCTCTTGGAGATCATGTAGAGGTCGGTGTAGAAGTACAGCGGGCAGATGGCGCCGGTGCTCATGAGCAGGTCCTCAGCCTTGTGCATGAGGGCGAAGCGCTTCTCGTTATCGGACTCGCCCTTGATGGTGGCGATGATCACGTCGTAGGTCTCGGCCCAGGTGCCGCCGTCAACCTTGGTGTCATAGCCAAGATCGGTGAGGTCGATGCTGTAGGCAGCGACGTCCTTGTGAGCGCCCTTGCCAAACTGGCAGTCGTTGTTGCCAGAGTTGGAGACCCACATGTCGAGCATGGAGATGGGGTCGTTGTAGTCGCACAGCCAGCCGTTACGAGCCACGGAGTAGTCGCCGGACTTACGGGTGTTCAGGAAGGTGTTCCACTCCTGGTTCTCCAGGTTCATGGTGATGCCGACCTGAGCCATGGCGGAAGCCAGGTACTCGCCGATGGCCTTGTGGCCCTCGGAGGTGTTGTACAGGTAGGTCAGGGTCGGGAAGTCGGTGAACATGCCGGTGGCCTCGTCGTACGTGTAGTACTTCTTGAGGGTCTCGACAGCGGAGGCAAAGTTGGACTCGAGGGCGTCAGCGGAGACGTCATAGTAGCCATCGAAGCCGTCGTTATGGCCGGCGTTCTTGTAGAACTCGGAGCCATCGGGCTCGGTCAGGCCCATGGAGGCGAAGGAAGCAGCGGGAACCTGGCCAGCCTGGCCGATCTCCTCGCAGATGTAGTTGCGGTCATAGAGCAGGCCAATGGCGCGACGGATCTCGGCGCGAGCGTTCTCGGCCTCAACACCGGTGAGGGTGGTGCCGGCGGGCAGGATCTCCTCGTTGACGTTCCAGCCAACGTAGTAGGTGCCGATCTGGCCAGCGATAACGAACTCCTCGGGGAACTCCTCCTTGAGGGCGGCGATCTCGTTGGTGGGCACGTCGTCAATCAGCTGCCAGTCGCCGTTACGGAAGTTGGACAGCATGTTGTTGGCGTCGTCGGACAGATAGAACTCGATCTTGTCCATGGTGATGGAGTCGGCATCGATGAAGTTGGGGTTCTTCTCGACGGTGATGACCGAGTTGTGCTCCCAGCCGGTCATGGTGTAAGCGCCGTTGGAGATGTAGGTCGAAGGATCGGTGCACCAAGCCTCGTTGGCCACGACATCCTCGCGCACGGGGAAGAAGGTCGGGAAGGCGAGCAGCTCGTTCCAGTACGGGACGACCGTGTCGACAACGATCTGCAGGGTCTTCTCATCAACGGCGGTGACGTTGATGTTGTTGTCAGCGTAACCATTGACGATCTCGTAGAGATAGCCATAGTCGGCGCCAAGGTCAGCGGAGGAGGCGCGCTTCATAGCGAACTCGAAATCCTTGGCGGTCAGGTCCTGGCCGTCCGACCACTTCAGGCCGTCACGCAGGGTGTAGGTGAAGGTGGAGGTGCCGTCACCGTTGTCAACGGCCTCGGGAAGCTCGGTGGCGCAGTCAGGAACGATGACGAAAGCGTCGCCGTTCTTCTCCCACTTGGAAAGGCCGGAGAAGAGGTGGACGATCATGGTGGCGCCGTCGACCGCAGAGTTCAGAGCGGGGTCGATGACGTCGGGCTCGGAGGACAGGCAAACTGCGATGGACTGGGCAGCGCCAGCATCAGCAGAGCCGCCATCGGTGTTGCCGCCGTTGCCGCCGCCGCAGGCAGCGAGCATGCTGGTGGCGCTGGCAACGCCAAAGGCGCGCAGCATATCCCTACGAGTAAGGTTGGACATTGTGGTTTCTCCCTTCGAAAAACTGACAGAAAAACGCAAGGTAAGTCGAGATAGTAGCACTAGGTTGCCGTCAGTTCAAAACCTTGTATAAATGACACGCCATCTGCAAACGAAAAGCATGCGTAGCTCTGCAAATGTCGGCAGTTGTCTCCCCTAAACTCCGTCCAGAGAAGAAAAGGCGGAGACTGCCGTCCTGACGAGACAACAACCTCCGCCGTTTACGTCAAATCGTCCTTGACTTCCGCACCTTAGGAGTTGATCTCCTCAGTGCGGTGGCACGCCACGAAGTGGTTTTTCGCGACTTCCTTGAACTCAGGCATGGACTCGGCGCAGGCAGGCGTGGCATACGGGCAACGCGTGCGGAACGGGCAGCCCGACGGTGCGTTCAGCGGGCTGGGGATGTCGCCCTGCAGCGGAATACGCTTGTTCGCGCGCGCAATCTTGGGGTCAGGAATGGGCACTGCCGAGATGAGCGACTTGGTGTACGGATGCAGCGGGTGATCGTAAATCTCGCTTGCATCGGCCAGCTCGACCATCTTGCCCAGGTACATGACGGCGATACGGTCAGAGATGTGGCGAACAACCAGCAGGTCATGGGCAATGAAGAGATACGTCAAGCCCATCTCTTCCTGCAGCTCACCAAACATGTTGATGACCTGTGCCTGAATGGAAACGTCCAGAGCGGAGACCGGCTCGTCGCAGACGATGAACTCAGGACGGACCGCAAGCGCGCGGGCAATGCCGATGCGCTGACGCTGGCCACCCGAGAACTCGTGGGCATAGCGGCTCGCGTGCTCGGAGTTCAAGCCCACGCGGTCCATGAGCTCGAGGATGCGCTCCTCACGCTCCTTCGGGGAGCTGTACATGTGATGGACGTCCAGGGGCTCGCCAATGATGTCAGAAACCGTCATGCGCGGATTCAGCGACGAGTACGGGTCCTGGAAGACCATGGTGGACTTGGTGCGGTACTCCGCAAGGTCAGCCTTGGTGCGGATGGGCTTGCCGTTGTAGATGACCTCACCATCCGTGGGCTGGTACAGATACAGAATGGTGCGGCCGACGGTGGTCTTGCCGCAGCCGGACTCGCCCACCAGGCCCAGCGTCTCGCCGCGCTTGATGGTGAAGCTCACGTCGTCGACGGCCTT
>JAUNJR010000107.1:0-2308 GCA_030533135.1 Coriobacteriales bacterium
GGCATCAGTGTATGAGGGCGGCCCCGCTTCGGTGGGGCCGCTTCTTTCTTTAAGTCGAGCGTCTGGAAGGCGGAGAGGTGCTTTAACAACTGATGCTTGTGCCGAGGGATTCGCACCCCGGGCAGGTTGTATTACAGCCTTCCGACAGGTCGTTGATTCTGCTCCTGCAGGCCTCGCAAATGAGTCACAATATGACTCCGAATACCGACTCAGGCAAACCGCACCCTCATCACAGTAATGCCTCGCTTTTGAAGGCAGTTGTACATGCACGTAACCAAGGGGCTGTGTGCCCAAGCGACCCATAAAGGCATCTGCGCATGACGAGCGTCGTCATCGTTGTCGCTATCGCCTTGCTTGTCCTGCTGCAGGGAGGCTACTTCAGCCTTCCAACCTGCGCGGTTGGCGTTGTCGTCAGTATCGTTGCTGGGGTGTCTGCCCTTCGAAAAGCTCATCGAAACAAGCCGGTCTCGTCTATCCCCTTTTTATTTGTCGGCCTCGCGTTGTCATACCTCACCAGCGCAATTGTCCACGGAGTCACGTTGACCACGCTCGCTGAGACCGGCGCTTGGGCGGCGGCAGCGGGTATGGCTCTTCTTTCGGCTACTCAAGATGCCCAGCAGCGCGCCAAGGCCCTTCGACTCATTACGTGGTTTGGTGTGATCACGTCGGTCGCTGGCGTGCTTGTCTGTGCGCACCTGCTTCCCATCTATGGTGGCATGGTTGAAGACCGCCTTCAGTTGACGTTCCAGTATGCCAATGCTGCGGCCATCTGGTACGGCGCATGCGTCTTCCTTTGCCTGCTTTCGCCCGATACATGGCTACGTGCCGTTACCTGCCTGCCTGCGCTGGCGCTCTTGCTCACACAGTCGGGTGGCGCGTTGCTCGTGTTTATCGTGGTTGCACTTGCCTTGGGTTTCGGTTGGGCTCGAGCGAAAGAGTGGGGCACGCTGCTTATGTCTCTTGCACACGGTGCCGATGCGGTCGTGCTCTTTGCCTTGGCCCTTGTGTTGGGAAAGGTCGCGCAGGCTGCGACAGCATTGGTACTTGTGCCCGCGTTCGTCAGTTGTCGTTTTCTTCACCGTCATGAGCAGGACATTCAGAACCGCCGTGATGCTGCCCGCATCTGCTGGCAGCTCGTTGTCGGCCTTGTCGTCTTCGTGCTGGTTGCTTGCGCGGTTCTTCACGGTCGGGTGGGAGATGCCTTTGCCACGTTGGTGGAGCGCTTCTACCACATGCGCGATGGTGTGGTTCTATGGTTGGCGAATCCTCTGTTTGGCGTTGGCCCTGACTGCTGGCAGTACTACTACCAGGATATCCAGTCAGCTCAGTACTACACCACGGTGGTGCACAGCTCCTATGTGCAGGCGCTTGTCGACGCAGGACCGCTGGGGCTGGGATTCCTCCTAGCCGCCTGTGTGGCCGGGACAAAGGCGCTCGCTGTCAATCCAACTGCCGATGATGGCTGGGGACAAGCTGAGCTCGTGACCTCAGCGTCGGTGCTCGGGCACTCACTCATAGACTTCGACCTGCAATTTGGGTCAATTGCCTTGTTGGTCGCCTTTTTGTTGTGTGGGCCAGCAGGGGAGAGCCTCGCTTTGCGGGAGTCGCCACAGCGCAGTGGTTTTGCGAAGGGTCTGAGCGCGGGGCTTGCATCCCTGCTCGTGTGTGTACCCCTCTGTGTGGTTGGTTTCCTTTGCGATGCTTCGTCGACGGCGCTTGCCACGGCAAGCAGCACGAGAGATTTTGAGGCGTTCGAGCGTATGTACCTCGGCAGCACGGTGGCGCAGGCCGATCCAGCGGCGACGAGCGAGTATCTTGCGGTCCTCTATGCGCAGGGGCGCTATTCCCAGGTGGTGACCGAATATGCTCGATTGGCGACCCCGTCTGATGGGGATGCCATATATGACATCCTCTCAAACTATGCTTTGGGAGACTCGTTGGCAGCAGGTGAGGTGTTGGTGCAAAAGCTGGAGCGACAGCCGTACAACCGGGAGTTTCTCCGCAGCGCAAAGACCATCATCGACACCTATGGGCTGGATTCGTCGCTGGTCGTGCGGTACAACACCGCAGTCCACCGTGCAAACGCACTGGCGCTTGGGGCCAGTAAGCTCCTGCCTGAGCAGGAGTGCCTTGATGTGGCAATAACTACGGGCATGCCCGTGGATGGAAAGGAGTAGGACGTGATGGGACGAAGGAAGATGCCAAAGCTTCTGGACCTCGGTCTCAAGGTCGTGCTCTCGGTCTCGATGGTGATGGGGTCTGTTCCCACTGCCGCGCTGGCTGAAGCGCTTGATGACGAGCCGCAGGT
>JAUNJR010000107.1:2408-6344 GCA_030533135.1 Coriobacteriales bacterium
GATGCCGGTGCTGACCGAGGACGAGCCTATAGAGATCAATCTCGAAGAGAACGAGCAATGGGTCGGTAAGTTCACTGCACCGTATGACGGAACATTCACCTTCTCCAGCACGGGGCATTGGGACGCATACGGGATTCTGTTTGCTGATGAGGAGCTGTCTGACTGGTTGACTGACAACACATATGGCAGCGGTGCCAACGGCTTCTCTATCTCGTGGAATCTGGTGGAGGGTGAAACCGTCTACCTAATGGTGCTGGATTTCTACGACCGTGCCATGTCCTGCACCGTCACAGCTTCGTATGGCATCTCTCTTTCAAGCTTTGAGTGCAACGGTACGTCAACGCTCGTGTATGACGGCCAGCCAAAGACCCCGAGCGATGTTGAGATTGGGCGCTTTGGTGACGAGTTATATGAGCCGCTCACGCCAGGGGTCGATTACGAGTTCATTGGCTGGGCAGATGGCCATACGGGTGAGCAGCTTGCCGACGAACCTTATGAGATGGGTAACTATTATGCCGTCTACGAGGGTAGGGGCGAATATATCGGGCGGTACTACTTCCCTTACCAGATCGTAGATGGTTGCCATCTCGATTTTGGTTCGGTGTGGCTCCATGAACGGGAATATCTATCTACTGGCAATCCCGTTGTGCTGGACGTTACGGTCAAAGACGCGGCAGGTAATGAACTCGATGAGGGCGAAGACTTCTACTTCGCCTATTACCGCGAAGGCTATTACGAGGTCGATGATGGCAATGGCGGTACTGATGAACAATGGGGTTTCTACGAGCTCGAAGGAGCCCCATCCGCACCTGGGGAGTATTACGTTCGTGCCCTCGCGATGGGCGATACGTATGAGGGCGGGAGTGATTACTGCCCCTTCACGATCAAAAACGCGAAAGATTTGTACCTGGGCAGAGTTGACCTCTACAACCAGTACTACGAGACTTCTGGTGACCCCATTGAGATCGAGGCTACGGTTTACGATGCCGCTGGTAATGAGCTTGTCAAGGGCCAGGACTACGTCTTTGAGTACGCATACTGGGGTGAGGTTGAGGTCGATGACGGCGGAGGCGTAACGTATCCTGACTGGGGTTATGCCCCGCTGGGTAGCGCACCGTCCGAGGAGGGGTCATATTACGTTCGTGCGGTCGCAATAGGTGACGAATACGAAGGCGCTACGGACTGGTATAGCTTTGAGGTGGGCGAAGCTTATGATGTGTACAACCTGGAGTTCGGGTACATAAGCATGAGCAAAGACACTTTCGAGGTTGGTAAAGAGCTCGTTTATGATCTCGAGATTTACAACGGGAATGACGAGCAGCTCATCGAAGACGTTGATTACCGGATTGTAGGCTTTACTACCGAAGAGGGCGTGGAGCTGGACGGCGCTCCTAGCGAGGTTGGCGTGTACTACCTCGTGTGCAAAGGCATCAATGATTATCGGGGCACCATACGCATCCGCATTGTCCTCATCGAGCCGGTAAACCCTGTCGACATGGCCCTTGGTACGGTCGACGTTGAGATTGACCCCAATTCATACTGGATTGGCATTTTTACGGCCCCAGAGAGTGGCTACTATTCGTTCTACTCCGAGGGTGACTACGACACCGATGGCTATCTCTATTCCGATGCCGATTTGTCACAGTATATTGGCGGGGATGCCTCCGGTGGAGATGGTAACAGCTTCCTGGTCACTACGTATCTTTCCGAGGGACAGACGGTCTATGTGCAAGCGCGCAATTGCGAGGGAGTCAGGATTGGTTGTTCCGTCACAGCAATCAAAGGCGCTCGCCTATCGGCGTTGAACTATACGTACGGACAAAGCACCTTTGTCTTTGATGGTAACCCGCATACTCCTGATGTGACTTTCTACGACTATGATGATTCTGAGCTTGTCGATGGGACCGATTACTGCCTGAAGCACATCCTCACCGACGAGGGCGAGATTCTTGCCTCAGCGCCGACTGAAATTGGTACCTACTTTGCCGTATATGAGGGAATGGGCAATTACTTGGGGACCATGGAAGTTCAGTTCACCATTGTCGATTCCTCCGATCTTTCGAGCGCAACTATTACCTTGAACACCTGGCATCCTAAGCTTATTGATGGCTCTCTTGACTTGGTGGTGACGGTTACTGATGCTGCCGGCATTGAGCTTGTTGAAGGCGTTCACTACGTGCTCTCTTACTACACCTTTGACGACAATGGTAATCAGGTCAGCGTCGAGGCTCCAACCACGACTGGTCAATACTACGTTCAAGCTGATGCTATCGCTGGGGGCGGGTACACGGGCTCAACGAGCGCCTACGACTTCACCGTAGTTGATCCTCATGACATTGGCATAGAGGACTATAGCTGCTATTTCAACAACTCCAGCAGCAAGCTCCTTGTTGATGGCACGTTTGATCTCTCTGACCTGACGCTCTACAACGATGTCGAGGATACCTACCTGATTCTGGGTACCGATTATAGGATCGCGGGATACATCGACGAGAACGGGGCGGTCTTTACGAATCCTCCGACCGTGTCAGGATGGTACCAAGTCGTGCTCAGAGGCACTGGTAGGTATACTGGCGAGCGCACGTGTTGGTTCAGCCTCTATGACTCCAATGACATTGGGGGAGATGCTTACAGTTGCTACTTCCGTGGCTCATTCAATAAGCCCCTCATTGATGGCACGTTTGATCTGTCTGACCTGACGCTCTACAACGAATTCGAGGACACCTACCTGATTCTGGGCACCGATTATGAGATTGCGGGCTATCGGGACAACTACGGAACGATTCTTTTGAATCCCCCGACCGAGCCAGGATGGTACCAAGTCGTGGTCAGAGGCACTGGTGGGTATACCGGCGAGTGCACGTGTGGGTTCAGGCTCTATGACCCCTATGACTTGACCGGAGCGAGCGTATCGCTTCGAGGGGCGATACAACTCTATGATGAGGCCTCTGATCAGTACGATAACTACTTTTTCTATGAAGGCTCGCCAGTTGAGCCAACGATTGCGGTGTATCTTGGAAATGGACAGCTTCCAAGCTCGGCTTATACCGTGACGTATGGGAACAACGACCATGTTCACGAGGCGGGCGAGTACGCGACCGTAACGGTTACGGGCGTTGAACCTTACACGGAAAGCATCACTGCCAAATACAAGGTTGTCGACGCCCTGGACCTTGAGAGTTTCGTATACAGATGCAACAGCTACGTGATGTGGGATGGTCATCGAGACTCCGTTGACTACACCCACATTGAGTATTTGGCCACGGGACAGCCAATCAAACCTGTCATGGAGATTAATTACTACTACGACGGACCTAATAGCCTCAGTGACTTCCCTGAACTTGGCGTTGACTACACCTGTTCATACGAAGATGCGAATGGTAATGCCATCGAGGCCGCGCGTGGACTTGGTTCGTACACGCTGGTTGTTACTGGCATGCAGGGTGGCAGGCTCTCCGGCACGATGAGAATCCCCTTCACGCTGGTAGACACGGTGGATCTTGATCGATACAGCGACGTAAACCTGGTTTACAACGGATCGTACACTTGGGGCGGTCCATACCATCAGGGCTTCTCTATCCACGACCTTGCCACCACCGTCTCCGACCTTGCTTGGAAGCTCTGGCGTGACGGTGTTCAGTTGGTCGAGAACCTTGACTATGTCGTTGAGTACGTGGGGGACACGGTTGGCGACATGTTCGAGGTCGTTTTCCACGGTATTGGGAGCTACACGGGTACCGTCCGTTCCGTGGTGTACTTCGATAAGACAGCACAGGATTCGTTTGATAACCGAAGCATGGTGAGAAGCACCGTTTACGGCTTCGATTCCTACGACTCGTATGGCTCGGTCGTGTACGTTGACTCGACAGGCGCCATCGAGGCGCCGCAGGTCACCATCTCTGGGTTGGTCCAGGGCATTGACTACGTGGTTGATGG
>JAUNJR010000108.1 GCA_030533135.1 Coriobacteriales bacterium
AGCCCTTCTTCCTTGCACCGATCTGACGACGCTTACCCTTGCGGGTGCGTGCGTTGGTGTGGGTGCGCTGGCCGTGGACGGGAAGGCCCTTGCGGTGACGCAGGCCACGGTAGCAGCCGATGGACATCAGGCGGTCGATGTTCTGCTTGGTCTCGCGGCGAAGATCGCCCTCGACGGTGTAATGAGCATCAATGTAGTCACGAATCTGGGTGACTTCGTCCTCGGTGAGGTCCTTGATGCGGGTAGACGGGTCAATGCCGACCTCAGCGCAGATCTTCGTGGCGCGGGTCTGGCCGATTCCGTAAAGATAGGTGAGTCCGACCTCAACGCGCTTGTCACGCGGCAGGTCGACGCCGTTAATACGGGCCAACGTAAGCTCCTCTCTTAGCCTTGACGCTGCTTGTGGCGCGGATTTTCGCAGATGACGTAGATCCTGCCATGGCGACGAATGACCTTGCACTTGTCGCACATCTTCTTGACCGAAGGCCGTACCTTCATCTGTCATTCCTTCCGATAGTGCTGATACGTACTGGTGGTGCCGGTGGCATGACAGGTGGAAGCTGCCATGCGCTATCTACTCGCCCAGCCGCAGGCGTGAATATCCAAGGCTGGTTGCTGCTCGACCATGCAACCCTATGGTCGTGCGAAGCTGTCCGTTACTTATAGCGATAGGTAATGCGGCCTCGCGTGAGGTCGTAAGGGGAAATCTCCACGACGACGCGGTCGCCGGGAAGAATCCTGATGTAGTTCATACGAATCTTGCCCGAGATGGTGCAGAGAATAGTCCTGCCATTCTCAAGCTCGACATTGAACATAGCGTTGGGCAGGGGCTCTACGACCGTGCCCTCGAGCTCTATTGCGTCCTGCTTGCTCACCCGTTCCTACCTTCTACTCGCTTTTGACAGCGACCGAATATTTTATCGAAATTAACACGATTCGTCCATAAGCGCACCGTGTCTTCACATGCATGACATTGGTGAGGACACTGAGACCGTTTATGGCAGGAAGGGTATTATTCATTTGATTGCAGATGGACAGATGGTACGGAAGGAGAAGTCCATGAAGTTTGCAAAGATTAGTGCAGTAGTCGCAGCTTGCGCGCTGGCCGTTACGCTCGTTGCCTGCGGTGGCGCGTCGACCTATTCGCAGGTCACGCTTGACGAGGCCGTGGGCATCAAGGCCGAGGCGGAGCGTGGCACCAAGGACCAGGTTTCCACAACCGAAGGCGCGTTGGTCGTCAAGGAAGGTGACATGGTTGTTATCAGCCCTGACGTCACCAAGGGAAGCTTCCACCTGACCATTACCGCCTCTGACACGGGCACCGTGGTCTTTGATGGCGATGTTGACGGCAGGGTGCTCTTTACCCAGGCGATCGAGCCTGGCACCTACGACGTGACCACCTATGGTAATGACGTCACTGGTGCTTTGGTTGTCGCTGTCCATAACCAGGAAGAGTGGGCCGCACAGGACGCAGCGCTCGCCGACGCGCTTGACGAGGCCGGCGTCGAGCTCGATACCGAAGCCGATTCCAGCAACTAAGCAAACTAACAGGTGTACAGAAGAAGGGCTCTCCTTGCTTGTGCAGGGGGAGCCCTTCTCTATGCGACGTAATGTCGGCCCTGTACCAAACTAGCGCACGCCACCTTGCATATTGCACCACGGGCCTTGGTCGTCCTGCGTGAGGATGACCGGGCCCTCAGCCGTGATGGCGATGGTGTTCTCATAGTGCGCGGCGGGCAGTCCGTCGTCCGTGACGACCGTCCAGCGGTTTGACAGAACATGGTTGGAGTAGGTGCCCATGGTAATCATGGGCTCGATTGCGATGATCATGCCTACTTGCAGCTTGACGCCGCGACCCTTCTTGCCATAGTTAGGCACGTTGGGATCCTCGTGCATGGTGCGGCCAACACCGTGACCCACGTACTCGCGCACCACGCCATAACCATGACGCTCTGCAAGCGACTGCACCGCAAACCCAATGTCTCCCAGATGATTTCCGGGCTTGGCCTGTGCGATGCCCGCCTTCAGGCAATCGCGCGTGACCTCGCAGAGGGCCTTAACCTCATCGGAGGGATTGCCCACGTAGAAAGTCCAGGCGTTATCCCCCACCCAACCGTTAACCGTAGCGCCAGTGTCGATTGAAATGATGTCGCCGTCGTTCAAGAACATGGTTGGGCTCGGGATGCCGTGTACGATGGCCTCGTTCGGGCTTGCGCAGATGCTTCCGGGAAAGCCGCCATAGCCCTTGAACGCAGGTATACCGCCGTGCAGACGGATGAAGCCCTCAACGGCGCGGTCAATCTCCGCAGTGGAGACGCCCGGACGTACCAGCGACCCAGCAAGACGCAACGCGGCTTTGGAGAGCGAGCCTGCCGCCTTGTACTCTTCGATTTCCTGCGGGGTCTTGATGTGAATCATGTCGTGCTTCCTTTGCTATTGAGATTGGACACGTCTGCGCGGGTAGTCCCCCGGCCACCTGCGCATGGCTGCGCCCCGGTTGTTCCGGGGCGCGTCCTCTCACGATTGGAGGGCTTAGAGGCCAAGCTCCTTCTTGACGTCAACATAAACCTCGTCGACCGGACGGTCGCCGTCAACCTTGATCAGGATACCCTTGCCGTCATAGTACTCAATGAGCGGCTCAGTCTGGGCCTGATAGGTGTCAAGGCGCTTCTGGATGGTCTCGGGCTTGTCGTCGTCACGCTGGTACATCTCGCCACCGCAGCGCGGGCAGACGGTAACGGTCGGGCCAGCGGTATAGCCGCAGCTACGGCAGGTGCGACGGGAGCTCAGACGCTTGACGATGACGTCGAAAGCAACGTCAACGAGCAGAGCGCCATCAAGGGCGACGCCCATCTCAGCCAGTTCGGTATCGAGAACGGCGGCCTGAGCGGTATTGCGCGGGAAGCCATCGAGGATGAAGCCAATCTGGGCGTCGTCCTTAGCCAGACGCTCCTTGACCAGACCGATGACCAGCTCGTCGGGAACGAGCTTTCCGGCATCCATGTACTCCTTGGCCTTGACACCAAGCTCGCTCTGGGCCTTGACGGCGGCGCGCAGCAGATCGCCAGTGGAGATATGGGCAACGCCATACTCTTCGACGAGCTTCTGGGCCTGCGTACCCTTGCCAGCACCCGGCGCACCAAGCAGAACGATTTTCATGAGGACCACCTTTCTCACGGTAGTAAGAACACACACGTACCTTCATAGTCTACTCGGTTGGGAAATGTGTTCGGGCGTGGTGGAGAAATAAGCACGGCATGTGTCGGTGAGGGGAACGTTCGACGGAATGTAGCAGGACCGATTTGCACAATCGCCCATAAACTGATGAACCGGATTAGCGATTGCAGACCTTCAGTTTGAATACACCCCCAGCCCCCTCATTTGGCAACACTATTTCGCTCTGCACTCGTTTGCTGCACGTTAATTCGGCCATTTAGAGGCATCTGGAGGCATGTTGGACAAAAAACGCGAGCTTCTGCATTTGATTTTATTATTGATATAGTGACAACACTGCGTCTACCTGCGCTTTTCTACAAGTGCCATCAGATGTTACAAGCGCTATCTACGTAGGTTGGAACGAGCTGCGCGTTCGCAATAAGCTTGAGTTACAAAACCAAAGGTAAATGGCGTAGTACTGCAGATTCAATATTTAAACTAAATGCAGAAGCTCGCTTTTTTTGTCCAAAGTCCGCCCATTACCTCCAAATGGCTGAATTTACGTGCAATGTCTAGGATGGATCGACGCTCCCGACTCGCGGAAAGCAACAAAGGGGGCAGTCCCAACTGGGACCGCCCCCTTGGCATTCGCTAATGCGCTGAATACTTATTTGAAGAAGCCGTCGTAGTTGTGCATCTTCAGCTGGGACTCCAGCGAAGCGATGGTGTCCATGGCCGTACCAACCATGATCAGGATCGACGTACCACCAAACGCCTGGATAAGCGAGTTGGAGGTGAAGTAGAAGACGATCGACGGAATCACCGCGAGGGCCGCCATGAACATGGCACCCGGCAGGGTGATGTGGTCAAGCGTGGACTTGATGTAGGCAGCAGTTGCAGAGCCAGGACGGACGCCCGGGATGAAACCGCCAGCCTTACGGAGCTGGTCTGCAGTCTCCTCCGGATTGAACACCATGGAGGTGTAGAAATACGCGAAGAAGACGATCAGGAACACGGACAGCACCCAGTTCAGCCAGCCAGTCGAAATGGCATTGGCAAAGCTCTGCATCCAGCGCACGTTGGGGAAGAAGACCGCAAGCTGTGCCGGGAGATACAGAATTGCCGAAGCAAAGATGATAGGCACGACGCCAGCCGTGTTGACCTTGATGGGCAGATAGGTGCTCTGGCCACCCATCATCCTGCGGCCGACAACGCGCTTGGCGTACTGCACCGGAATGCGGCGCTGGCCGCGCTCGATGTAGACGATCAGCGGAATGATGGCGAGGATGATGACGATCGTGATGAGCGTCAGGATCATACCCTTGCTGGAGCTCTTCATGGACGAGATAAGCGCAGGAGGCAGACCCGCCATGATGTTGGTGAAGATGATGAGAGACATGCCGTTGCCAATGCCACGCTGCGTCATGACTTCGCCGAGCCACATGATGATCATCGCGCCAACCAGCATGGTGCCGACGATGATGGTGTACTGAAGCGCCGTGGGAACCGGTGACTGAGCAAAGTTGATGCCGTAGCTCAGGAACAGGAACAGGTAGCCAATGGCATTGATCAGCGCAAGGAACACCGTGAGGTAACGGGTGTACTGCGTAATCTTGCGCTGGCCGGCCTCGCCCTCCTTGGCGAGCTCGCCAAGGGAGGGGATGACCGTCTGCATCATCTGCATGATGATCTGAGCGGTAATGTAGGGCATGATACCGAGGCTGAACACCGAGATGCGCGAGAGAGCGCCGCCCGAGAAGAGGTTCAGCACGGCAAGCGCGCCGCTTCCCGCCGCCGCGTTGCTATACGCGTCGAGCATGGCCCTGAAGGGCACGCCCGGAACCGGCAGGTACGCACCGAAGCGATACAGGAGAAGGATGCACGTCGTGAAGATGATCTTCTTCCTGAGCTCGGGAATGCGGAGCGCGTTGAGGAATCCCTTTAGCACGCCAGCTCGACCTTTCCTCCGGCCGCCTCGATCTTAGCCTGTGCAGAGGCGGAGACCTTGTCCACCTTGACGATGAGGCTCTTGGTGAGCTCGCCGTCGCCGAGGACCTTAACGGGGACAAACTCGTGCTTGATGACGCCCTTGGCCACGAGGGACTCGGCGTCGACGGTCTCGCCGGCCTCAAAGAGGGCCTCGAGGCGGGACACGTTCACGGGCGCGTACTCGACGCGACCATGGTTAATGAAACCAGGGAGCTTCGGGAGGCGCATAGCCAGGGGCTGCTGACCGCCCTCGAAGCCACGGCCCTTGCCGCCGCCGGAGCGGGACAGCTGGCCATTCATACCACGACCGGAGAACGTGCCATGGCCGGAGGAGTTACCACGGCCGACACGCTTGCGGTTCTTGGTGGAGCCCACCTGGGGCTTAAGATCATTGAGCTGCATTGGTGACTCCTAAATCTCCTCGACCTCAACAAGGTGCTTGACCTTGAAGATCATTCCACGGATGCTCGGGTTGTCCGGCTGCTCAACGGTATCACCGATCTTGCGGAGACCGAGAGCGCGGCAAGTAAGCGTCTGGTCCTTCTTGACGGACGCGACGGCGCTGCGCACGAGCTTGATCTTGAGCTTGTCAGCCATGGCTTAAGCCTCCTTACCAACAAACATCTCCTTGACGGTCAGGCCACGGCGCTCGGCAGCCTCAGCGGGGCTGGAGAGCTGCTGCAGGCCGTCGGCGGCCGCCTTGATGATGTTGAGAGCATTGTTGGTGCCCAGCGACTTGGAGAGCACGTTGGTGATGCCGGCCAGCTCGAAGAGCGGACGGACGGGGCCGCCGGCGATGACGCCGGTACCCTCGATAGCGGGCTTGATCAGCACGCGGCCGGCGCCATAGTGGCCCTCGACGTCGTGCGGAATCGAGCCGTGCTCAGTTACGGGCACATGGAACATATTCTTCTTGGCGTCGTCGACACCCTTCTGGATGGCCAGGGGCACCTCGGCGGACTTGCCCATGCCGATACCCACGTTGCCCTTGCCGTCGCCCACGACAACGAGAGCGAGCAGGCTCATGCGGCGGCCGCCCTTGACGGTCTTGGACACGCGGTGAATATAAACGACGCGCTCCTGGAGGTCGGTTTCCTCCCTGCGCTGCTGCTTGCGATCACGAGGCATTGAAACCCCTCCTTAGAACT
>JAUNJR010000109.1 GCA_030533135.1 Coriobacteriales bacterium
TACTACGTCTACGTCATCATGGGCGACGGCGAGATTCAGGAGGGCCAGATCTGGGAGGCGGCCATGTCCGCCAGCCACTATGGCCTTGACCACATCATCGGCTTTGTCGATCACAACGGCCTGCAGATTGACGGCACTAATGACGAGGTCATGACCGTCAACCCCATCGGTGACAAGTTTGCCGCCTTTGGCTGGAACGTCCTTTCCGTCGACGGCCACGACCTTGAGGCCATCTCTGCCGCTATCGACGAGGCCAAGAAGAGCGTGGGCAAGCCTACAGTCATCGTGTGCGAGACCATCAAGGGCAAGGGCGTCTCCTTCATGGAGAATGCCGTCAACTGGCACGGTGCCGCCCCCAATGCCGAGCAGGCAGCCATCGCGCTTGCCGAGCTGCGCGGCGAGTAACAGACCACATTCGTCACTTCCACTTCCCAAGGAGGAACTTCAATGAACTCTGCAACTCGCGAAGCGTACGCACAGGCAATTGCCGAGCTTTCCGCCGAGAACCCCAACATTGTCGCGCTTGACGCCGACCTCGCTGCCGCTACCAAGTCTGGCGCCTTCAAGAAGGCCTGTCCGGAGCGCTTCTTTGATATGGGCATCGCCGAGGCCGACATGGTGGGCACCGCCGCTGGCCTGGCCACCTGTGGCAAGATTCCGTTTGCAAGCAGCTTCTCCGTCTTCGTGACCGGCCGCGCCTTTGAGCAGGTTCGCCAGTCCGTCGCGTACTCAGACCTCAACGTCAAGCTGGTCGGCAGCCACGCTGGCCCCAGCTGCGGTGAGGACGGCGGCACCCACCAGGCCGTCGAGGACATCGCCATCATGCGCTCGCTTCCCAACATGAGCGTGGTCGTGCCTGCCGACGACGTGGAAGCGTATGCAGCGACCAAGAACGCCGTTGAGCAGCTTGGCCCCATGTATATCCGTGTGGCCCGTCTTGCGTCGCCGACCATCCACGACGCCGAGACCTACGAGTTCCACTTCGGCAAGGGCGAGGTCCTGCGTGAGGGCACTGACGTCACCATCATCGCCTGTGGCATGATGGTTCCGCGTGCCATCGACGCGGGCGAGCGCCTGGCTGCCGAGGGTGTCTCCGCCGAGGTCATCAACATGCACACCATCAAGCCGCTTGACGAGGGGCTTGTGGTTGCCAGCGCCAAGAAGACCGGCAAGGTCATCACCATCGAGGAGGCTTCCTACGTGGGTGGCCTGGGCACTGCGGTGTGCGAGGTCCTGTCCGAGAAGTGCCCGACGCCGGTGCGCCGTATTGGCCTGCCCGACATCTTTGGCATGTCCGGCGCAGGTGGCGAGCTTCTGGATATCTATGGCTTGACCGCTGATCACATCATTGAGTGCTACCACGAGCTCTGCGCATAGAAGCCCGTTGGTTCGTACCTGAAAGCGTACGTCCCCTTGGGGACGTGAGAGTGGGGACAGGTTTCTGTCCCCACTTTTCTTTTAGGTGGGCATCTGGGCATTTCACGTGAAGTGAGGTTTGGGGGCAGTTTTGGGTCCCATCTGGCCTTGGAGTCGGCTTTCGGGTAAACCCCCCCGCCTGTCACTGTGCCACGCTGTAGCTCCAGTGACTCGCCAAAGGTTGCGTAACGTCCCTTATAAAGAGTCGATCAGCCAGCCTGCAGCGCGGATGCCATCGGTTGCGGCGCTCATGATGCCACCGGCATATCCCGCGCCTTCTCCGCAGGGGAAGAGTCCGCGAATCCCCAGTGCCTGACCAGTCTCGTCGCGGGTGACGCGAACGGGAGAGCTCGATCGTGACTCCACGCCCGTGAGCACGGCATCTGCAGAAGAGAAGCCCTTGAGCTGGCGCTCCATGCGCGGTACGGCGACGCGCAGGGTCTCGGTCACATAGTTCGGGAGACAGCTCTCGATGCTGCCCCAGGTTACGCCACGCGGATATGTTGGCTGTATCGCACCGGGGCCGGATGAGGGGACGCCCTGGAGGAAGTCTCCCAACAGCTGTGCCGGAGCGATGAAGTCGCCTCCACCCGCGGCAAAGGCTGACTGTTCGCAGGAGCGCTGCAATTGAACGCCAGCCAGCACGTCATCACCTGGCAAGTCGGTGGGGAAGACATTGGCAAGCAGGCCAGAGTTGGCATTGGAGCCTGCGCGATCGGAAAGGCTCATGCCGTTGGTGACGACGCCACCAGGTTCGCTTGCGGCCGCCACCACAAAGCCACCGGGGCACATGCAGAACGAGAAAGCCCCGCGCCCATCATCCAGGTGGTGCGCCAGCTTATAGGGTGCCGCACCAAGGGCGGGATGACCGGCGGCGTTTCCGTATTGGGCTCGGTCGATAGTTGTCTGGAGGTGCTCGATACGTACGCCCATGGCAAAGGTCTTGCGCTCAAGTGAAACGCCTGCGCTTTTCAGCAGCTCAAAGACGTCGCGGGCGGAATGACCTGTCGCGAGGACCACATGATTGGTTGCCACGTGCTCCTCACGGATGAAGCCGGTGCTAGGGTCGCGAGACTCCAGCGTGACGGAGTGCACGGCTCCGTTAGAGACGTCAATGCCCACCAGGCGCGTACGGCAGCGGACCTCGCCACCTGCGGCTTCAATGCGCCGCACCAAGTTGGTAACCACCTGAGGCAGTACGTCGCTTCCAACGTGTGGCTTGGCGTCCCAGAGGATGTCACGGGCCGCACCGCCTTCTACCAGCGCCTCAAGGATCATCCGGTGGGCAGCGCTCTTAGTTCCCGTGCTGAGCTTGCCATCAGAGAAGGTGCCGGCACCACCAAGACCAAACTGGATGTTGCTCTCGGGGTCCAGCGCGCCCGTTTTGTTGAAGTGGTCCACGGCGGCCGTACGACGCGTCGCGTCATCGCCGCGCTCTACCAGAAGGGGAGCGAGCCCCGCCTGAGCAAGTGCCAGCGCACAAAAGAGCCCGGCACATCCCGCACCAACCACAATGGGTCGCAGGTCAAGGGACTTGTTTCGCGCGCTGGGAAGCGAGAAGGGATGCTCGTCAACATGGTTGACACCGCGCGATGCGTGCTTGCGCTCAAGGCGCGCAAGAAGCTGGCGCTCTGCGTTTGCGTGGCCTGTCAACTCCAACCGTGCGGTGTAGGTCATGAGGATGTCTGACTTTTTGCGTGCGTCCACCGATCTCCGGCGAAGTTCAAAAGATGCTACATCGTGTGGGGTGAGATGCAGCTTTCGGAGAGTTGTCGTGCGAACGGTGCCCAGCTCATGACGGTCGTCACCGTCAAGGTGAGCAAGCGGAACGCGAATGCCTGAGACCTCGATCATGCCTTATCCCCTTGTGTTGAGGGCGTGGCGGGCAGCGGAAGTACCCGCAACCATGCCGCTTTTCCAAGCCCAAGACAGGTTGAATCCGCCGCAGTCGGCGTCAATGTCCAACGCTTCTCCGCAGGCGAAGCACCAGGGCACCTCGTGCGCTGAGAGCGTCTGCGCATCGAACTGGCTTGTGACAAGGCCACCCCTGGTGACCTGCGCATGGTTTGTTTCGGTAGGCCCTGTCACCTTGAAGGGGAGGGCTTTCACCAGCAAGACGAGCGCCTCGGCATCGGTCTTTGGGGACGTACGCTCGGGCCAAGGCAGATGCCAGCGCTCGTGTGCAAGGCGTTCGAGCAGCGAGGCGATCTGTGGGTCGAGCACACCGTCGAGGCATCCAGATTCAAATGGAGTGCTGGTAAACGGTGCAATTCGTTGCATGAGCTGTGACTTGTTCAAATCGGGTGCAAGGTCAAGCTCGACCAGGTCACCCGTCTCTGCGCGTCGCGAGAGGTCAAAGGTGACGATGCCCGACAGACCGTAGCTGCGGAAGAGGACCTCGCCGCGCTCATGCCAGGTGGGGAAAAACGAGCCTGCCTTGGTGAGGTAGGCGTGCACGTGTGCGCGACGGCCATCGAGTGCTACGAGCGGTGAATCCTCACAGGCCAAAGGGCAGAGGACCGGAGCTAGTTGGGCCGTGAGAAGCCCCAGGTTGCCAGGCGAGGGGAGGGTCCCACCGCCCGTTGCCACGACAACTGCCCGCGCTTGAGATGACACGACTGCGCCACTGGGGTTGAACAGCTCCCGGAACGTCACCACGGGGCCACGCTCGATGCCCACTACTTCTCTGCCAGGGGCTAAGGTGACGTTCGCTCGCCGTGCCCGGGCAAGCAGTACGTTGCGTACGCTTGCGCTGACGCGGCTGGCGGGATAAAGACGGTCCTCCTCGAGGCACCAGGCAAGGCCGCTTGCCCGGAAGAAGCCCAAGATGTCATCCAGCCAATGTGGGCCACAAACGGCATCTACGAAGGCGGGATCGTTGAATCGGCGCACATCAAGGTTCACGTTGGCAAAGTTGCAGCGGCCATTTCCTGTTGCCAGGATGGGCTGCCCACAGGTAAGGGCCTGCTCAAGTACCAAGACGGAGGCACCTTCCTCTGCGGCGGAGATGGCTGCCACCAATCCGGCAGCTCCACCACCTATGACGACGACGTCATAGGTGTCAGCCACCGCAACCTTGGAAGCAACGTCAAGCAGCTGCTGCCGCTCCTGCGCACGTGACGGCTTCTTTGCCATGGCGCCTCCTCTCCTGTACCAGTGCGCTGACTCGTAGAGGACTCGTAAGGGATGCTCCCCTTTGAGTCACGCGACTCAAAGGGGAGTATCCCTTACGAGTCAGTGAAACCTAGTTCTTGTCGTGCTCGGCGATGACGGCCAGCGTACCGTCGAGCAGATGCTCGGGCAGGCCCTGCTCAAGGATGCCACGGTCGCACAGGGCGGCGATGGCTGGATCGATGGGCAGCTGGTCCAGCAGATCGATACCAAAGGCCTCGGCGGTCTCCTTTGCGCGGCTCGGCCCAAAGATCTCATGACGCTTGCCGCAGTCGGGGCACACGAAGTAGCTCATGTTCTCCACGAGGCCGATCACAGGCACGTCCATCATGGCGGCCATGTTGACGGCCTTGCCGACGATGATCTGCACGAGGTCCTGCGGGCTCGAGACGATGACGACGCCCTCGATGGGCAGCGACTGGAAGACGGTAAGGGCCACGTCGCCCGTTCCCGGGGGCATGTCAACCAGCAGGTAGTCAATCTCGCCCCAATAGACGTCCTCGAAAAACTGCTTGATCACGCCGCCGAGCAGCGGGCCACGCCAGATGACCGGATCGGTCTCATGCTCGAGGATGAGGTTGGTCGAGGCAACCTTTATGCCGGATTGAGTGACGCCGGGAATCAAGAGGTGGTCGCTGATGGCAGTCATGCGATCATCGGAGAGGCCAAACATCTTGGGGATGGACGGGCCGGTGATGTCGGCGTCCAGAATGCCCACCTTGTAGCCCGCGCGCATGAGCTCAGTGGCCAGGATGCCCGTGACCAGTGACTTGCCAACACCGCCCTTGCCGGACACGATGCCGATGACATGCTTGACGCTGCTGTGGACGTTGGTCTGGAACAGCTCGGGGCCTTGATGCTGCGGTTGCTGGTCGTGGCCTTGCTTGCGCGACTGCTCAAACTCGTGGCGAATGGCCTCTTCTTCCTCGGGGGTCATAGGTACTCCTCTCAAATACCTCTTTTGGAACAGGTGCAACCTCTCTATTCTACTCGCAATCCCAATTAAGGGGGAGAGATGACGCCGGGAGTGCGGATGTGTTGTGGCGCACCGACTTCGTGTAGCATCTCACAGTAAGCGAGGGCGGCGTGCCCGCTGACGCACCTGACGATGGGAGGACCCATGATTGCTGCATCTCTCAACTCGATTTCCCAGAACAACATCGCTGCTGAGCGCTTTGTGCGCGCATTTGCTTGGCTTGAGAAGACGGACCTTGCGACCCTTGAGCCCGGACGTCACGACATAGATGGTGACGACATCTTTGTGAACGTCATGGCAATCACGTCGACCGTCCCCGCAGACAAGAACTACGAGGCCCATCGCGCGTACGCCGACATTCATGTGGTCATTGAAGGGGAAGAGCGCATTGGCATTGCTCCTGTCGGAGGCTGCGAGGAGGTCAGTGCCTACGTCGAAGGGGACGATTACGGTCTCTACACCTATCCCGACGACCAGGCGACGTGGGTTGTCCTGCATGCGGGCGACCTTTGCGTGACGCCTCCCGCCGATGCGCACAAGCCTGCCTGCTGCGGTGAGGGGGGACCCGCCCCGCTGCGCAAGGTTTGCATCAAGGTGCGTTTGTAGTACGACATAGGCTGGGGCAGACTTCGGTCGGGCCGTCGGGGACGGCTCTTTTTGCCCAACTGGACAGAGGGGACGGTCCCTTTCGTCCAACTTACGCCACAGAGTT
>JAUNJR010000225.1 GCA_030533135.1 Coriobacteriales bacterium
TGCCTGCACGCCAAAGGCCTGCGCACTATAGAGCAGCACTATGGCCAATTGGATGGTGGCTATGGGCTTGCAGAGCACCATACCCAACGGAACGCCAAACGACGACTGCTCCTCGTTGATTCCAAGGTCATCATGGCAAACGGAGAGCATCGACCCAAATGCCGCCGAGGACGATGCCGTGACAAACGCAATGGTGGCAGCAGGAAAGACCGCCTTGACCAGCCGCATCACGGGAACCTTGCATCTGATCGAGGCGATCAGGAGCAGGGCTGCAAGGAAGGCCAGTATGGTGCCGACAAACAGCAGGACGGGTAGCCACGAGGAGAGCAGGGCACCCATGGTTCCCGACCACGACTGCGAGATCATCATCACCACGATGAATGCCGGAAGCAGGCGGCAAAGCTGCTCCATCAAGAACTGGACGAGCATGTTGAGTTCCTGCAGGATCTTGCGCACCTGCTCAGTCAAGTCTCCGAGCGCCAGGGCGGCGATGCTCACCGCAATCGAGAGAACCGCGAGCTGCAGGGTATTGTTCTCCACAACGGGCTCGACAAAGTTGGTGGGAACCATCCCCAGAATGAGGTTCGTGATGGTGTAGAGCGCGCCACCCTCCCCTGCATTCGCCCCGTGCGCCAGATGAAAGACCGGAATGCCCACGGCAAACGCCACGAGCACGGCAACGAGGTTTATCGCGAGGTGACGTCCCATGATCGTCTTGCCGCTGCGTCCCAAGGCAACCATGTCGCCAATGCCCGTGATGCCACATGCCACCGAGAGGAATACCATGGGACCCGCAACGCCAGCGAGCATCTTGACGTAGGTGTCAAAGAGCGGCTGGATGAGACCGGTGAGGATACTCTCTCGGGTCGCGTCGGGAAGTAGGAAGCCAGCCCGAGAGAGCAGCAGTCCGAGGGCAATGGCGATGGTTGCCTTCAGCGTGGAGCCCATCGGCGGCCTGGGGCAGGAGATGGAGATGATATTGAAGCCACCGTTATAGGCGTAAGAAGGCCTCAGGCCAGCGGCCTCCATGAGGGAGTGCGCCCAATCGTTCTCGTCACCCAGAATACGCGGGTCAAAGCGTCTTCCGCGAACCTTTACCACGAGGCGCGGCTTGCCCAGACGATTGCCCACCGCAAGCTCTGCAGGATACCCGTCACCGAAGGTGTCACGCAGATTGAGCAGGGCATTCTCAAAGGTGAGACGTGCCGAGAGCTGGCTACGACGATCTAGCTTGGATTTGGCGAGAAACGCCTCGACAGCCTCGGAGGCGCTGTCGATGCCTTCAAGATCAAGCACGATTTCGGTGGTCTTGATAGCCATGGGACTCCTTCGTAAAGTGGCACTCCCATTGTATACACGCGGGACCCGAGTTGGGTTGTCCGATATCGAACGCCCCCTTCGAGTGGCGAGCAGCGATGAGTGCGAGGGCATACGGTCATCTGCTTACAACGCTCCCCCATGCTCGTGGCACAATAGAGCGCGGCAAACGCGGTTGGAAGGAAGACGATGGCTCAGAGGAAGACCGGCCCGCTCAGTGGCCAGACCATACGACGCACGCTTCACTGGTTCTGGTGGGTAACGCGCAAGAAGCCGTTTGCGGCGTTCATGGCAGTCTTCACGAGCGTCGCGTATACCGCGCTGCTCAACTACGCCAACACCTGGGTCATGGGCCTCATCGTCGATCGCGTCTCGGCAGAGCCGGTGCCCGCCGCGCAGGTCTGGGAAGTGTTCGCCCCGTACGTGATTGCCCTGCTCGTGGTCAACGCCGTCGGACAGACCTGCTCCAAGCTGCAGGATTGGTCGGTCATGCAGCTCGAGCTCAACGGCAACTACCATCTGGCGCGCCTGTGCTTCGACACGCTCTCCAACCAGAGCATGACGTTCCATACCAGCCGTTTCGGCGGAGCGCTCGTGAGCCAGACCAGCCGTTTCATGAGCGGCTATACCGGCCTCGTCGACGTGGTGGTGTACTCGCTCATCCCCACCATCGCGAGCATCATCTGCACCATCGTCACGCTGGCGC
>JAUNJR010000226.1 GCA_030533135.1 Coriobacteriales bacterium
CTCCGAGCACCAACCCGTCCCCCGTTCGCTATCATGTGCAAAGAACTGTCCAACGGAGGCTGCCATGTCCACAGATATCGACGTGGAGGCCCTTTTGCAGGAACCCTGCTGGGTCATCGACTGCCTGCCATCCCAAGTGCCCGCAGAATACGCGTGACAGTTCTTTGCGGTCGAGGAACCGCTTTTGAGCGGCCCGCGTGGAGCAGAGCTTCGTTATGCGTTTGCCACCGTCTTGCTCAAGCTCAATTGCTACCACGACTTCTTGGTGTTTCGCGGGCAGCGCGAGAAGTCTAAGCGTAACCCCAAACCTCAGAAACTGGAGAAGTGGGTCGCGCGCAACCAGGACCACCTGTGCATCGCCCCTCCCCTCAGAGCAGGCGCTCATCGTGGTGCCCACCAGCAGCACCTGTATGGAGCTGTATGACCCCACCACGCGCCTCCTCAAGGAGATACGCGCCCTTGCCGCCGCCAATGGGCTCTTCGTATGGCGGCCAGACGAGTCCTAAATCAAACGGCAGGCGAGACAAGCTAAAATAGTTACCACAGGATTTGTCACTCAACTCGGAATCCTGCGATACGTTCAAAGTTGATGAATCGAATGGTAACTGTGTATTTTAGCTAGTTACCATTCGATTCATCAACTTTGAACGTAAGCCAGTTGGCAGCCAACCATCCCGAATCGAGTGGTAACTATTTGCTCAACACGCGCAGGACGATCTCACAACTTTCCATAGGAAGACGCCCCAAACCCCGCGTGCGGCGCCAGCGCGCTGAGCAATTCGCCCCTCTCACGTATGAGCGACGTATCGTCAAGCATTTCCAGATGCTCTTCGACGTCGGTCCCAAACACCTTGTTCGCACAACTTAACACCTGTCGAGCAAGCTCGTCTAGGTGTGTGATGTCCGCTAGGTCCTCCTTCGTCACGGAGAACACGATTCGCCCCTGGGCCGCAAGTTGTCGGTCGCGCATGTTGTCATCTAACACTTTTGCCCGCACCGCCACCAGCTTCGTCTTGAGCTCATCGCGTGCCTTGCCTTGTTCTTCCCCTTCCAAACGAGAAAACACGTCAACGGCCGCCATAAGGTCCGCAATGTCGAAGTGCTTAAAGCCGTCGTAGTTCAACCCCACCGGAGCAAATGCAAACATCAGGTCAGGGTATCGATTCTTAATCCTCACCCACGACCCCGCATCATCCAGCTCCACGCGCTCGTTGAGCAGCACAGGCCCCAGTCCATACCCGCCTTCCACTGGAGGCAGCCCAAACATAGTGGCAAGCGCGGCCTCTGGCGCACTTGCCGCATGGTCACAAACGTATTGCAGCGCCACACGCGCTTTCTTTAGACCCCGCGTTCCTTTGAAATCCGAGAGGTACTTCTCTAGACGCTTGACAGTCGTGGCAGCGGGAAGCCCGTCAATCACGTCACCCATCAGGGGCTCCTCTGCCTGACGGGAGAAATGCCCACACAGCTCGAGGCCCAGCATCACTAACGCAGGTACTGAAAAGACATCCGCCATCTGAAGAAACAGCAGCTCAGGGCACACGACGCTTGAGCGCTCGTCAAGCCAAAGGACCGAGCCTGCTGGCATGTCGTCATTCGCCACGTGGGACACGATGCCCTTACTGCGCACGCGGACCTGCTCGTCGGGCACCGAGATGTGCAGGGGACGGCTTTCGCTGGGCTTCATCCAATGCCAGACATCGTCATTGAAGTTCCTCATGACCAGACGCTTGCCAACCCAAGGCGACGGGGCGGCCAACGGGACAACGTCCATATCGTGCATGCTCACACCTTCACACCGAAGCATGCGAATGACATCAAGCGCGGACTGGTGAGAGAGCGTGACTGACATAGTTCTCCTTGCAGCAAAATTGCGAGAATTCTCATTCTAACGCTGACGCCGCCAGAAGCTGTCCTTGTGATGAGAACCAAGCTGTTCAGTTTTGAGCTAAGGGAAAGCGGGGCTCCAGCGCCATCGCAGAGCCCTACAGCGTCGCTACACGCCGCGCACGATCATGCC
>JAUNJR010000227.1 GCA_030533135.1 Coriobacteriales bacterium
CTCATGAGCGCGGGTAGGTACATGTGACGCGCCATGTACGACATGGTGTTTGCCTCGATGTTGATGAGCTTGGCATACTGCTCCGACTTCGCGACAAAGCGCGCGTGCAGTTCGGCCTCGTTCAGCACGCCATACTTTTCGAAGAGCGCGATGTTATCGGGATCCACAAGGGCACCCAGGGCGTCGGGCGTGGTCTTGAGGTTGGGCAGGCCGCGCCGCAGGGCTTCCTCCTCCCAGTCGGAGGAGTAGCCGTTGCCGTCAAAGATGATGCGCTGGTGGTCGCGGAAGGTGTGACGTACGAAGCGCATAGCCACGATGGTGAACGGCTCTTCAGAACGTTGGGCCACATAGGCGCAGAAGCGCTCGCACTGCTCCGCCACGGCCGTGTTGAGGACCACGTTGGGATCGGAAAGGTTCTGCTGGCTTCCGCACATGCGGAACTCAAACTTGTTGCCGGTGAAGGCAAAGGGAGAGGTACGGTTGCGGTCGGTGTTGTCACGAAGAACTGCCGGGAGCTGGGGGATGCCCAGGTCGATGAGCTCGCGCTCGGCGACGTCGGCATGCTCCTTGTGGATGAGGGCCTCGACGACGGGGGAGAGGTTGTCTCCCAGGAAGATGGAGACGATAGCCGGTGGTGCCTCGTTGGCTCCCAGACGATGGTCGTTTCCAGCCGAGGCCACGCTCATGCGCAGGAGGTCCGCGTGCTCGTCGACGGCGGCCACCAGGCAGGCGAGGAATACCAAGAACTGCAGGTTGTGCTCTGGGTCGGGACCAGGCTCAAGGAGGTTCTTGTCATCGGCGCTGATGGACCAGTTGTTGTGCTTGCCGGATCCGTTTACATACTCGAAAGGCTTTTCGTGCTGCAAGCAGACAAGGCCGTGACGGCTTGCCAGCAGGCGCATTTTCTCCATGGTGAGGAGGTTATCGTCCACTGCCGTGGATCCCTTTTCGAAGACAGGTGCAAGCTCATGCTGGCACGGTGCGACTTCGTTGTGCTTGGTCTTGGCGGGGATGCCCAGCTTCCACAGCTCGTCGTCAAGCTCCTTCATGAACTCGCTGACGGTAGGCCTGATGGCACCGAAGTAGTGCTCCTCCAGCTCCTGGCCCTTGGCCGGCGCGCAGCCAAAGAGCGTGCGTCCCGTGAGGATGAGGTCCGGACGGGCCTTGTAGTCCTCCTCACGAATGAGGAAGTACTCCTGCTCGGGACCAACAGTGGTGAAGACACGCTTTGGTTTGCGGCCAAACAGCGAAAGCACGCGCTTGGCCTGTACCTCAAGAGCGTTTTGCGAGCGCAAAAGCGGCGTCTTCTTGTCGAGTGCCTCACCGGTGTAGGAGATGAACGCCGTGGGAATGCAGAGCACCTCGTCTTTGATGAAGGCGGGGCTCATGGGATCCCATACGGTGTAGCCGCGTGCCTCGAAGGTGGCCCTCAAACCTCCCGAGGGGAACGAGGAGGCATCGGGCTCACCCTGCACCAGCTCTTTACCGCTGAACGACATGAGGATCGTGCCATCAGAGCGTGGTGTCAGGAAGCCATCATGCTTCTCGGACGTGATGCCCGTGAGTGGCTGGAACCAGTGCGTGAAATGCGTGGCGCCTTTCTCAAGAGCCCATTCCTTCATGGCGTGGGCTACCTCGTTGGCGATGTCGAGGTCAAGTGGCGCACCGTCATCAATGACCTGCTTAAGCTGTTTGTACGTGGGTCTCGAAAGTCGCTCTTGCATATCGGCGTCGGTGAAGAGCAGCTCTCCCCACTCCGCAGTGACCTTATCTAGGGCCATGGCCGTTCTCCCTTCTTACGTTCGTGCACCACTACTGGCGCAACATTTGACAGTAGAGAGCCTACCTGCGGTTTATTTCCCTGAAGTGAGAGGTCGTACCGCGCTTGGCGGCAAACGTGTTAAGGCCAGATTGCGCCAACGTAGCATCTGGATTTCGGTGTCCGCGGGCTGAACTTATCCAAGCAGTGAGATTAGTCTGCGCGCTGCCTCTTGCGTGTC
>JAUNJR010000110.1 GCA_030533135.1 Coriobacteriales bacterium
CAGTACTTTGGGACGCTCATCCCCATGCGCGACCACAAGTTTGCCGCGCTGCACTATGCGGTGTGGTCAGGCGGGTCGTTTGTGTACGTGCCGGAAGGCGTGAGCCTCTCCTATCCGCTCCAGAGCTACTTCCGCCTCAACGCAAGCGGCGCAGGCCAGTTCGAGCACACGCTCATCATCGTTGAGCCAGGCGCTGACCTGCACTTTATTGAGGGTTGTTCCGCGCCAAAGTACTACGAGGCCAACTTGCACGCCGGTGCCGTCGAGCTCTTCGTCAAGGATCACGCGCGCCTACGCTACTCGACCATCGAGAACTGGTCGAAGAACATGTTCAACCTCAACACCAAGCGCGCGACCGTCGGTGCGGACGCCAAGATGGAGTGGGTCTCGGGCAGCTTTGGCAGCCATGTCAGCTACCTCTACCCCACCACTATCCTCGCGGGCGCCCGCTCCACCTGCGAGTTCACGGGCATCACCTTTGCTGGCGCCACGCAGGACCTCGATACGGGCTGCAAGGTCATCCTTAACGGCGCCGACACCACCGCCTCGGTGGACACCAAGTCCATCAGCAAGGACGGAGGCGTCAACACGTTCCGCAGCTCTGTCGTCATCGGCAGGCGCGCCGACCGCGCTCGTGCGACCGTCAGCTGCTCGTCCCTCATGCTGGACGACATCAGCCGTTCGGACACCATCCCCGCCATGGATGTTCGCAACGCCACGGCTTCGGTGGGACACGAGGCAACCATCGGTCGCATCTCTGACGACACCATCCTCTACCTCATGAGCCGCGGATGCTCGGAGGCGGAGGCTCGAACCATGGTCGTCAACGGTTTTGCTAACCCGGTCAGCAAGGAACTGCCGCTTGAGTACGCCGTCGAGATGAACAACCTCATCAAGCTCGAGATGGAAGGGGCGATTGGCTAATGGCCACAACCAAGACGCTGGCACACGTCAACGTGCCCGCCGCGCAGACGTGGAACTACCTGCGCATCAACGACATCTCGTTTGAGGTTCCCGTTCCCACCACTAAGGGCGAGGTGCTTGCTCGCCTTCCGCGCCTGTTTGACGCGGTTGAGACCGGCGTTGGCGCCGAGGCAGCAAGCTGGATCGTCAGCGCTTCCGGCGACTCCCGCTATGTGGAGGTCAAGGCCGGCACGCACCGCGCCGAGCCCATCGTGATTGACATCGACGCTGCCGCAGGCGATATTCGCGACACCGGCGTGCTGGTACGCGAAGGTGCGGAGGCCACCGTCGTCGTTGCTGTCCATGGAACACCAGATGAGGCTGCTACCTCGGCTTCATTGCTTCGGATTGTTGCCGAGCGCGGAGCGCGCGTCTCGCTCGTCGAGATTGTGGCGGCAGGCACTAACGCCCAGCACCTCGAGGGCGTCGGCATCCAGGCGTCTGACGGTGCCCAGATAGAGGTGCGACAGTATGCACTCGGTGGCGACAAGGTTGCTATGGGCATCTGCACAGCTCTTGACGGACGCTCCGCACGCCTGGCGCATGACATGCGTTACCTGGTTCGCGGGACCGAGGTCCTTGACGTGAACCATCTCGTACGTCAGCGTGGCCGCAACACGCGCTCCGAAATCGCGACGTCTGGCATCCTGGCGGATTCCGCAAAGAAGACCATGCGTGAGACCATCGATCTTATCCATGGTGCCAAGGGAGCTACGGGTAATGAGCTTGAGACCGTCTTGGTTACCGGTGACAACATCGTCAACAAGACGCTGCCCACCATCCTGTGCGACGAGGACGATGTGGCGGGTAACCACGGCGCTTCCATCGGGTCGGTAAGCGTCGACCAGCTGAACTACCTAGCAGACCGCGGTCTTTCCACGGCCGATGCCGAGGCGCTCTTTGCCCGCGCCTTCTTTGACGACGCGGTGATCCATGCACCGGAAAACGTCTCACGCAACGCAGCACTTGCTCGCGCCGAGCAGGTGCTTGGTTCTGAAATCGCACGTGACGTGGCCGAAGGTCTTGGCCTTACCGAAGAGGGCGAGGTGGACGCATGAGCTTGACCGCCGAGGAGCTTCGTGAGATTGAACAGAGTCCGTTCAAGCAGGACTTCCCCCTGCTTGCCCAGAATCCTGATCTCACGTTTCTTGATAGCGCCGCGACGGCACAGCGGCCCGCGATGGTGCTTGACGCCGAGCGGCGCTTTTACGAGACGATGAATGCCAACCCGTTGCGCGGTCTGTATCACCTCTCCGTTGAGGCGACATCGTCCATCGAGGATGCCCGCGCCCATATCGCGCGCTTCATTTGCGCCGTCGATGAAAAGGGTAAGCCTCAGGCGGATGAGATCGTGTTTACACGTAACGCCAGCGAGTCGCTGAACTTGGTGGCTCACACGCTGCCGCAGACGGTTGGCCTTGGACCTGGCGATGAGGTCGTTATCTCCATCATGGAGCATCACTCCAACCTCATCCCGTGGCAGCAGGTATGCCGCGCGACCGGTGCCACCCTCGTCTATCTGCGCCCCAATGATGACTACGTCATCACACAGGATGAGATTGAGGCCAAGATTGGCCCTGCGGCCAAGATTGTCTCGGTGACCCATGTATCCAACGTGCTTGGCGTGGAGAACCCAATAGCGGCCATAGCCGAGCGCGCCCATGCCATGGGAGCAACCATGGTGGTGGATGGGGCTCAGTCGGTGCCGCATCTCCCTGTCGACGTGCGCGCCCTTGGCTGCGATCTCCTCGCCTTCTCAGCGCACAAGCTGGGCGGCCCCATGGGCATAGGCGTGCTGTGGGGCAAAAAGTCACTGCTCAACGCCTTGCCGCCCTTCCTCACCGGTGGCGAGATGATTGACTCCGTAACCGAGACTGACGCCGTTTGGGCACCGGTCCCCGCAAAGTTCGAGGCAGGCACGCAGGATGCGGCAGGCAGCTATGCCACTGACGCCGCCATTACCTACCTTGAGCAGTTCGGCATGGAAGCTCTTGAGCGCCGCGAGCGGCAGCTGGCTACCTACCTCACTGATTCGCTGGCCACCCTTTCCTTTGTGCAGGTTATAGGTCCTACCGATGGCAGCCGTCACGTCGGTGCCGTCGCTTTCAACGTGGATGGCATACATCCGCATGACGTGGCATCCATCCTTGACATGTCAAACGTTTGCATCCGCGCCGGGCACCACTGCGCACAGCCGCTCCTTGCATGGCTGGGCGAGCGGAGCACCTGCCGCGCAAGCGTTGCCTTCTATAACGACAAGGCCGACATCGATCGTTTAGTCGAAGGTCTGAACACAGTTTGGAGCATCTTCCATGGCCGTATCTAGCGCTACCCCTGCAAGTCTCTATAATCCGCAGTTCATGGACCATGTGAACAATCCTGACTACAACTACCAAATGGAGGATCCGACGCACGTCCACGAAGGTGTTAACCCCAGCTGTGGCGACGAGCTGACCTTCTCGATTCGAATCGGTGACGACGGCACCATCGAGGAGGCGGCCTACCAAGGACATGGTTGCGCCATCAGCCAGGCATCCGCCGACATGATGAGCGATCTGGTAACGGACCGGACGCCCGAGGAGGCCCTTGAGCTCTGCGACCTCTTCATGCGTATGGTCAAGGGCGAGGTAACTGACCCCACCGAGTTGGAGCAGCTTGAGGACGCGGCGCTGCTCAAAGACATTGCCCACATGCCCGCTCGCGTCAAGTGCGCCGAGCTTGCCTGGCGCACTCTGAGCGAGATGCTGGGAACCGACGGGGAGGAATAGGCCATGGCTGGAGGACTCTTCTCTACCAAGGGTCGGTATGCGTTGCGTGCCATGGGAGACCTCGCAACCCATGAAGGCTGGGTCTCGCTGGGCGATGTGTCCGAGCGGCAGAATATCTCGCGCAAGTATCTTGAGCAGGTCATTGCCCTCATGCACAAGGCTGGTTACGTTGAGAGCCTGCGCGGCAAGGGCGGTGGCTATCGTCTGACCCGTAAGCCTGAGGAATACACGCTTGGCGAGATTCTGCGCGCCGCCGAGGGGTCGCTTGCCCCTGTCGCCTGCCTTGATTGCACGTCGGGAGAAATCTGCCCGCGTATCGAGGATTGTCCCACGGTGAGCATCTGGCGCGATCTTGGCAAGTTGACCGCATCGTTTTTGGACAGCAAGACGCTGGCAGACATCTTGGTCGACGAGGACTTCAGGAAAGAGCAGGATAGCTAGGTCTGCTTAGTATATCTGTGTCATCAAAAAACGTGGCAGCCGATCACATCGGCTGCCACGTTTTTTTGGCCGGCTCACGCAGTGTTACTGCTGTGTGGTCGCGCCCGTCTCCTCTACCACAGGAGCTGCGGGTTCCGTCGGTGCCGCTGGCTCAGTCGGGACTGCAACTGGCTCAGAAGGCGTCTCGGTCACTTCTTTTACCTGCGACTCGTTAGTGCCCGTAGTCGTATCGGTCGTCGTCTGGGTGGTCTCGGTCGTTGCCTCGGTGCCCTCGCTTGTCGCGACAGCACCAGTCTCGGACACCTTGGCTGCCGCATCGGCTGCCACTTCCTTCACGGTGTCCTTGACCTCCTTGGCCTCATCGACGAGTTCCTCGGTTGTCTCTTCAATCGTGGCACTCGGCTCCCATTCGGTCGGCCCAAGACCCTCGCCGCGGGTCGCAAATGCAATGAACGCCGCACTCGCTAGAACGCCAAGAAGAGAAATGATCACCGCAAATACAATCAGTCGTCCCAGAATACGAGGAGCCGCATAATGCCTGCGCTGGTGATGCATATGACTCGGAGCCATATGCCCAGTCTCGGCTACGTACCTGATCCGCTCAGCAGAAGCGACCAACATCCCTCGGTAGACCTGGGTTGCCGCCGTCGAGATGACAGCCGCGACCACGGCACCGATCATCGACCCTGTGAGACCGATCTTTGAGGACAGCAAAAAGGATGTCGCCGCCGTAAGCGCACTTGCAGCGACGGAAACAAATGAGAAGTCATCAAAGACGCCGCGCGGCTCGGCTGACTTCTGATACATACCAATCACAACCTTTCTTTGACGTCCGCAAGCTCTCAACAGCCAGCTCGATTGATGGACGTCTCCGTTCGGGCATCCGAGTATAGCCACTTGTCGATTCTGGTCACCATCTCCATGAATAAGCGACAGAGCTTGCATACCCAGTACACAGTCGAACGGTGCATAATGTAGAGGTGTTCACATAAATCGTGGAAGGGGATCTCATGCGCATGATACGCACGCTCGCAGTTGGCGCCGCCTCGCTTTCGCTCGCCTTTACCCTAGCAAGCTGTGGCTCAACAAAGCCCACTGTCGAGGAAGTCAAGCCCGAGGATCAGGCAACTGAGGTCGTCGAAGAGACGAAGAACGAGCAAACGGAAACCGAGGCGACAACCGATACGTCTACCGCAACGGACGACACTGCCACAACAGATGACGGGCAGTCTACGCCCGAGCTGGAAGAGGTGCCTGCCATTACCGCGACAAAGGATATGCAGCGTGTCGGCAGCAATGAGTACGGCTATATGTCCGTACCTGCTGACTGGGTGAAGTTTGTCGATATCGACGGTAACAACTCCATCCAGTACTGCGACACCTCTCGAAGCTACATCGTCTCCCTTAACGTATTTGACCTGACTAATGTGCCGGAGGAAGAGCGCGCATCGTTTGGCGCCTATGAAGCCGCAACCAGTGTCTGGTACAACATCGAGGACGGTGGAGGGCAAGATGTGGCTGGTGCAACCGTCACACTCGCCGGCCAGACCGCCTATCAGGTGTATGCCTATTATCCGGATGATGATAGCTATCTGGTGACCTGGTCTCTCGCTGACGAAGCGGGCGCGATTCACTATGTCGCCGCCGAGGGACCAGCTGAAAACATCATGGAAGTCGTCCAATTGGTAGAGGACACGTACTCGTTCACCGAATAGTTCTACGCCTTATACCGCAAGAAATTACCTCTTGCGAGTCTGCTTTATCAAACTTGGCCAGCACGCGCTATGATTGCTGAAGTGTTTGTCAACCAACGTTCTTGGGAGGTAACAACAATGCTTGTTAACGCCACGTCTATGCTCCAGTCTGCCGTCAAGGGCCATTATGCCGTTGCAGCATTCAACACCAACGACCTCGAGTGGACCCGCTCCATTCTCCAGGCCGCTGAGGAGCTCCAGTCCCCCGTCATCATCCAGTGCACCGCTGGCGCTGCCAAGTGGCAGATGGGCTTCAAGGTCGT
>JAUNJR010000032.1 GCA_030533135.1 Coriobacteriales bacterium
GCCCGGATGGCGGAATTGGCAGACGCGGAGGTCTCAAAAACCTTTTCCGAAAGGAGTGCGAGTTCGAGTCTCGCTCCGGGCACCAGGTAAATCAAAGGCTCCCTATCTTAGGGAGCCTTTTTTGGTGCCGTTAACGAAAAGTGCGCTATCTACTGCAACCAGGGATTCGTCGCAAGCTCAACCTCCATGGTCGACGCAGGACCGTGCCCACACAGAATTGCTGTCTCAGCCGGCAGCTCAGTCTTCAGGCGGGCAAGCGTATCCATCATCGTGGCATGGTCTCCACCGAGCAAATCCGTTCGCCCACACGATCCCGCAAAGAGCGTATCACCCACAAAGGCAATCCCCTGCGCACTTCCTCCGCCCAGAAGCACGATGCCTCCTTCGGTGTGTCCCGGCGTCTCAATAACCGTAAACGTGGCCGTACCAACCTTGAGCACGTCACCTTCGGACAAGAGACGATCGGGTACCGGCGGATCTGCAAGCTCCGGCGACGGCCCAAAACCATGTGATGACAGCTCGAGCGCCTTTTGGGCGCCTTCCGCATCCACCGCCGAGATAGCCCAAGGAGCCCCGCATGCCTCGACCAGCGCCCGGACACCACACACGTGGTCATGGTGCCGATGCGTCGCAACAACAAGCGTAATCTGCACATCTTTCAGATGCTCGGCAATGGCCGACCCCGATGCACCAGGGTCCACCACCATGCACTCGCCTTCGCTCACATAGGCATAGCAGTTGGTCTGAATTGGCCCGACCACAAACTGGCGAATCTCGTCAGACATGGCTACCTCTCTCTTGAACGACTGCTCAGGGAGCTTGCCCCCTCGCCAGGCATGATGCGTCGCGCGTTGTAGACGGACGGAACGTGGTTAATCGTAGCCAGCAGCGGCGAGAGCAGGCTTGCATCAGCGATAGACACCGCAAAGCGCAGACGCGCCACACCCGTTCTGGTAATCTGCGTCGCAGCAGACAGGATATTGCCACCCGCATCGCCAATGGCCGCGGTCACGTCCTTCAGAAGTCCCATACGGTCATTTGCCTCGATGACAATCTCAACCCTGAACTCGGTTGCACCAGAGGTGTCCCACTCGACGTCAATGATGCGCTCGGGATCCTTTATCAGGTCGGCGACGTTGGGGCAGTTGACACGATGCACAGACACCCCGCGTCCACGCGTGACAAATCCCACGATGTCGTCACCCGCAACGGGATTGCAGCAATGCGCCAGATGAACCAGCAGGTCCGGATCACCCTTGACAACAACACCGCATGAAGTGTGTTTCCTGCGCTTCTGATGGTGCTTATCCGCCTGACGGCCCGTGGCAAGCAGCAGCTCCCTCTCCTCGGCCTCTGCTGCTTTGCGAGCCTCCCGCTCCTGGGCAGCCTGGTACTCTGGCGAGTCCTCAAGAATAGCTGCCTCGATGCGGTTTGCGGCTTGCTTTGCTGAAATCTTTCCACCGCCAATGGCGGCAAACAGCGACTCTGGCGTTTTGTGGTCAAGGGTCGGCAATGCCTTCTCGATGGCCTTAGTCACGCGATGGGTCGAGATTCCATAGCCACGCTTGCGCAGCTCACGCGCCAGATCGCTCCGGCCCTGCTCGGCGTCGTCAGCCTTGGTGATCGTCGAGAAGTACTTGCGAATCTTGGACTTTGCGCCACCCGTGGCAACGATGTTCAACCAGTCCTGAGAAGGCCGCGCGTTCTTGTTGGTCATGATCTCCACGCGGTCGCCCGACACGAGTGTCGTGCCCAGCGGAACCACCGACCCGTTCACCTTTGCACCAACGCAGTGATTACCCACCTCGGTGTGCACGGCATAGGCAAAGTCCAGAGGCGTTGACCCCTTGCGTAGGCTCATCACATCGCCACGGGGGGTGAAGACAAAGATCTCATGCTCAAAGAGGTCGACGCGTAGGGTATCCAGATACTCGTCAGCGTCACCCATGTCCTCGTCGGTAGCCCAGTCAAGGCTGCGACGAATATGGTTGATGGTGGAGTCAATCGAGAGCTCCGCCGCCGACAGCTGCCCGCGCGAGTTTCCCGCACGTTTGTACAGCCAGTGGGCAGCAACGCCGAACTCAGCATGCTCATGCATGTCGAAGGTGCGAATCTGAATCTCAACTGGACGCCCGTCCGGACCAATCACCGTCGTATGCAGCGACTGATAGCCATTGGACTTGGGCATGGCGATGTAGTCCTTGAAGCGGCCTGGCAGTGGGTGCCACAGTGAGTGCACCGCACCAAGAACGGAGTAGCAATCCCCCACCGAGCGCGTGAGCACGCGCAATGCGATGAGGTCGTAGATATCCGAGAACTCCTTGCCCTTGCGCACCATCTTCTGGTAGATGGACCACAGATGCTTGGGGCGTCCCTTGATCTGATAACCTTCGACACCTGAGTTCGCCAGCTCCTTCTCGAGTACCTTGATTGCCTCTGCGGTGTTCTGCTCGCGCTGGGCACGCGTCTCCTGAACCATGCGAGCCACGCGCTCGTACTCCTCGGGCTGCAGGTAGAAGAACGCCAGGTCCTCAAGCTCCCACTTGATGGACGAGATGCCCAGTCGATCTGCGAGCGGCGCATAGACATCCATGGTCTCCTTCGCCTTGAAGGCCCGCTTCTCGGGCGGTAGGGACCCCATCGTACGCATGTTATGCAGGCGGTCGGCAATCTTGATGATGACTACGCGTATGTCCCTTGACATGCCGAGGAACATCTTGCGCAGGTTCATGGCCTGCTTCTCGTCGATGGACGAGACGTTAACCTGCGTCAGCTTGGTCACGCCATCAACCAAGTCAGCAACCGTTTTCCCAAAGCGGGTGGCAAGCTCTTCATCGGTGGCCTCAGTGTCTTCCACCGTGTCATGAAGAAGCGCCGCACAAATGGTGTCCTCGTCCATGTGGAGGTCGGACGACAAAATGATGGCCACCTCAACGGGGTGGTTGATGTAGGGCTCACCCGAGCGTCTTCGCTGGTTACGATGGGCCTCGGCGGCAAAGCGATAGGCATCCTCTATCTTTGTGAGCGCGGGCTCGTCAAGATAGCTCGCGCACGTGTTCTTGAGCACGCGATAGTTGTCGGCCATGGGTATTTGAGCGGTCTTCCGCTGGGTCGTCTGCGTCGTGTTGTCAGCCATACGTACCTCCTAGCAGTCGACCACCCGACCAAAGCCGGGGGTAATGGGCCTGTTAATACGCTCGAGCATCTCATCGGGAGTGGCGCTCAGCGCCCAGTCCCGAAACGCGGAAAACTCGTCGCGTGCATGTAGACCCTCAAGGTAGCGAATGGAGCTCTCGAGGTCTACCTTTCCGGGCGACTCGTTAACCAAGATGCGACGTGCGGAGCCATGTCCCATGGTCTCAAGCAGATTCAGCTCGCGGAAGATTGAGATTCCGCACGAGACAGACTGATCGTCGAGCGTGGAATGGGAGTCGATGGCAAAAGACTCCTGCGCTATGGCAGCATTGGTAAGGCTGAATGAGGCATCGCCCGTTTGCTGCGCCGCATGAGCCGAGAGGCTGCGCAGGGTCCGATACAGCGTCACGAGCATGGGGCGCTCGGGCGCCGAGGAACCAATGATGCGCTCGTTGATGCGTGCGTCACGGCTTCCGAAGAGCATCCAGACACGCGCGGGAGCCCCGTCACGGCCTGCACGACCACTCATCTGATTGAATTCAATCTGACCGAACGGCATATGGTAGAGCATCACGTTACGGATGTCGGGAAGGTTGACCCCCTCGCCAAAGGCGCTGGTAGAGACGATACAGGTCAGCACGCCGTCACGGAAGGCCTCCTCCACACGAGAGCGATCTGCACGCGTGAGCCCTGCGTTATAGAAGGCCACGCGATGGGCAAGCTCGGGAATGGAACGGCGAAGCATCCTTGCAAGCGCAATGGATTGCTCGCGCGAGTTCACGTATACGACCGTCTTCTGTCCAGTCGACACCGCCGAGATGAGCGCAGCCTCACGATCACGCAGCTCTCGACAGTCCTCGATCTGCAGGTTTTCACGGACGCTGCGGTCGATGATGACATCTCTGTTGGCAACGCCCAGCAGGTCACAGACCTCATGGGCAACGTCGTCGGCGGCCGTTGCACTGACAGCCAAGGCCGTTGGGTAACCCAGAGCCTCGAGCACTTGAGGCATCGAGAGGTAGGAGCTTCGGCTTCCGCCCTTGGCCATACCCGCATGATGCGCCTCGTCAACCACGACAAAGCCGACGCGACCAGACTCCGCAAAACGGTCCACATGAATGGCAAGGAACTCTGGCGTGGTGAGAAGCACGTCGGCCTGTCCCTCTGCCAAAGCAGCAAAAGTCTCATCACGCTGGGCCAGGGGCGTCTCGCCCGTCAGCACGCGCACCGTCACACCAAGCTTTCCGAGACTCTCCGACAGGTGGAAGGCCTGGTCAGAAACAAGGGCGCGCAGTGGATAGACAAAGATGCTCGTCTTCTGCCTCAGGATGGCTTCGCGCGCCGCATGAACGTGGAAAATAAGGGACTTACCTCGCCCAGTAGCCATCACCGCAAATGCCGAACGTCCCTGAGCAAGCGTCTCGAGCGTTGCCTGTTGAGCGGGCAGGAAATCGTGATCGCCGATCATCTGGCGGCGAAGCTCATCAGTGAGGGCCTCATAGGAGTAGCGGGCAAGCGCCGCACGAGCACTGCGCGCCTGCTTCTGCGCGGCAAGGGCAGATGCCGACTGCTCAAGACGGCTCACCCAGACATTTACCCCCAACGACCTGCCATCTGTTCCACCCGTAACCTCGGTCACGCTCGCCGTGTACGTAATGGTTCCCTTGTCGACCACGGGCGCTAGAACTGCGGAAATCTGTCTCCGGAGATAGCCAACACGGATCCCCTCCTGCGTCGTGACCGTTATGGCGTTGGGGTCAGCAGGGTTTTGTGGGTCTCGGAGCACCTGCAACTCTTGGCCGACAGAAAGCGTGGCCACGACTGATTGGCGCCCTTCAAACGTGACACCGACGACCTTGGTATTGAAACCTTGGGACTCGGCAATGCTGGCATACTCATCTCGCGCAAGAAATTCTTCCGCACGGTCAAACAGCTCGTCAGACAGCGACCGCGAGGTAGCCGTGGTAACGTGTGTGGTCTCATCTTTGGGATCACGGTAAACGATGTCACGCACCATGAGCTTGGGCTTAGTCCGCCCCTGCCACGTCTCGTTCACCGCTTCAAAGACGAGGTCGACCGCCTCGTCGCAGTCACACGCGCGCTCTATCTGCGGAGCCCTGAACATGATGGCAGGAACGCTGTTCATGCCATCTGTTGCAACAAAACGCAGGTGGTTGCCCACGGCACCAACGCGCGCACGGTTTCGCATGCACACGCCCCGCGCACCAAAGATCGGCTTCTTGTTTCCCTGGCCAAACGGCTGCAGCACCTCAAGCGATCCGATGCTCTCACAGGTGAGCTCGCCCAATCCGACAAACGCCGCGACTTCCCCGCGTGACTCAAACTGTTCGGCAGGTAGCTGGCGCATGATCTTGTCAAGACGATCACGGAAGGCATCAAGGTTCTTAGCCTCGCAGGTCACGCCCACGGCACCCGCATGGCCACCGAAACGCACGAGGAGGTCCTGGCACTGCTCGACCGCATGGAAGAGGTCGACACTACCAACCGAGCGACCCGAACCACGTGCAATGCCGTCCGAGATGGAAAACAGAATGGCAGGCACGTGATACCGATTGACGATGCGACTTGCCACAATACCCTTGACACCCTCGTGCCAGCCTTCACCGCCAACCACGACAACCCGACCCCCATCGTAAGAGGCGCTGACCTTGGCCAAAGCGGCATCCGTCAAAACGGACTCGGTCTCGCGGCGATAGGTATTTGTCTGCTCAAGGCGCGCCGCAAGCACGGCAGCCTCATGCGGATCATCAGTCAGCAGCAGGTCAAAGGCCACATCGGTCGTCCCCATGCGGCCCGCCGCATTCAGTCGCGGCACAAGTGAGAACGGCAGCTCGTCAGCCGTGATGGTTGAAAGATCAACGTTTGCGATTGCCGCAAGCGAGACGATGCCTGGACGGTCGGTGCGCCTCATGCGCTCCATGCCGTCGGCAACGAGGGCTCGGTTCTCCCCCTCCAAGAGCATCATGTCAGACACGGTGCCAAGAGTTGCAACCTCAGTGTAGTTGCGCCAGAGATCGGGCATGCCCCTGCGCCTTCCGAGCTCACACACGAGCTTCAGTGCAACACCTGCTCCCGCAAGCTCGCGAGAATAGCAATCAGGAACGAGTTTCGGATCGGTCACCGGAACACCTTGCGGAACAAGGTCCCCTGGCTCATGGTGATCGGTGATGACCACGTCCACACCTTCAGTAACGAGCCATTCGACCTCTTTGCCCGCCGCAATGCCATTGTCGACGGTGATGATCAGCGAGGGGTCACATCCCTCCCGGACGCGCGACAACGCCTCTTTGGACAAGCCATAACCTTCGCCAAAGCGATGCGGGATGTATGGGGACACGTTGCCACCCAAGTGACGCAAGGCCAGCGTAAGCAGACAGGTTGCCGTCATGCCATCAACGTCAAAGTCTCCAAAGACGACGATGCGCTCCCCCTCGACAAGCGCACGCTCAACACGGTCGGCTGCATCGCCCATACCAGGAATGTCCAACGGATCTGCCCAGTCACGTTCAAGGGATGGCGAGAGGAACCGAGCTGCCGCGTCCACGTCACGCATGCCGCGCGCGACAAGCACGCGAGCGACAAGAGGCGATACACCAAGCTGCTGGGTCAACTCGCGCTCTGCGTAGGCGTCACCAGGCAGGACCTCCCAACGCCTGCTGTCTAGGAGGCCCGACATGGTTAATCCACCTCCCAATAAGGGAGTCCGCATCCCCAAACAACATACTGGTACCACGATCTGCGCCGAGATAAGCGCAGTGCGGCCCGGAAGGCCAAATTACCCTTAGACATGAGAACTCACTCTGTGCCGTGGCGCAGCCAAGCTGCACCTTCATGTTTATCAGCATGAGTGTAGCATCAAAATGAGTAGCTTGTGCAGCGCAGTCAGTGAGAGGCAGGCTGGACCTTGGGTTTCTACCAGTCTTTTGCTGCGGGGCTATCCATCCAGTCAGACAGGAAGGCGCCATAGCGACCCTCAATGATGGCCTGACGGGCTCGCCTCATCAGATCAAGCAGGAAGTAGATGTTGTGCATGGAGAGCAGGATGGATCCAAGCATCTCCTTTTGGCGCACCAGATGGTGTAGGTAAGCACGCGTATAGCCGCCGGCACACACGGGGCAGGTGCAGGCCGCATCGAGTGGTCTGTGGTCATGGGCATGGCAAGCATTCTTGAGGTTGAGCCGTCCCTCGTTTGAGAAGGCGGAGCCCATGCGTGCCGTGCGGGTCGGCAACACGCAGTCGTACATGTCAATACCGCAACCCACACCACGCACCAAGGTGGTTGGGTTGCCTACGCCCATGAGATAGCGCGGCTTGCTCTTGGGCATGTGCTCGGACGCCAGCGGAGCCAGCGTCTCGAACATGACCTCGTGACTCTCGCCAACCGAATACCCACCAATGCCGTACCCGGGGAAGTCGGCCATGTCCTCAAGCTGGCGAAGCGACCTAAGGCGGAGATCGAGGTCCATACCCCCTTGTACAATACCAAAGAGCGCCTGGTCAGGACGTGTGTGAGCATGCCAACAACGCTCCGCCCACATGCTTGAGAGCTCTACGGCTCGTTCGACAAAAGGCCGGGGTGACGGGTACCCGGGGCATTGGTCAAGCTGCATGACGATATCGGCGCCAAGGAGCTGCGCGATGCGCATGTTCTCTTCGGGAGTCCAGAAAACGTGGCTTCCGTCATAGTCCACTGCGCGGAACTCGACTCCGTTGTTGGAAAGCTTGACATGCTCTCCGTGACTGAACACCTGAAAGCCGCCAGAATCGGTCAGAATCGGCCCCTGCCAGCACATGAACCCATGTAAGTCGCCCATTTCGGCGACAAGCTCTGGTCCGGGTCTCATGGCGAGATGGTAGGTATTTGCAAGCAAGATCTTGGTGCCCAGCTGTGTCAGCGTGTCCGTCAGCAGGCCCTTGACCGTTGCCTTGGTCCCCACGGGCATGAAGATGGGAGTGGGGACATCACCATGCGGCGTGTGCAGCACGCCAGCGCGGGCATGCGTAGTCGGGTCCTCCGCCACGATGTCGTAGGCAAACCAGGGCCTCCCATCAGGAGCGGTTGCCCCAAGGCCACCGTCCCAGTAGTCTTCGTAGGTTTGCTTTTGCGAGCTCGCCATCATGATCTCCCCTTTGCTTCTTCCATCTGCTCCTCAAGCCATGTTGCCACACCATCGGCTACCAGTGTTCCGCAAACCTCATCCGCAAGTGCCTTGACCTCATCGCTTCCGTTTCCCATGGCGACAAACCTGCCCACATGGCCGATGAGTGACGCATCGTTCATCGAGTCACCAAATGCGACCGTGCGCTCCCGCTCTACGCCCAGGTGGTCGAGAAGCCAGTCAGCCGCAAGGCCTTTGGTCGCACCTGCTGCCGTGATCTCAAGTTCCCGTGCCCACACGCGCGCCACCTCGAAGCCACCCAGCTCCTCTAGGCGGCGAGCCGCCTCGTCGCAGGCCTCCGCCGTACGAAACGAGCAGCCGATCTTCTCGAACTCGTCGTGCTCCACAACGATGGGATTAATGGAATGCACGATGCGCTTTCCCTGCTCTCCAAAGAAATGGTTCTTCAAGGTCACAAAGATCACCCTAAAGGCTTTTCGAGAGCGAGGAAGGTGGGCACGAATCTTCTTGCGTAGGTCGCGTACTCCACCAGTCATATACGACATAGCTGATCGTTCGATGAAACAGGTGGACTCGCAGAAGACGTTCCAGCCAGGGTCAAGTGGAGAAACCGCCTCGATGACGCGGGTGATGTCATCGCGTTGAAGGGCCACTGACCGCAGAGTTGCTCCGGTCGCGTCATAGACTGTTGCCCCGTTGGCACAGAGGTAATAATCCACGCTGATACGACGTAGTTGATGCGGCATCATGCCGAGCGGCCTGCCGCTTGATACCGCCAAGACGCACCCGCACCTACGTGCGCGTCGCAATGCCTGACGAACCCGCTTAGATATCTGACCTGCCTGGATGATGGTTCCATCCAGGTCAAGGAAAAGCAGCCCGATGCCGCGGGGGCATCGGGCTGTCGCTGGTATCCCTGTGGGATGCGAAGCTGTTTGACTACTCGCCAAAGCCGCTGTTAACGAGAGCGATGAGGGCATCGAGAGCGGTCTGCTCGTCGGCGCCGTCGCATGCGATCTCAACGTTGGTGCCGCAGCCGAGGCCGGCAGCCAGGATCATCATGATGGACTTGGCGTTGACAGGAGCGGTGCCCTTGTCGAGGTTCTTGATGGTGACGGCGCTTGCATACTTCTTGGCCTCGGCCACGAAGACGGAAGCAGGACGAGCGTGAAGGCCGGTGGCGTTAACGATAGCAGTCTGAGCGGAAACCATAGTGCACTCCTTCTTGTAGGTGGTGGGGTTTTCCCCGTTTGCCCAACATGCGCCTCATAGTAACAAAGATTGGGCAAAATAGGGCCGTCTGTCCCCTCTGCGGTACTCATTCTTCGCTCATGTGCCAAAATAACAGATGAATATATGTCGTATATATGTCGTCTACACACCATTCGCAGCCGAAAGGAGTCCCCGTGGACGAGCAGCAGGCCTTTGAGGACCAAGACGTTGCCGAACCAATCGACGATTTTCCACAGGTTGATGAGGTCAACCTCACCAAGCCAAGTGAAGATGAGGCTGAGCCGATCGAAGCTGTGGCTGAGCCGCATGAAGATGTGGATTTTGTGAACACGGTCGAACCGCCTCTCGATGAGGCCCCTTACGAGCTTCCCGATGACGAAGAGGACGTTGTCACGGAAGAGGATGATGAGGTCGAAGTCGCGTTGGCTCGTGCCGGCGAGAACGCCGCCGCTGTCGCAAATTCCGCCAGCCAGTCGCTCAAAGAGGGCCTCGAGGCTGTACGTAACGTTCGCGCGCTTTCCCGCCAGCATGCTGATGCGCGTGCGCAGCTCGAGAACCTGCGCCGAGAGCTTGATGACGCCATGGAGATCTTGGACCACCGCGTCGAGATCGAGCGTTCTTTTGACCAGATCTATGAGCAGCAGACCACCGAGATTCAGGCAACCCGCAACGCCATTGACAACGCGACTGCAGACATGGCCTCCCTTGCCGCTGAACGCGACCAGCTGTCCGCACGTCTGACGGCGCTGAGAGCCGAGAACGAGGAAGCGCTGCGCCCTTACAAGAACCTTCTGGATACCGCCAAGGGTCGCGCTGACGATGCCGCCGTTGCACTCGCCGATGTCCGTCGAGCCGTCAAGGCGGCAGAGACGCAGGCAAGCGATGCTACCCGTAAGCGCGACAGCCGTGTGTCTGCCGCCAACCGTGCCGTGGACAACGCCCAGGAGCGCCTCCGCAGGGTTCAAACGGAGCTTGACAAGCTTTCGGGAGACCCCGACGCACCAATTACGGCGCTGCCCAAGATGCGTGACGAGCTCGTCACTGAGCGCGCGCACCTTGATGATGCGCGCGAAGAAGTCGAGAAGGTCATCGCAGAGACCCAGCAGGCCGTGGAGGAGGCTCAGGCTCGCCTCTTCTCGCTCAAGCAGACCCTTGAAAGTGCGGAACGCGTTGCTGAAGACACCAAGCGCGAGGCGTCAGAGCGTCGCGAGGAGTACGACCGTCTCTACAAGCAGGCCCGTGCTGCGGAAGAGGAGATCAACAACGCCATCAAGGAGCGCACCGCATCAATCGCCCAACTTGCAAAGACGCGCGAAGAGGCCGAGAAGCATCTTGACGCGCTGCAGATCGTGCTTGACGAGGCCATCGACATCCACGAGACCCCCGAGGTCACCAAGCAGCTTCGTGATCGCATCACGGCTGGCCAAGCTGAGCTCGAGCGCCAGGATCGCGAGGTCAAGAACCTTGCGCAGTCAGTAAAGCACCTGCGTGAGTCCACCCGCGGCAAGCGTATCCTGTTCTTTGCCGTGATCGCGGCTGTGGTGCTTGTCGCCATCCTGCTCATTTGGTTCTTTGCCACCAGAAGCGCGCGTTAAGAGCCGCACCTAACAGATAAGAGCGAGGCCCGGCCTGTCGTTACAGGTCGGGCCTCGTTGTTCCGGTAACCCTTGGGCAGCTACACGATGAGCATCGCATCGCCAAACGAGAAGAAACGATAGCGCTGCTCGATGGCAGCTTGGTACGCATCCATAATCTGTTCGCGCGTGGCAAAGGCGGAGACCAGCATCATGAGGGTCGAGCGCGGCACATGGAAGTTGGTGACCATCGCATCCACCACATGGAAGGTCGAACCTGGCATGAGGTACAGGCTCGTGGTCTCGTTTTCGCGCACCACAACATCACCCGTGCCTAGAACGGCGGCGGAGTCAGGGGCACCTTCGAAGCCACGCGCAGTCATGGGCGGCTCAACTCCAGGCACCGTAGCTTCAAAAGCACTCTCAAGCGAACGCACCGAGGTGGTACCGATGGCAATCACGCGATGACCCGAGGCCTTTGCCTCGTGCACGGCATCAACCACGTCCTGCCCAACGTGATAGCGCTCGGTATGGATGGTGTGATCGCGCGGGTCATCCTCCTCCACCAGACGGAAGGTATCGATGCCTACTTCCAGCTCGACCTCTGCCCAGCCGACACCCTTCTCGCGAATGCGCTCGATGAGTTCTGGCGTAAAGTGCAGACCTGCTGTCGGTGCAGCAGCGGAGTGCTCCTCGCTCATGGCATAGACCGTCTGGTACTTCTCGGGATCTCCCTCATAGGACTGAATGTACGGCGGAAGAGGCACATGTCCGGCCGCATGAACCGCTTCGTCGAGGGTCCGATCACCTTGGGGAGTAAAGCGCACCAGACGTCCGCCGCGGCTGCCCTCCACAAAGTCAAGCACCTCTGCCGTAAGCACGATGGGAGACTCGAGCGGAGCCAACAAGCCGCCGGCACGATACTCAATGACCGCACCCTGCTTGAGGCGCTTGCCAGGATACACCAGGCATTCCCATATCGATCCCAGCGGGTCCAAGTCCTCGCGACGACGCAGCAACAACGTCTCAGCCACGGCACCGGTAGGTTTATGTCCCACCAAGCGCGCAGGCATCACGCGTGTGTGGTTGGCAACGATGAGGTCACCCGGCTCTAGGTAGTCAATAATGTCCGTGAAGACGCGATGCTCTATGCGACCGTCCTCACGATGAAGCACGAGGAGGCGGCACGAGTCGCGCGGCTCTGCTGGCGACTGGGCTATCAGTTCATCGGGTAGGTTGTAGTCAAAGTCATCGGTGCGCATGCTGCTCTCCGTTTATCGTGCTCGTTAAGTCGTTCTCACAAGGCGATTTGTACCTTTGCGGGGGTTATCGTTCATCCTGCTCGCGAAGCAGCCTTCGCGGCCTTACGTGCATCTCGAGCCTCGTGGCGCTCGATGGCTGCCTCGGCAGCCGAGAAGCGACAGCCACAGTAATTCTGCCGATACATCCCAAGCTCACGGGACCGCTTCGTCGCGTCTGGATACTGTGGGCGGAAGTCTCTCCAGATTGGTGTGAGCCCGTTTGCCTTGGCAAGCTTCTGCAACACGTCACCGCAGGTGTCAAAGAGCTGGTATGGCGAAACAGCCAAGGTCGTAGAAATGCACTGGTAGCCCAGCTCGCGCGCCATCCTGCAGCTCTCTGCCAGACGCAGGGCGTAACAAGCACGGCAGCGGGCCTCTCGATCAAAGCCATGGGGAGCCACGCGTCGTTCCCACGCATCACGATCGTCGCCCGCTACGACCACGTCGACGTGTGCGACCTCTGTCGCCCACTTCTGGAGGGTTGACAGGCGTAGTTCGTGCTCCGCGACGGGTTGGATGTTGGGGTTGGACCAGCAGATGGTTGGTTCGAAGCCCTCTTCGCGCAAGATTCGCACCGGCTCGAGCGAGCAAGGCCCACAGCAGGCGTGCAAAAGCAACGGCACTCGCTCCATGCAGGTCTCCCCTCTTCGAATCATTGCGCTCTCCCGAAGCCCCGCAGCTTGCCACTCGAAGGCAGCCAACTGAGGCCATGCAATTGTATCGCTGTGGTCAGATGCTACATAGCTTTGGCATCACTATCACACGGGCTCTCAAGAATGCGTCTACAGGGTCCAAAACGTACAGCTGGTCGGCGGAGACGAGACCTCCTTCAATGACACGCTGCCCAACCAGCTAGACGCGCCGGTCAACTGGAATGGATTATCGAGACCCCATATCGCCACGCCTACCCTGTTGTGGGATAATTAGAAAGTTACGCTTAAGACCTACGAGAGGAGCCCCATGTCCTCCGAGAACCGCCCAACGTTCCCCAAGCGCGCCATCATTACCGGTGGCATGCCCTACGGCAATAAGAACCTGCACTTCGGCCACATCGGCGGCGTATTCGTTCCCGCTGATTTCTTCGCACGCTTCCTGCGTGATCGCATCGGTGCTGAAAACGTCCTCTTCGTCTCCGGAACCGACTGTTATGGCTCCCCCATCATGGAAGGCTATCGCAAGAAGGTTGAGGAGGAGGGCTACGAGGGCTCCATCACCGACTACGTGCGCATCAACCATGACCTGCAGAAGGAAGCACTCGACGCGTATGGCATCTCGCTCGACATCTATCAGGGTTCCGGTCTCGAGCCTGCAAAGTCCTTCCATGCCAAGCTGAGCCACGACCTCATCAGCCGCCTCTATGAGAAGGGCCACCTCCTCAAGCTATCAACCCGTCAGTTCTACGACGTCGAGGCCGGTCAGTTCCTCAATGGCCGCCAGGTGATCGGCCGTTGCCCCGTGCAGGGCTGTAAGTCCGAGAAGGCATATGCCGACGAGTGCGACCTTGGCCATCAGTTTGACCCCGAAGAGCTCATCGCTCCAGTGAGCCAGCTCACGGGCACAAAGCCTGAACTGCGCCCCGTTGACAATTGGTACTTCGACCTGCCGTCGTTTAGGGACTACCTTGAGGGTCTCATGGACGAGTGGGATGCCAATTCGCAGGTTCGCTCCATCGTCACTCAGACCGTGCGCGAATCGCTTGTTGACCCCGTGATTTACGTACAGAACAAGTTCCGCGCAGACTTTGATGCGGTCTCTAGTCAGTTACCCGAGCACACGGTGATTGAGCCCGAGGGCAACCAGTCTTCGTTCCAGGTTACGTTTGCTGACTGGAAAGACCGCGACGATGCCCGCGAGATCCTCGAGAAGGCTGGCATTCGCTTCCGTACAGGCAAGACGTTGTTGCCTTTCCGCCTGACTGGCAACATCGATTGGGGTGTCCCCTCCCCCGAGCTTGAAGATGTGACCGGCCTCACCGTGTGGGTGTGGCCCGAGAGCCTCTGGGCACCTATCTCGTTTACGCAGACCGCACTCGCGCTTGCGCCTGAGGGCCGCTATTCCTCAACCGACTGGCGCGACTGGTGGTGCACCGACGAGGCAAGCGTCTACCAGTTCATTGGTCAGGACAACATCTACTTCTATTGCGTGGCGCAGCCCGCCATGTGGAAAGCGCTTGACTGGGGTCTCATCCAGGACACGCCCATCGCCAACTACCACATCCTGTTCATGAACAAGAAGGCCTCGAGCTCGGGCAAGATCAAGCCACCCATGGCTGCCGAGCTTCTGGACGCCTACACCCCCGAGCAGCTCCGCGCTCACTGGCTGAGCCTTGGTCTCGACCTCAAGGCCGTGTCGTTCTCGCCCAAGGCCTTTGACACCAGCGTCAGTCACAAGGACAAGAAGACGGGTGAAGACGTGCTCGTCAAGGACGATCCGCGTGTTGTGGACCCCGCCCTCAAGGAGAGCGCCTTCCTCACCAACATCTTCAATCGCCTTGCTCGCAGCTGTCTCTATGGAGCAGCTAACGCCTGCGACGGGCACCTGCCCGTAAGCGAGCCGCACGCTGAGGTCATCGAGGAATGCCGTCGGGCCACGCTCGACTTCGAGCGCTGCGCTCATGGCTTCGACGCACATAGCGCGCTTGCCGTCGCAGAGGAGTTTGCCCGTGCCGCCAACAAGCGCTGGGGCGACGCCAGCAAGGCAGCCAAGGGTGATGACGCAGCCTATGACCAGGCGCTTGCTGATGCCTTCGCGGCTTTACGCACGATCACGCTGCTCATGCACCCCGCGGTGCCCATGGGCTGCGAGACCATCTGCGAATACCTCGGGTTTGAGAGGGAACTGTTCTTCAGCTGGCAGCATGCATTCGAGACCCCCGCGGAGCTCGCCGCCACGCGTGGTGAGACGCCAGAGGAGCATAAGCTCGTGGCACTCCCACCGCGCTTTGACTTCTTCAAGAAGCTCGAGGGCCAGCGTTAATCGAAACGGAGACGTCCTATGATGCCGCGTACCCCCATCCCGTACCGCACGACCGTCTACGCACGCCCAGCGGCTGATCTCAAGTATGCCCAGCGCATTGAGATGCCCGATGGCGCCCTGCTTGCAACGTTTGTCTACGGCCCCGATGACGCCAGCCTAGCGGAGCTTCTCGCGCAAAATCCCGTGCTCATGCTCCATGGCAATGGGGGAAGTCATGGCTCCTTCTGCAAGGTCATCGATAGCGTATGCACAGCGGGTAAGGGAGTCATTGCCCTTGACTCGCGTGCTCAGGGCCAATCAACGAGGGGGACGCTTCCCCTCACCTATGAGCTCATGACGGAGGATGCCATCTGCGTGCTCGACAAGTTGCAGGTCAAGCAGGCACATGTGCTGGGATATTCCGACGGCGGCATTGAAGCGCTGCTCCTCGCGCGAGACTATGCTGACCGCGCATGCTCCATCGTGGCTACTGGCGCCAACCTGACGCCCGACGGCGTTATCGACGAGCCCGACTGGGACACGCCAGGTTCGGCTGAATCCAATCGGGCATGGGCAAGCTTTATGGAAGCCTCGCAGCTCCCTGACGAGATTAACCCCGAGCTGCTTCCTTCTGCCACAGAGGCGCGCCTTTCGGAGGAGCTGTTCAGGCTGATGCTCGACGAGCCCCACATCGAGGCGTCGTCGCTCGAGCGTATCTCCTGCCCCGCCTGCGTGATGGTGGGAGAGCACGATTGCATCACCCCCGAGGAGACCAACGCCATTGCTGAGCATATTCCCGGCGCTCGCTTAGTTGTCGTCCCCGGTGTCGGCCACAGCACTCCTCGCTTGGCGCCGGACAGCGTGGCCCTTCAGGTGCTCATAAACGTCCTACTTGTCGACTAGAAAACATCTCCACATGAAATGGGCCCAGGGGAAGATCCCTGGGCCCATTCTTTTACGCACTGACTAAGCCGCTTAGTCGTCGATGGTGATCGACTCGATGATCGGTTGGTTCTCAGGAGCAACCGTCCCGTTGGCATCCTCTACCTTCGTGTTCTCAGCGATGGCATCCACAACCTCAATACCCTCGGTCACACGACCAAAGGCGGCGTACTTGCCATCAAGCGAATCCATGCTGTCCTGATGCACGATGAAGAACTGCGAGCTCGCCGAATTATAGTCGGATGCACGAGCCATGGAGATGACGCCGCGCTGGTGCGGAATCACGTTGGTGACACCATTTGCATAAAACTCGCCCTTGATGGGCCTGCCAGAACCGCCCATCCCGTTGCCATACGGGTCGCCACCTTGAATCATGAAACCCGCGATGATGCGATGGAACGTCAACCCGTCATAGAAGCCTTTGGACGCAAGCTCCATGAAGTTACCCACGGTAATCGGGGCCTGGTCGCCATAGAGCTCGAGCTTTATGGTGCCGTAATCCTTCACCGTGATCGTTGCGTGGTGCGTGCCCGAAGCTTCCGTCACGTCAATAAGGGTTTCGGTGGCTACCGGCGCAAGATCTTGCCCCTCGTCCGTCTCGGACGTCTCCGTCCCCTTTTTCTTGCAACCGTGCAAGGCGAAGCCAGCAGATAGGGCCGTAAGCCCCAGGAACGAGCGACGACTCATGTTCATATACAGGACCTCCTCTAAGATATGCGCGCCTCGGACGAAGCATCCGAGGCGCGCACGGGCGCTCAAAGCTCGATATTACTCCAACTCGAAGGCGCCGGTGTAGAGTTGATAGTACGTACCCTTCTGGGCAATCAGCTCGTCATGGGTGCCCTTCTCGATAATCCGTCCGTGGTCGAGGACGATGATCACGTCAGAGTTGCGAACCGTTGACAGGCGGTGTGCGATGACGAAGGTCGTACGTCCCTCCATGAGGGCGTCCATGCCACGACTCACGATCTGCTCCGTACGGGTGTCGATGGAGCTCGTTGCCTCGTCCAGAATCATGACCGGAGGATCGGCCACGGCAGCACGGGCAATGGAGAGCAGTTGGCGCTGACCCTGGGAGAGGCTCTCGGCATTGTCGGTCAGCATCGTGTTGTAACCCTCGGGCAAACG
>JAUNJR010000111.1 GCA_030533135.1 Coriobacteriales bacterium
CGGAAGTAGTTCTGCAGCGTGATGGTGGCGAGCGTCTGGTTCTCCTCGCGGACGTACACGCCTTCCTTGGCCTCGATTGCCTGATGCAGGCCTTCAGAGTAGCGCCTACCCTCCATGATGCGGCCCGTGAACTCGTCAACAATCTTGACTTCACCGTCAACGACCACGTACTGCTGGTCACGGTGGAACATGTACTCTGCCTTGAGCGCCTGCTGCAGGTGGTTCACCAGCTGGCCAGACGGATCGGCGTAGATGTCCTCCACGTTCAGGGCGCGTTCGATCTTTGCGAGACCCTCTTCGGTCGCGGCGATCGTGTGCTTAGCCTCGTCCATCTCGAAGTCGACATCGGGCGTCAGGCCGCGCACTGCGCGGGCAAAGTCCTTGTAGGTCGTTGCGGACTTGTCGCCCATACCGGAAATGATGAGCGGGGTGCGCGCCTCATCGATGAGGATGGAGTCGACCTCGTCCACGATGGCGTAGTGATGCCCGCGCTGAACACGCATGTTAGCCCGCGTGACCATGTTGTCACGCAGGTAGTCGAAACCAAACTCAGAGTTGGTGCCATAGGTGAGGTCCGCCTGGTAGGCGGGCTTCTTCATGGTGGGCTTCATGCCGTTCTGCAAAAGGCCGACGGAAATGCCCATGCGATGGTAGATCTGCCCCATCCACTCGCTGTCTCGCTTGGCCAGATAGTCATTGACCGTTACGACGTGAACGCCCTCACCCGCAATAGCATTGAGATAGCCAGCCAAGGTCGAGACGAGCGTCTTGCCTTCGCCGGTCTTCATCTCGGCAATCATGCCACGATGAAGCGCAATGCCACCGATGAGCTGTACGTTGAAGTGGCGCTGATGGATGGTCCTGTCAGACATCTCGCGCATGGCGGCAAAGGCCTCTGGCAGCATGCTGTCGAGGCTTTCGCCATTGGCGTAGCGTTCGCGGAACAGAATGGTCTGACGCGCAAGCTCAACGTCGTCCATCTTGTCCGGCGCATAATTCGGCCCAAGGTCATTGATGCGCGCTGCAATCTTTTCAAATTCCTTGAGCTGACGGTCAGCACCACGAGAAAGTAGCTTGGAAAAGAATCCGGGCATATGAGCTCCTTCAGCTTCTCTTAGGTAAATAAGCCACCTATAGAATCGTCCTAGAACACTCTAACAATAGGCTCGCACAACATCTTTGCCCACAATGCCGCATCATTAAAAGCGCACTGTGAAGGGCGTGTGGAGCTGCTTACCGCCGACTCTTCCTCATTCTCGGAACCACGCCTTTACCAGCGCTTTTGTGGGTTGGAAAGAGCCTGGCGACAAGTGCTCTCAAGCTTGCCGACGGCGGCTCGCCCGTCTCCTCAAGAAGCCGTCGCGCATACGCCATATAGACGTTTCTCGCGTCGACAGTCCTTCCTGAGAGCTTCAGTGCCTCCACCAGAATTCGGACAGCATCCTCGCGCAGACCATTGGTCTCGTGCGCTTTCCAAGCCGTCCGCACAGCAAGAGGCAGCAAATCCTCACGCAACGCGGCAGAGGCCCCCGCAATGGAAACATCTACGAACAGCTCGCGCAGCTCCTCGCGCCTCGCCTCGACAATCCCGGTCGCATCGTAGGGAGACTCGCACAAATCTCCCCGATAGAGCTCCATCGCCTTTGCCGACAACTCTATGACTCGCACGTCGCGCTCCTCGGATAACGCTGCGTAGGCAAGGCGCTCAAACTGATCGATGTCACAGAGCACAACCGTCGTATCAAACCCAATAAGTCCGTCACTTCGGTTTCCGATAAACGGGTTGGAGGGTAACTCACCAATCTCCTTGCATATTTGATTTCTCATGAAGCTCGTTGCCTCATAAATCCGTTGCCTCCCAGACTCAAAGTCCGCTTCTGGCCACACGCACTCAATGGCCTCAAAACGCTTCATAACATGCCCTCGCCGGACCGCAAGCAGTGTTATGAGCGATCGCGTCCTACGACGTGTGAAGCTCGACCCGAGGAGGTTTCGGCCGTTCACGGATACACCAAACTCACCAAGGACTGAGATGTAGACGATGGCCGACTCGGTCGGTGCACCCGCGATCAACTCGCTATTGGTAGTCGAACCGTCCTCCCCAGCATTAAGCTCTTCTCTCATCTGGTTAGCCAAGAGCTCGCGATTAGCCTGTCCCACCTGACGCGCATATGATTGGACGTTACGCACTGATCGCCGTGAGAGCGTCAGCCACGATGGAGGGATGATTCCCCTGAACACAGTAGATTGCGGACCGAGGTCATTGCACGTGACGTTAAGCAACCATGTGGCGTCTCGCGATACGCTGGTTCGTGACAGGACTCCCAACTCAACCTCCCGCGCCTCCTCCTCGTCCGCACACATCAGATAGGCGGAAAGGTCGCGCACAATTGAGGGAGTCACGCGATTCGCAAGAGAAGCAAGCGGTCCGGAATCCCCAAGCCTCACTGCAGACAAGGCGTCAACAAAGCGTGCGACAAGCATGAGGTGTTGTCCCAAGGGTCCGCTAATGAGCTCAGTTGCCTGAAGCGCACGCACGTGGGCACGCGCATAGGCATCTTGACGATTGTCAATTACCGCCAAGGCAATCAGGATAGCTGCTCGTATGAAGTCATCCCCCATCCTTGCTGCACGATCAGCCGCCTCCTCGGCACCCTCAAAAACGCAGTCTCTTCCCGCAAGCGCTAACCCAAGAGAGGTCATAATCCCACGGTAACAGGCAATACGCGCAACGCCACAGCTCTCGATGAAATCTCGAGCTTTCTGGTATGCCTGCCGCTCCTGCTCCCGCGGTAGTTCCCCAATCAGGATCTGACATAGCTCGAAGTCATCACAGAGAAAGGCCGCGACGAGGCTTCCCGCCTCAAGGCGAAGTGGATCGTTGACCAACAGGCCATAGGCTTCGGTCAACTTTCCTTGCAGGATGAGTCGGCGCGCCTTGACGTGCTTCACGAGCCCGCGCGCGAGGTAATCGTCTCCGTCTTCTGCCTCTATCCGTGCTGGCGGGAGGCCCCTATCAAGATCACGCGAGGCTTTCAGAAGGCTGAGAAGCCGTACCTTCCGTTCGTATCCTTTCGCAGTATCAAGATGCTCACGCATGAGCAAATCCCCTCTCAAGAGGGATCCTTGGTCACTCAGACACGAAACGGCATAGGCCGCAAGCTTCTTTGGAAGCGAGTTCTCAAGGCCTAGGCGATCATGTTGTGACAACGCTTTACGCACAAGGGTAACTTTGCCCTGACAAACCAGCTCGACGCCCCATTGACAGGCGATTTCTATCATGTCCTGTGGGGCGCAGAGATCACACACGACGGCCAGACGCTGGTAGTTGTTATGCTGGGCAAGGATCCTTGCGACTTGATTCACCGTCTTGGACAGTGTTGCACAGGCATCCCGAAGCACAGGTGCACAGTGCTCAAAAACCTCATCCGAACTCAGACCGACACAGGAAAATGTGCCCTGAGCAAAGTCGATGCCGAAGAACGGGGTGTCACGCTGGAGCCAAACAAACGCGTCTGGATCCATCTTTGGCACCACGTCAATCAGGTCATCCAGGTCTCCGGATCCCAACAGAAGCATTGCCAAGCGCAGTCCCTGCTCCTCAAGGGGCAGCGTGTCACGTACGAGGCGAGATGCGACGCTGCTGACGGCTGAACGCCACGCCGTCTCTTGGTCACGCCAATCTGAATCGGGATGCACCTCTTTGTTGGCATGTATGAGCGCCGCGATGCCCCGTGACAACTGCAGCCCAGACGCATGCCGCGGGTCTTCCTCCGCCTGATAGAGGTTTGCCAAATCTGACGAGAGGAACTTGATGCTCTTTGGCAGCTCCTCCATGAGCGGCTCAACCTCGGGAAGCACGCAGACAAGGACAACGGCTTCGCACTCAGCCATCTTGTTGAGCGCACGGACAGCCTTGGCAAGATCGCACTCCTCGATTGGAGGCACGTTATCAATAACTACAACCTTGAGCCCATTTGACCTGGTCTTTACTCGCTGTAGCTCACGCGCCTGCTTCGTCAGGCGCATGCATGCCTGAGCGCTTTCAAGGCCCGACAGATTGAGAGAGCACGTGTACCGTCCCTTTGCCTTGCTAGCATGCAGCACGTCCATCGCGAGCCATGTCTTCCCCATGCCCGTCTCCGCACAGAGAACTACGACGCACCCATGGCGATTTCCTTCAATAACGAGGCTTCGAAAACGCATCTGAGGCGAAAGGGGCTGCGCAATCTGCTGCGGAACATCGTCGACTTGCTGCTCCTCGCCCTGCGCGTTCAAAGGCTCGGTCGTTCCTGGCATCGTCATCTCGTCTCTTCTATGGGGTTGCTCGGGGATTACCCACACTAGCGGGCCACAATCTCGAGATGCATCATAAACAGTCGCAAGCCCGCAGAATCTCGTGCAGCGTTTTGGCAGATAACTGCAGGTCATAGGGGTATTCCATAATGGAATATCGGTAAAACCGGGCACCTTATGCAAAGCAGAGGCAATGCGCCTCGTCGCCAACCAACCTCAGCACGTACTCCAAGTCAGGATGTGCTGAACCGTCAGCGCAGCTCCAGCCTTCAGGCCGTAGAACTCGCCCACGGCCTTCTCCTCGGCGCTGTTGTTGTAGAACATGTTGTAATCGAAGGACTTGTTTGCCCCGATCTATCCCTCTTCGTGTGAGACCAACCATCTCGCAGACAAATAATGTTAGCTATCACATCAAACCTGATGTGTGGATTTGACAACATAAAAACGCATTATGTAAATTCAGAACCTTGGCTGTTCACATTAATCTCGTCATGTCTGATGATGCATGCTACTTTTCTTATGTCAATATTGTTATAGGTGCATTTGCACCTTATCACTTGTCATTTGTACCCTATCATCTATTCCGATACAGGTTGACAGATGCATTTTTAATATTTACGTTTTGTAAATGAGTAAACCATAAAGAGGTGGGTAACGAAGAAGCTCTGTTGGTTTCATTTGAAGTCACGTGACATGATCCCCCGCCAGCACATTGGCCATCGTCTTTGAAGTAGGGTGCTTATGGCATTGAAACGAGTCACCATGCAGGACATTGCAGACGCCTGTGGACTATCGCGGAATACGGTATCAAAAGTATTCAACGGGCGGGGCTCTGTACCAGAGGCAACCAAAAACCTGGTCATCGCCACGGCTCGAGAACTCGGCTATTACCAGTACTCTATCGAGGGAGTGACCGGAAAGAGGCAAAACGGCAACATAGCCCTTCTAACGCAGCACAAGCTCATGGGCCACAGCTTTGGCGTTTACTTCTTATCGAGCTTTACCGACCAGATATCCCGATTTGGTTACACATTGCAGATGTATGAGGTTTCACCTGAGGACCTTACGGATAAGGTACTCCCTGCCCTTCTTGATCTCGAGCATGTCGTTGGGATTGTTGGAATTGAACTGTTTGACCGTGAATACATCAATATGGTCTGTTCCCTGGGAAAACCGACGGTCTTTGTGGATTGCTACCCTCACGTAGTAGAGTCGTTGATTCACTGTGACTTCGTTTCGATGGAAAACGTTACCAGTGAAACAGTCATTGTTAACCACATGATTTCTGGCGGAGCAAGGCAGTTCGGTTTCGTTGGTGATGTTGAACATTGCAATAGCTTCTACGAGCGTTGGATTGGCTTCTGTGGAGCGCTCAACGCTGCGGGCTTGTCGGTTAATCGTGATCTATGCATCCTCAAAGAGGACAGTGACCTTTATGGGGACGTTGATTGGATGCTCGAACAGCTTGATGCTCTTCCATACATGCCAGATGCCTTCGTCTGTGCCAACGATTTTCTTGCTATCAAGATAATGAACGCCCTGAAGCGTAAAGGGCTCTCCATCCCCTCGGATGTCATGGTTTCTGGATTTGGCGGCTCACCAGAATCTGGAGTCGTCGAGCCATCCTTAACTACCGCCAAGATTCCAAGCTCTGATATCGGAAGGTTTACGGCAACGCTCATCGCAAAGCGAATCCAGCAGCCTAACTTTACCCACCACTGGACATATGTAAAGACGACCCCAGTTTGGGGCGACAGTACTCGCTAAGACTTTCTCTCTATAACGAAAAAGGCCCGACTCTCTGATTGAAAATCGGGCCTTTGTTTCATGTCGCCCCGGGACGCGAAAATGCCCCTTGTTGGTCAGCGACGTCCTGCTCTCCCACG
>JAUNJR010000112.1 GCA_030533135.1 Coriobacteriales bacterium
CCATGTCTGAGCCCCTCATCTTTCACTTTGACGTAGACGGCGAGAACTTCACGTCTGCTGGACAGGCTTCCACGCAAGTCAAGAAGAACCTGCGCCAGCTTGGGCTGTCGCCGGACGTGATTCGCCGCGTCTCCATCGCCATGTATGAGGGCGAAATCAACATGGTGATTCACGCAAACGGCGGTACCGCTGACGTCATCGTGACCGAGCAGTACATCGAGATTATCCTTGCGGACAAGGGCCCTGGCATTCCAAATGTCGAGCAGGCAATGCAAGAGGGCTTCTCCACTGCAACGGATAGCATTCGCTCCTTGGGCTTTGGCGCTGGCATGGGCCTTCCCAACATGAAGCGTTACACCGACACGTTGGAGATCGACACCATGGTCGGCGTAGGCACCACCATCACCATGTACGTGTACCTTTAGCCAATTGTCACGGGTGAATTCTGATGGCGAGCAGCACATACGAGCATTCGGTGCGCCTAGACGTATCTAAGTGTACTGGCTGCACGAACTGCTTAAGAAGGTGTCCGACCGAGGCTATTCGCATAGCCGACGGACACGCGCAGATAAACGACGCTCGCTGCATTGACTGCGGCGAGTGCATTCGCATCTGCAATAACAAGGCAAAGAAGGCGGTAGTCGGAAAGCTCGAGGACATGGAGCGCTTCCGCTACAAGATTGCCCTGCCTGCGCCATCGCTCTACGGCCAGTTCAACAATCTGGATGACATTGATTACGTGCTGGATGGGCTGCTCAAGGTTGGGTTCGACGACGTGTTCGAGGTCTCGAAGGCCGCCGAGCTCGTGAGCGCCTACACGAGGCTGTACCTGAAGACGGAAGGCATCAAGCTGCCCGTCATCAGCTCCGCCTGCCCCGTGGTCGTGCGCCTGATAGCCCTGCGCTTCCCGTCGCTCAATGACAACGTGATGCACATGCTTCCTCCCATGGAGGTTGCGGCGGCTCTGGCTCGCAAGCGGGCAAAGGAGCAGCATCCCGAGCTTGCTGACGACGAGATCGGCGTGTGCTTCATCTCGCCCTGCCCCGCCAAGGCAAGCTATGTGAAGAACGGCTTTGCTGACTACCAGAGCAATGTTGACGTGGTCGTCTCCATGAGCGACCTGTACTTTGCCCTCATCAGCAAGATGTCGCGTGGGGGCGACATCACGTCGATGACGGAGTCTGGCATGATCGGCATCGGTTGGGCCGCCTCCGGTGGCGAGGCCACGGCTCTCTTCAACGATGAGTATCTTGCGGCAGATGGCATAGAGAACGTCATCAGCGTGTTGGAGCAGATTGAGAACGGCAACATCCCTCACGTCAAGTTCATCGAGCTGGACGCTTGTACGGCTGGATGCGTCGGGGGAGTCCTTACGGTGCAGAACCCCTACATCGCAAAGACGAGGCTCCAGTCACTCAGGCGCTACCTTCCCGTCTCGAAGAACTTCCTTTCGTCAGATGAGCAGGAGTACATCCCAGAGCTTTACCTGTTCAACGATCTTCCGGTATACGAGCCGATGACAGTGCTCTCGCACAACATGGCCGAGTCCATGCGCATGATGGCAGACATCCAGAAGCTGCGTAGCAAGCTTCCGGGCATTGATTGTGGTGCCTGTGGCGCCCCAAGCTGCCGAGCACTGGCAGAGGACATCGTGAAAGGAAACGCACGTCTGCAGGATTGTCCGATTCTTGAAAAGTGAGGTGATGAGGTTGAAGGTCAGCGAGCTGCAAGCACACGGGTTTGAGGCTTTGTCACTGCCAGACGGTGACCGCGAGATTGATGGCGTGTACATTGGCGATCTGCTGAGCTGGGTCATGGGCCGCGCTCAGATGGATAACGCCTGGATCACCATCATGACAAACGTGAACGTGATAGCAGTCGCCGCTCTTGCCGACACCTCGTGCGTGATCTTGGCCGAAGGCGTGGAAATGCCTGATGACCTTGTTCAGACCGCCCGAGATAAGGAGATTAACGTCTTACGCAGTAGCCAGCCCATCTATGAGACAGCACTGCAGCTTGCCGCGCTTGTCTCCTAATGCCTTACGACCATGAGCAGATACTACTACGACCTCCACGTGCACTCCTGCCTCTCTCCTTGCGGAGATGCCGACAACACGCCTAACAACCTTGCCGGCATGGCGTTTCTCAACGGAGTTCGTATTATGGCGCTCACCGACCACAACAGTTCTCGGAACTGCCCAGCGTTCTTTGAGGCAGCTCGCAGGTATGGCATCGTACCAATTGCGGGGATGGAGCTGACCACGTCGGAGGATATCCACGCAGTATGTCTGTTCGAAAACCTCGAGGATGCCCTTGCGTTCAACGATGAGATCGACACGAGGCGCGTGCGCATCAAGAACCGCGAGGACATCTACGGCGAGCAACTGATACTCGACGCAGAGGACAATGTGGTGGGACGTGAAGAGGACCTTCTCATCAACGCGACCACCGTATCTTTGGATGAGGCGCCACTGATGGCGGCCAAATATGGCGGAATCTGTTATCCCGCACATATAGACCGGCCAGCTAACGGGGCTATCGAGATTCTGGGCGACTTCCCGCACTATGCGGGGTTTCACCTGGCAGAGCTGCACGACAAGTGCAATGCGGATGAGTATGTACGCAAGTACCGGTTAGAGGGCATCCGCCTCGTGTTTAGCTCTGACGCCCACTATCTTGACCAGCTCAGGGAGGGGGAGGACAACGACTGGTTTGAAATTGATGACGACCTCCATGGTGAGGAGCTGATTCGTAAGCACGTGTTCGAAGAACTGAGATCGAGTTAGTTACTGGTGCCAAGATGAAAGAACTATCACTGAACATCCTCGACGTGGCCGAGAACTCCGTGAAGGCAGGAGCGTCCCTGACGCAGATCCTGCTGACGGAGGAGGGTGACGTGCTGAAGCTTGAGTTTGTTGACGACGGCTGCGGCATGAGCGAGGATGTCGTGCGATCTGTGATTGACCCGTTCTACACCACAAGGACAACGAGGAAGGTGGGAATGGGCATTCCGCTGCTCAAGCTCGCATGCGAGCAGACGGGCGGAAACCTTGAGATTAGCTCCACAACGGCGGATGCTAATCCCGAAGAGCACGGAACGCATGTAACGGCAACGTTTTATACCGACCACATTGACTTCACGCCGCTTGGCGACGTGAGCGCCTCGATTCTGACCTTGATCCAGGGACATCCTGACACGGATTTCCTGTTCCGCCATGAGCGTAACGGCCGTGTCGTGGAGCTGGACACAAGGGAGCTGCGAGAGGTTTTAGAGGATGTGCCATTGAACAGTTATGATGTCATGGAGTGGATAAGGGGGAATCTGCAAGAACAGTATGAGGAACTGTCAGAAGATGGCGGTTATAACGGAGAGGAATGAGTATGAAATCACTGGCTGAGTTGCAGGCGATCAAAAATCGCATGAAGGACAAGGTCGTCCTGCGCGACGGGATGGAAGGCGCTCGCGTGGTCGTTGGTATGGCTACCTGCGGCATCGCTGCTGGCGCTCGCCCCGTCCTGAACGCCTTCGTCGAGGGCGTCAACAAGGAGGGCCTTGAGGGCAAGGTTACCGTTACTCAGACCGGCTGCATCGGCATTTGCCAGTATGAGCCTGTCGTCGAGGTGTTCGAGCCCGGCAAGGAGAAGGTCACCTACGTCAAGATGAATCCTGATAAGGCTAAGGAAGTCATCGAGAAGCACCTTAAGGGTGGCCAGGTTGTTTCCGAGTACACCATTGGTACGGTTGCGGTCTAAGTTGGGAGGTTTATTGTGATTCGTTCACAAGTCCTTATCTGTGGCGGTACCGGCTGCACGTCCTCGGGAAGCCAGCAAATTCAGGATAGGTTTGAGGAAGAGATCGCCAAGAACGATCTTCAGGACGAGATTAAGCTCGTCCGCACCGGCTGCTTCGGCCTGTGCGAGCTCGGCCCTGTCGTCATCGTGTACCCCGACGGCACGTTCTACAGCCGTGTCTCCGCGGACGACGTAGAAGAGATCGTCACCGAGCACCTGCTCAAGGGTCGTCGTGTCGAGCGCCTCGTCTACGACGATCACGGCAAGGCGGAGGCGGACGAGTTTGGCAACATCGCCCTGTCCGACACCACCTTCTACAAGACCCAGAACCGCGTTGTGCTGCGTAACTGCGGCGTCATCAACCCGGAGGACATCGACGAGTACATCGCGATGGACGGCTATGCGGCGCTGGGCAAGGTCCTTACCGAGATGACTCCCGAAGAGGTCATCAAGGTCGTCACCGACTCCGGCCTGCGCGGCCGTGGCGGCGGCGGATTCCCCACCGGCCGTAAGTGGTCGCTCTGCGCCCCCAACAAGGCTGACATCAAGTACGTGGTCTGCAACGCCGACGAGGGCGACCCCGGCGCGTTCATGGACCGCTCCGTGCTCGAGGGCGATCCCCACAGCATCATCGAGGCCATGACCATCTGCGGCTATGCCTGCGGTTGCAACAAGGGCTTCGTCTACGTTCGTGCTGAGTATCCCATCGCGGTCAAGCGCCTCTCTATCGCTATTGAGCAGGCTCGCGAGTACGGCCTGCTGGGCGAGAACATCTTCGATTCTGGCTTTGACTTCGACATCGACATCCGCCTTGGCGCCGGTGCCTTCGTGTGCGGCGAGGAGACGGCTCTGATGACCTCCATCGAGGGCAACCGCGGCGAGCCCCGTCCGCGTCCGCCGTTCCCGGCCGTCAAGGGCCTCTTCGGCAAGCCCACGGTTGAGAACAACGTCGAGACGTTCGCCAACATCCCGCAGATCATCCTGCGTGGCGCTGACTGGTTTGCCTCCATGGGCACCGAGCGCTCCAAGGGCACCAAGGTCTTCGCGCTGGGCGGCAAGATCAACCACACCGGTCTGGTCGAGATCCCCATGGGCACCACGCTCGAGCACATTATCTACGAGATTGGCGGCGGCATCCCCAACGGCAAGAAGTTCAAGGCTGCCCAGACCGGTGGTCCGTCCGGCGGCTGCATCCCCGCGAGCCTGATCGACACCGAGGTCGACTACGACAACCTCACCGCCATCGGCTGCATGATGGGCTCTGGTGGCCTCATCGTCATGGACGAGGACACCTGCATGGTCGACATGGCCAAGTTCTTCCTCGACTTCACCGTCGACGAGTCCTGCGGCAAGTGCACCCCGTGCCGTGTGGGCACCAAGCGCATCCTTGAGCTGCTCGACAAGATCACGTCCGGCAAGGGCACGATGGAGGACATCGACCGCATCGAGGAGCTTTGCCAGTACGTCAAGACGAACTCGCTGTGCGGCCTTGGTCAGACGGCTCCTAACCCCGTTCTGGCGACGCTCAAGTTCTTCCGCGACGAGTACATCGCTCACGTGGTCGACAAGAAGTGCCCCGCTGGCGTCTGCAAGGACCTCCTGACCTTCACGATCGACCGCGACAAGTGCATCGGCTGCGGCCTCTGCGCACGCAACTGCCCCGTCAACGCTATCCAGCAGACGGATTACGTGGCGCCTGGCAAGAAGCGCGCAGCGTATAGCATCGATGCGGCCAAGTGCATTAAATGCGGTGCCTGCATGAGCAACTGTAAGTTCCACGCTATCAGCAAGCAGTAGAGGAGCCCTGTAGGTATGAATATGGTCAACGTTAAAGTTAACGGCATCGCCGTAAGCGTGCCGGCGGGTTCCACGATTCTTGAGGCCGCTCGCAAGGCTGGCGTCGAGATTCCGACCCTGTGCTACATGAAGGAAAAGAACGAGATCGGCGCCTGCCGCATCTGCATCGTCGAGGCTACCGGCACCCGCGGCATGGTTACCGCGTGCGTGTATCCCGTTGCCGAGGGCATGGAGATCCAGACCAACTCCGAGAAGGTCCGCAAGGCGCGCAAGACCACGCTCGAGCTCATCCTTTCCACCCACGACAAGAAGTGCCTGTCCTGCCCGCGTTCCACCGACTGCGAGCTGCAGAAGCTCTGCCTCGAGTACGGTGTGGACGAGGACGCGTTCGACGGCTTCAAGCCTGTCTACGAGATCGATGACTCCGTGCCGCATCTCGTGCGCGACAACAACAAGTGCATCCTGTGCCGCCGCTGCGTGGCTGCCTGCAACGAGCAGTTCGTGGGCGTCATCGGCGCCAACGACCGTGGTATCGACACCAACATCGGCTCGCCGTTCAA
>JAUNJR010000033.1 GCA_030533135.1 Coriobacteriales bacterium
CCGCCTCCGCCGCCGGAGAAGCCGCCGCCTCCGCCGCCGCCACTACTGCTCGACGACGAAGCCAGGCTTGCCGTGCTGACCGAGTGTGCCGAGGACACGGCATTGGTGAACGAGCGCATGGGCGCGGAAGGTCCGCTCGCATAATACCATCCATATGTCGACGAAAGCATGGCGTCCTGCAGCAGCTCCGGTGCAGCCATGCGCAGCTGCTCAATAACCTCGTCAGCAACGCCCAATACCACGGCCATCACCAGCAGGCGATCCCACAGCACGACGTCACGAGGAATCGCCTCCTCAAGTCGCGTGAAGTCCTTGAGCCAGCGCTTCAGGGCCTTCAGCTTGGCTATGATCTCCAGCGCCTCCTGTGAGAGCTTCTCAAACGTGGCGCCGATGATAATCACGATGACGCCACAGGCAATCGCGATGAGGGGCAGGGTGAACCAGAGGACAAACGGAGCGCCCATGAAAATTAAAGCGAAGAAGGCGACAATCGCAAGCAGGACGTCAACAATGCCAGCGACAATGAGGCCTCCGCCACCGCTGGTCTTGTGGTCATCCGCAAAGAAACTGCGCCTCCTGCACTCAGCCTCGACAAGGCCCTCCCAGCCCTTGCGATAGCCGTCGTAGGATTCGGGATAGCTGCGCGCAATCTTCTCGAGATTTCCGAAGTACAACACGTCACGGTCGCCCGTTATTTTGGCGGCAAGTGGAGCCAGCTGCTGGAAGAGGAAGCGCATGGTCGCGTAATCCACCTGCTTGGTATTGGTATCGCGGTCATACTCCGACGGCCACCTCAGCGGCGTCAGGCAGTAATCCTCCTTGACCTTCTCGCGTCCGAAAAGGCCCTTCTCGCGATACTTCACCAGCTCAAGCTTGGCATAGCCCTCGTCCGTGAGGCGCATGAGCGAGGCGGTCAGACCCTCATCCGTAGCGTTACCCTTGTTGAGCAGCGCTCCAAGCACGGCAGGATGATCATCCGTTGGCACGTCCCGGAAGTACTTGTCATCGAAGAGTGCCTTATGCTCCTGCTTGTAGCGATTCCTATCGAAGAGTGCCTTGACCAGGGTCAGAATCGGCAGGATGACGGTAATCGCCGAGGTTCCACCAATGAGGATGCGCGCGAACTGTCGCTTCCGGTTAGCAGCAGCAGCCCAGCTCTCCTCCTGGCTCAGGATGTAGTCGAGCTCCGAGTATCCAACAGACGTGGTATCAGAGAGCCACTCCGCCGGGAAGGTAATGCGCGCTTCTGCAAACTCACTGCCTCCGACACCCGGGACCAGATAGACAACATCGCCATTGGAGAAGCCCACCGTTGCGTCCAGCGGACCATGGCCCCAGGCACGCACGTTATCGCCGGGAATCACTTCCTGTCCGCTCGGGATGGGCAGGTGGATGGTGCAGGTAACGTTCTTCGACTCCACGTCCCATCCATCGGATACGAACTTCCAATACAGCTCTGACGTATCGTCATAGCGAGTTGCCAGATTAGTGTCGCGATAGACGATGGCGAACTGCGCGGACTCGTTCTGATGCGCAGAATAGAGCTTGACCTGAACGTATGAGGAGTACTCGCTGAGCTCATAGGTATGGTTGCTTCCCGAGTACGACTCGGAGAATTCGACATAGCGGCCATCAATGATCTCGCCCACGGACAGAATGGACACATCGATGGAGCGCCCCTGATAGGAACCCCTAGGAATCTTCCAATAGACGCCATGGAAGGAACCGTCGAAGTTAAACTCGCGTACCTCCTTGACGGAGAGCGAGCCATCAGTGGCAACCGTAGCCTCAATATCAACCTGATCAATGCTGTAATCTCGGGCCAAAGCGTAGCTCGGAAGCAGCACGAGCGCCAGAAGCACCGCCGCCGTCACCGCCATGAGCCGCGTTATCCAAACGAACCGAGATGCCCGTGTACGAAGCATCATGTGAGCCTCCCGTCATAGCACCTGCGTGCCTTGGTACTGCCATGGATAGGATACCAAAGCACGCGGGCGCATTCATGATGCTTCATTCAGTGATGGGGGCTCGTCCACAAGGGTCAACAATGTTCCACAGATGCTGAGCGTATCGCCCAAGCTCATCCTGCGACTTCCCGCAACTTCCCTCCCTCGAAGCACGGCGAGGTTCGTCGAACCCTGATCCTCCACCACAGCACCTCCACCAGACGGGACAATCAGCACGTGCTGCTTTGAGACGGCTCTTGAGTGCAGGACGATGTCGTTGATGGGAAGTCGACCCACCATGAGGCCTCGCACTGGCAGCGGAACCGTCAGATCAATGTCCCCCGTTTGGATGAAGAGTCCCAAGCCACCTGTTGCCGAAGGGGTCGTCCGCTCCCCGCCCGTAACTGGCTCACCCATCTGAGCGTCTTCTTCAAGAGGGGCAAAGAAACCTCTGCTATAGGTCAACCCAAGCTCACCAGTCTCACTAACATCAGGATCAGGAAGCATGGGGCTACAGTCGATATGCTCGCGCGAAAAGTCATACAAGCAGCCATAACACACCATCATGTCCGCAAAGAGTTCCTGTCCACACTGCGGGCAGATCTTCGTGGGAAGCACCTCGGTGTCCACAATCGTATACGTGGCAGCATCAAGTTCTGACACGGTATCTTTCACCTGCTGATCATTCAAATGAAACACCCCTTCCGCTCATCACGCCAACCTCTATCACGTCGCCCTCTTGAAACCACGGATCTTGTCGTGCTGGACGTTCCAGCACATAGAAGGCGCTGCGAAACGAAACCACCCTTCCCGGCGGTACGCACCTTCTGCACTGAAGCACTCGCCCGTCTCGAGAGACGAAGGCGATATCGAGCGCGTACCACATCCCAAACGTATGGATGGAGTCACAACGCACCAACATGACCGGTTTGGCCGTCTTGTCGGTACCCAAGAGCCCCCGAAGCCGCTCCCGCCACGTCACCAACAGGCGGATTGGCAGATAACCCTCAACCATCTACACCACCACTCCAGGTCTGAAGCGATCTATGACAATCGAGCGCGTATGAGTCAGGGCAAGAGGGCTGTCATACACAACGCCAGCGATGACGAAGGCACTTGGCCATGGTCGGTACGTGAGCGTGCAGACAAAGTCCGTCAGGAGCGGGGACACTGGGAACGTCAATCCTCGCGTATGTCGACCGCACGTCGATACATCGCGAACGCTCACACTGACTGAGCATCGGCTCGAAGAGAGAGCGTCCTCGATACAGGAGCGCACTGTGCCAACCGCCACGATCTCTGTCTGCTCTCCGCTTGGAGCAACGCCTTGTGAAACGACAGCATCGAGCGCCACGCGGTCAAAGACGGCACACACCTCGATGAAGCGCATCAGGTTGAAGATGGTCAGGCTCACCACGACAACCACCGGGACCAGCGCAGCCAGCTCCACTATCATCTGCCCCGACTCTTTCTGGCACCAACCCCTCCTCTTCGCTGTCATGACGCACCAACCAGCTCTGACACATCAACCGTGAGCGGTATCGAGATGTCACCCATGCCAGGTATGGGCAGATTTGCCACGGTGAAGTCACCGCTTCCCAACTCGCCCAGGACCTGTTGCAGGCAGAATTGGGCAATTCCCTCAGGGCTTGCAGGGAGCGACTCGACGATCGACCGAACGCGGCCAATGCCACCGAGACCCGCCTTGTCTAAAACCAGCTGTGACCGCACCAACACGGGCTTCCGCAAACGCATGTCTGCCGGCTTGAAACCGCAGGCGTCAACAAACCCGCCGATTTTGCTACGCAGCCATGTCGCTACCGTCTCTCCAAAGAGCGAGCCCACCCCGTCAAGCACCGTGTCGGCAGCACCGGTCACGGTACCGTACGCCGAACCGTAACCAACGAGCATCTTGCCCCAGAGCTCTGTAATGCTTCCCACCAACTCGACCGGCGCGCCCCACCCCTCCTTGAGACCGTCGAAGGCGCGACCGAGCACCGTACCGCCGTCTGTGCCACCATCAGGCGCAAGCGTCGCCGCGGAGATGGCGGCCCCTCGAGGTAGCGCCATTCCGGGAATGAAGGAAGCGGTCAACTCGGGAGGGGCTGACGTCCCCTCCTTTCTGTACACCACGCTCACGCAACCCCACGCCCCCGCGGGCAAGACGTTCGGACGGTTGATTGACAGGGCGTCAAGCGCTTGCCGGAATAGGCTCGAACCCTCCCTGGCGATGTCCGACATCTCCTGCTCGGCGCGTTTCGCATCCTCGCGCGCCTCGACATAGTCGCGAGACGCCCTGACCACGATGCGCCAGTAGTGCTCATATCCGTTGTTGATATTAGTGGAGGCGCTCGCAACGCTTCCCATGACCGACATGTCCATGCCGCAGGTGTCACATCTCAACACGTAGCCGAGCTCGAGGTCTAAAAGTGACGCATCGCCGCTGTACGCCCCAATCGCCGCAGGACATGCCAGCGTGGAGTGCAGCGTTCTCCCCGACTCCTCTTCGGTACACGGCCAACGGACCTCGGTGTAGAGGCTCGTATCACGCGCCATTGCGGCAGTACGCGGCAACTCGGGAAGGTCGATCATCACGTGGTCCTCTTCCTCCACGCACACGCCAGAAGCTACCGCTTCGGACGCATATTCATAGAATGCCCTGCGCGCTGCGGACCTGCTCAGTTCTTCTGGCCACTGGTTTTCTGGTCCCTCAATGGCAATCCTCGTACGGTAATAATTAACCGAGCGAAGCCGCGCATACTCAAACTTCCAACTATCAACGGTTGGGTAATGTGGGTTGACGGGGCCATAAAGTCCCGCCAGCGTCTCAGCCCTACTTCTCATGCACATGGGACTGTCGATGCAGTCTGCCCGCCACGCACGTTCCTTCGCTTCGTTGGCACGCTTGAGTGCCTCCTCGCGACGCTCCGTTGCCTCCCGGAGATGCTCGGCAGACTCCTCCATCTCAGTCGTGTCAAGCTCGGTCTCCAAATACGAATAGTCCGTTTGGGATGTCTGCGGAAAGGGAATGGCGCACCCGACATACGAGAGGCCGCCTCGGCAGTTCGCCGAGACACATGATGCTGAGTTGGCCATGATGAGAGCCGGAAGCACCTTCTCCAGCTTGGAGAGTCCCGTTGTCGCAGAGGACGCAAAGCCCCTCCGTGCTTCCAAGAGTTGCCGGCCCGCCTCAATGATGCCAGGCGAACTCTCTTGGACAAATGGAATGGCGGCAACCACCAATCCCGTACCCATGACCACCATGCCTGACAACCCCAGACTGAGCACGCAGGCATCAACCACCTGGTAGACGGTCGAAAAGGCGGCGACGCAATTGGAGCCTGCAAGCGCCGCCGCATCAGCAACCTCCTGAACCTCTGCAGAGCGCGACAAGGCCCACTCGACCGACGCGGCACTGAACACGAGCGTCAAGCTCACGAGCAGAGCCAGCGCCATGGCCACGGTGGTGTAGCCACCGTCATCTTGCACAAAGAGCGACAGAGGCGAGAAACGCTCGTCCCCGTTGTCATGACCAGATTTCCTGCCACGACCCATAACTTCCTCCCAACCAAGCAGGTCTGACCCGCTCTGTGACCTTCACCTCAATCCGTACCAGCGATCCCTCGCTCTTTCCGAGCATGCGGGCCGTAATGCCCAGAAGCGGGAGTGGCCGTAGGTGTCCCGCGATCGCAACCGAGACCTCAGATGAACCCTCCGCATAGCCCAAGTCGATCTTCCAGTCACCGCTGCCGCCGCAGTGGAACATCGAGGCTTCGGGGATCGCCTGTAGCCGTCGCTGAATCAGGCGTTTGCACGACTCCGCATCGCTTTGAGAAGCTGTCGCAAGCGTACGGACACATTCAGCTGCAGCTGACTCCATCACCATGCGGGTGTACAGCAGACACGCCGGTTGAAGCAGTAGCGCCAAGAGCAACATAACCGAGGGCAAGAGCACCGCCGCCTCAACTGTTGCCTGACCACGCTCGGAAGCACCAACAGAAGACGTGGTGTTGCTCTGTCCACTAGCAAGTCGATCAGTACAGGAGCACGTCCTGCGGGAAACCAAGGCCACTTGAGGAGGTGAGGCTATGGGAAAGGGAGTCCCTGCAGAGACGCAACAGCGCTCCATCACGAGCCGCATGCCAGATAGCTGCCAGCACAACAATCGTTGCTGCGAACGCAAAGAGCACCAGCGCATATTCGAGGGTGGCCTGCCCTCGCTCATCCCCTCCAAACGGTCGGCATCTCTTCCAGCAAGGCATGTCATGATCCCTCCTCGTCAATTCCTAGCTCCCCGAGCTCCCTCTCCCACGCCTTCACATCCATATGGATGGTCGTCACCTCAGTCAATCCGTCGTCGCCCACGCGCTTTGTCACGACAACTTCCACCCATCCATCTCCCTGCACGACACAACCCCAGGCATTTCCGGATAGGTCGAGGTATCCCGCCTGGCAAAGCACACAGTCTCCCTGCGCTTCGTAGGCAGTCAGAGCGTTACGCGCCGCCTCATTGACCGTTGTCTCGACAACGGATGTGGAAAGTCCCTCCGAAATGAGTTCCTCCATCCTTGGTTGCAACGTCTCGGGCATCGCCTGCAACAGCCCTTCATCACACGCAGCACTTCCTCCGACCCAAGAGGGTTGCAAGGCCATTTCTGAGCTGGTAGGAACTTCTTTAGGTCCTATCTGCAGGCATCCCGCAAACCACAACGCGATGGCCGCAATCAGCACGACAACCATCCGGGCGACGGCGTGGGGCGGCACGTGCCGCCCCGCACGCCTTCTCATCTAGAGCTGTCCCAGGCCATCCGCGATGGCGTTCCATAGCTCCTGGACCTTGCCCCTAAACGTCACGATGGACAGAATGGCAATCACCACCAGCACGCCGACCAATATGGCGTACTCCGTAGTTCCTTGACCCGACTCACTGCGGGCAAGGTCATGAAGCGAAGCGCGCAAGCCCTTCTGCACCCGCTGCCGCACCAACAAAATCGAACCACTCATAGAGACCTTCCTTTCTTGTTCTAGGGCCCTGGCAAACAAGACCCTCGCCTACACAAAGGCCACCGAGGAGCCCAGTAACGGGCCCAGGATGGACAGGAGCATTGCAGGGACGATAAGTGTCCCCAGAGGGATGAGCATCTTCACTGGCACACGCTCAATCTCTGCCTCGAGCTCCGAACGCTGCTCATCCCTGATGGCTTGCGCCTGTTGATCGAGCGTCTCAGCAAGCGGAGAACCAAAGGCCAGAGCCTGGGTCACCGCAGCGGCAAACCTCCGCAGCGCCACGACGTCAAGCCGATTGGCAAGGTCATCAAGCGCCTCGGCGCGCCCCTTGACTCCGACGCGCCACGAGAGCATCGACTCGGCAAAGGAGGCTGCAAGCGACGTGTCGTATCGCTGGCAATACAGATCAAGCGATGCGTCAAACGACAAACCCGACGAAAGTCCCAAGGTCACCACATCAAGAAGCGTCGGCAACTCCCTCAAGACGACCGACCTTCGCTCGGATCGCCGCGAGAGCTCCTTCACTTTTTGCACCACGGGTAGTGCCATCAAGTGCGTAGCCAGCTCGGAGCCCATACCCGTAGTCTTTCGCACCTTGATCGAAGGTCTTCTAGACTCACAGCCCACATACGCGCCAGCAAAGACGAAAGCAGCACTCCAGACACATGTGGCCGCAAGTTCCATATCCATCAGAGCACTCCCTTCATGAGCTTTCGAATGATGGCCAGAGCAAGCAGATCCATGGCTGCCGCAAGGGACAGACTCACCGCACCAGGAGCCGTTAGGATGCCTTTCTGAAAGTCGGGAGAGATAAGAGAAAGCGTTCCTACCATGATCACGGGAAGGAGCGACACGATACGCACCGATAGCCGCACCTGGGCCGTCTTGACCGCCAACATGCGCTCGAACTCACCCTGTCGCTCCACGAGAAGGGCGGAGCGCTGAAAGAGGCTCCGAAGCGGGCTTCCCGTACGTTGCGAGATGAGCATCGCCGTGGCAATGAGGCCAATGCCAGGAGCGTCAAGCTCATCTACCAGGGCAGTCAGCGCCTCGTCAGCCGACGCGCCGCACCGCATCTTGAGCGCGGCACCACGAAAAGCGGAGCCAGCGGACCCCTTCTCGTGCTCTCCCACGTAGGCAATGGCTTGTGCGAGCGTCTCTCCTGCCCCCATGGCCATGGCAAGGGTCCTGAAGACACCAGGCATTTGTGCCGCAAGTTCCTGCGTGCGCCTACGCGCCATAGAGGTATCCCAGAGTGGGACGCCGATGATCCATGCGACCACGGGAGCGACGAGACCGATAACCGAGCGCGCCAATATCATGCACAGGAGCACCGAGCACGTAGCAGTCAGGGCCAAAACGCTGCAGCATTCCTCCTTCGTAAGGCCACGCCCTTGATCAGCAGACCAACGCGAAGCCGCATCGCAAAGATGTTCGACCGGACGGAGGACTAAGAGGAGGCATACAGGCCACGTGCTACTCATGCGCCGAACCGTCCGTTGCGTTAGCTGCAGCAGCTGCACAGTCAGCGCTCGCCAAAGATGGTCATCATCGCTCAGGGCACCCAACCCCACAAAGCTGGCAGCCCATGCCAATGCTGCGCAGGTCACAATGCATGTCGCCGCCATTGCTGCACCTCCTCATCCGTCAAGACGCCCAACGAGAGTCCCCCGGTCACAAACGCTGGCTCGTGAATCAGTGCCCAACGCCGTTGGGCGACATCAAACGAGACGCATTCGTCAAGGTGCACTCCACCATCCGGTGCTCTCGAAACAATCGAGAGCGACGTGATACGCCGCGCTCCGTCTTCCAGACGAGCTGACATGACCACAAGGTCAAGAGCGCTTGCTATCTGCTCCTCGATGATGTCGGTCGGTAGATCCATGCCAAAGCGAGCCATGAGCACCAGACGCATGATTGCCTCTTCTGGTGTTCCGGCATGAAGCGTCGTCAAGCTCCCGTCGTGCCCGGTGTTCATCGCCTGGAGCATGTCGATGGCCTCAGCGCCTCTGACCTCGCCCACCACAATGCGATCAGGCCTCATGCGTAAGGCATTTTTGACCAGGTCACGAATGGTTATCTCGCCTGTTCCCTCGATGGAGGCCTCACGCGCCTCAAGCCTAACCACGTTGGGATGCCCCTCGAAACGCAGCTCCGCCGAGTCTTCGATCGTGACGATACGCTCGCTGTGATCGATCTCTGCCGAAAGGGCGTTCAGGAGCGTCGTCTTCCCCGAGCCAGTACCCCCTGCCACGGCAATGTCCTTACGGAGGCGGACCGCCCAGGAAAGCAACGTTGCGTACCAGTCAGGTAGCGCATGAAGACCGACCAATCCTTTCAGCGTCGAAATGCGGTTAGAGAACTTTCTGATAGTGACCGCAGGGCCATCAATCGCAATGGGCGGCGCTACGGCATTCACGCGGTCACCGTTGGCAAGGCGGGCGTTCACGATGGGGCTCGCCTTGTCGAGCCGACGGCCAAGCGGCGCCAAGATACGGTCCAGCACCATGAAGATCTGCTCAGACGTCTCGAAGGCCGCTTCAGAGCGATGGATAATGCCATCGCGTTCGAACAGAAGCGACGAGCAGCCGTTAATCATGATTTCAGTGACGGTATCATCGTCCAGTAGCGTTTGTATGGGCCCCAGGCCACACACCTCGTCAAGCACCTGGGCAACAAGGAGGTTGCGCGCCTGGTCTTCAAGCTCCTCGAAGTCACTCATGTGGACGATAGCCTGGCACGCGGCACCAAGTTCCCGACGTGCGTAAGCCACATCTCCCGAGGACACGAGCCCAGCGACGGTCGTAAGCCCCAATCGATCGACCAGCTCATGCTTGAGCCTCCCGCGTAACGTCGACGTTTCTCGACGCTGGCTGCCGCTTTGCCGCTCAACCTCACGAGCCTCTTGCTCCCGGACACGCTCGAGCACCGACATCTAGGCCACCTCCCTCTTGCGAGAAAAGAGCTGGAGTCCCTTGCGGGGTTTGGGAAGATCGGCAGCACGACGTGCCTCTGGGACATCGGGTAAGCGGCCCAGCTCGGACAGAACGCACGCAAGCAACTTGGTTACCCCACGCACAAACTCTCCCCCCAGATTGCGCAACTCTTCTGCGTGGCCAGCTGAGAGTAGATCCCTCACGTCGTCGCCCCCATCAGGAACCCGAAACGCTCGGGCCGTTTCCAGGCCAAGATCAGCCAGGGGTGTAAAAGGCGTCCCCACCAATCGCGTTAGGCAGCCGTTTTCGACACGCATGATGCGAGCCCGCGGAACGCCCAACCTCACAGCAAGTGCGCTTGTCCGCGCAAGGTAGGTGATAGCGGAGGGGCCGTCATCATGCACCAACACCAAGCGATCGGCCAGCTGCATGGCCTGGGCGACAGCATCCGTGCAGGTAGAGGATGTATCGACCAACACGAGGTCCGCATCCTCGGCAAGGAGCTCGAGAAGGCGCCCCGTATGGGGCATGACCTGCTCCGCCATCTCCGGCAAGGCGCAGGGACCCCAGATGCGAACGTTTTGCGTGACGCCGCTACCAGCGGCATGCACGGCCTCGCTCTCCAGCGCGCCTTTCTCGACCAGTGATGCGAGGTCCTGCCAATGGGTGACGCCAAAGCACGACGGAAGGTTTCCGCACGCAAGGTCAAGGTCAAGAACCGCAACGCGTATACCCCATCGGTCAGCAACCATTGCGGAAACTGCGCACAGGGCAGTCTTTCCCACTCCTCCCCTTCCTGACGAAAAGACGACGATGGGGGCTCGCGCTGAGTGAGCAGCACACTCTTTGGCAGCTGGTTGCTCTGCAGGCGCTTCCGAGGCGCTACCAGCTGTTGACGGAGCGTCCGTCTCCCCCAGTGCCAGTTGGTCAAAGAGCACGTCATCAATGTCGATGACACGCGAAATGCCTGCCTGCGTCGCTCGCGAACGCAACGATCCCGTGACGAAGCGCGCCACGAGCACCACCTCACGAGCTAAGTGATCGGAGGCAAGCGCGGCGGCAAGGTTCACATCCGAGACCCCAACGGCACTCAGTCCTACAATGGCGCCTACCGTACCTGGCTCTTCATCACGCAAGCGACAGCGGATGTCAGCAGCGTCGCGAGCAAATACCAGGTGTCCGCGCGGGCTCACTTGTCGCAATGCCTGCTCAAGCTCGTCTCGACATTCGTCGGAGGTGAATCCAATCCACTGGTCAATCATGACGAAGTGCTCCTTTCTTGCGTATCTACCTGGTCTTTATTTGCACCAACATCCGTGTCGGACCCACTCGACACCTCTTCGGGAGCACCTTGCCCCTCAAGCGAACCGTCCTCTTCGGCCACGTCTGCGCCAGGCATCACAAGCCTCAGATCGCTTGAGGCACTGGCCGCCAGGATGCGGGGAACGTCTTCAGGAAGCACCGCAATGGTCAGCTGGGCAGTCGAACCCATCGCAACCTGTGCTGGTGCCGCCAAGACGGTCATCGATGCTGAAATGAGCTGTGTGCCCTCATTCGTGACCTCATAAGCCGCTAGTGTTGCTCCAAGGGCAACGTCACGAGGAATGCCCAACCGTTCGGTTACTGGGACCGTTACCGCAACGCGTCCCGCAGGCACCTCCGCCATCGTTGCTGCATTCCTGAAAGCTACTTCGGTCAAAGGGACGCCAGCAGGTGTGGCCGTCCCTACCTCGCGGCCCAATACCTGGTCAAGGCTGGTCAATGCCCCTTCTGGAGCGAGGTCAACCAGCCATTCGCGCGCCGTAACGTTTGACTGCGTTGCCACATCACCTGGTTCCAGCGCATGAGTGGAGACCACCAGCGTGACGACCTCGCCTCCATAGCGCGCCAACAACTCTGATCGGGCGCGCTCCGCCTCCTCCTGAACTCGTGTCGCATAGTTGATGCACACGAGTACTGCCACAACCGCACATGCAAAGGAAAAGAGAAGTCTAAAGCGTCCTGACATAGCATCCCCACAGCCACGATCTCTCGGGCACGGGGCCCGCGTAAGGGAATTCTCAGGTAGGCCATGCGGTTTACCAGCTGTTATTTCAAATTGTCCTGCAGCAAACTCGCAGTGCTCTGCAACGTGGCTGCACGGTTATCTTCAAGTCGCACTACCAGATGTAGAAACCGCACGACAAGAAACAGAAAAGGCGCCTCTCCTATGAAAGACGCCCTTCACAATCTATTCACAACTGTTTCAGCACACCGTGCGTAAGCTCTCTCCAAATACCACCAGGTACCTGCTCTTATATGCTAGATGACCACGTCTGGATCTAGGGTTGTCGCACTCTCACGCATCTCATGGGCCAACGCCAGATACGTATCGAGCCGAACCTTCGAGAACGCCCCCGCATCAAACTGGGCCTGAACCTCACACCCGGGTTCATGCGTATGCGTACAATCGCGAAAACGGCATCCGCGGGCTGCATCTGATATCTCCGGGAATACCTGCGCGAGACCGCGCTCGTGTCCCACCATGGGAAGACTCCGCAATCCCGGCTCGTCCACAATGATGCCCGCATCGGGCAAACTCACCATCCGGCGAGTTACTGTCGTATGCCGCCCCGCGTCATCACGGCCGCGCACAGCTCCTGTCTCAAGCGCCTCATGCCCCAGGAGCGCATTCAAAAGCGTTGACTTGCCCGCACCAGACTCTCCCAGCATGATGGCCGTCGTGCCCTTAGGAACCAAGGCACGAACCCCATCGTTACCCCACAAAGCCTCAAGCTCTCCCACGGCCTCAGCCAACGCCCGCTCATCACCCTGTGATGCCGTGACCGCCAGCGGAACATCAGGCCCCAGCACCTCGCGCACCATTCGCACGTCTTGGCTCAGCACCTGTGCGCTGGCCCGATCAGCCTTGGTCAGCACCACCGAGACCTGTGCGCCACAATCACGTGCGACTACCGCAGACCGCGCGATACGTTCGCATGAGATGGGCTCCACACCGAGCGCCTGGATGACCAGCACCACATCCACATTGGCTGCCAACGTCTGCCGCTCACCTCGCGCACCACCTTTCCAGCGGGCGATGTCGCTCTCGCGAGGCAGAATTGCTTGAATGAGGGCCATCTCATGGCTATCGGGCACACGCAGGCACACCCAGTCACCTACCGCAACGCGCGAGAAATCGCCCTTGGTCAGTTGGGTCGCAAACTCGGCACGCATCACGCCCAAAGCTGTCATGACGGCAGGAAAGCCACGATCAAGGCGCACCACGCACCCCATCATGAGCTCGTCTGCCGATAGCGCTTCCTGCACGGCCAAGCGTGTGCACACGGCCTCAAAAGCCTTTTGCTGCTCGTCAGTCGCACGCAGCTCGTCGAAAGCAGGAAGCTCCGTCAGTGAAGAGAGCGCCGGCAGGGCCTGATCGACCCTGTCGGCGCGACTATTGCGTCTTTTTGCGGAACGCTTTGCCATATGGCGTTACTTGTCCTTCTCCACGGAGCGCATGATCACCTTGTAAATCTCAACGATGGGGATGATGGAAGCGGCAAGTGCCATCGAGATGCCGTAGTGGACCATGTCAAGCTCGGCAAAGTGGAAGAGACCAGAGAGCGGGGTCTCGATGACGATGTAGGTCAACACCAGCGAGAGAGCGAAGGCGCCCCACGCCCACACGTTCTGCGTAGGCAGCGAGAACACGGAAGCGCGGCGGCTGCGCATGTTGAGCGAGTGGAACATCTCGACCATGGACAGCGTGAGGAACGCCATGGTCATGCCTTCGAGTCGAGCCGTCTCGCTCACAGGACCATCAGCGATGCCAACATAGCGGAAACCAATGTAATACGCAATCAGCGTCAGCGCGGCAATAACGACACCCTGGAAGAGCGTATCGATGCCCATGCCGTTAGCGAAGATTCCATCCTTGGAGTTGCGCGGCTTACGCTGCATGATGTCAGGCTCCGCCTCCTCCATGCACATGGCAAGTGCCGGCAGCGAGTCGGTGATGAGGTTAATCCACAGCAGGTGCGTCGGCTCAAGAATGGTGAAGCCAATGAGCGACGCGACGAAGACCGAGATAACCTCGGCAAGGTTGGACGAAAGCAGGAACTGGATGGCCTTGCGGATGTTGTCGTAGATACGACGACCCTCTTCCACGGCACCGATGATGGTGGCGAAGTTGTCGTCGGCAAGAACCATGTCGGCGACGCCCTTGGTGACGTCGGTGCCCGTGATGCCCATGCCCACGCCGATGTCAGCCTTCTTGATGGAAGGAGCGTCGTTCACGCCGTCGCCAGTCATGGCGACGACCATGCCCTTCTTCTTCCAAGTGTCGACGATGCGTGTCTTGTGCTCAGGCTGAACGCGGGCGTAGACGCCGATCTTCTCGATACGGGAGGTGAACTCTTCGTCGGAGATACGATCGAGCTCAGAGCCAGTAATAGCCTGGTCAGCAGAGCGCACGATGCCCAGCTCCTTGGCGATAGCAACAGCCGTGTCAATATGGTCGCCCGTGATCATGACGACGCGCATGCCGGCACCGTGGGCCTCCATGATGGCGTCCTTAACCTCAGGACGGACTGGGTCAATCATGCCGCAGAGGCCGAGGAAGGTCATGTCCTGCTCGAGGTCGGCAGCTTCGTAGCTTGCAGGAGCGGTCTTGCCAAAGTTGGTGCGGGCGGCAGCCATCACGCGCAGGGCGTTGTCAGCCATGGCCTTGTTCTGCTCCATGATCTTGGCACGCAGCTCGTCGGTCATGGGCACGTCGCCCTCAGACGTGTGGAACTTGGTGCAGCGGGAAAGCACCACATCGGGGCCACCCTTGGTGTGCTGGATGTAGTCACCCACCGGCGAGAGGTTGACAACAGACATCATCTTACGGCCAGAGTCGAACGGGGCCTCACCCACACGCGGATTGGCAGCGTCAAGGTCACCGGAAGCGAAGCCCAGCTTTGCGGCATCGGCAACCAGGGCAGCCTCTGTGGGCTCGCCGATAGCATCCTGTGCGACGGGATCCCACTTGGCATCGGAACACAGTGCCATGCAGCGCACCAGACGATCGATGTCCTCGGAGTAGTGACGCACCACGGTCATCTTGTTCTGGGTGAGCGTGCCGGTCTTATCGGAGCAGATGACCTGCGTGCAGCCAAGTGTCTCGACGGCGTTCATCTTGCGCACGATGGCATTGCGCTTGCTCATCTTGGTAACACCGATGGAAAGCGCGATGGTAACGACAGCAACCAGACCCTCGGGGATGGCGGCGACGGCCAGCGAGACGGCCACCATAAAGGTGTTGAGAACCAGATCCATGTCGTTGAAGAAGGAGAGGCCGCCATTCTGGAACATGCCCACGAGGAACACGATGCCACAGATGCCCACCACGAGCTTCGTGAGGACACCTGAGAGCTCGTTGAGCTTGATCTGCAGCGGGGTGAGCTCGTCTTCAGCCTGTGCGATGGCGTCAGCGATCTTGCCCATCTCGGTCTTCATGCCCGTAGCCACCACGACGGCCTGGCCGCGGCCGTACACCACGGTGGAGCCCATGTAGCACATGTTCTTGCGGTCGCCCAGAGGCACGTCGTCATTGCCCGCGGGAAGGCCAAGAATCTTGGCAATCTTATCGGCGGGGACCGACTCGCCCGTCAGAGCGCTCTCCTCGATTTTCATCGAAGCGCTCTCGATGATGCGGCAGTCCGCCGGCACCGCGTCGCCCGCCTCGAGCACGACGATATCGCCGGGAACGAGCTCGGAGGACGGTACCGTGATCTGGCGCCCATCGCGAATGACCTTGGACTGGGCCGCGCTCATCTCCTGCAGAGCTGCCAGCGCATTCTCAGCCTGATACTCCTGCACCACGCCGAGCACGGAGTTGAGCACGACGACGAACATGATGATAAACACGTCAGCGAAGTCGGCCTCACCCTGGGCCATGCCCGTCACAGCCGAGATGATGGCCGCAATAATGAGCATGATGACCATCGGGTCGGCCATCATGGAGAAGAAACGCTTCCACAGCGGGTCCTTCTCAGCTTCCTTCAGTTTGTTGAGGCCATACTGTTCCAGCCTCGATGCCGCCTCGGCGGCAGTGATGCCCGTTACGGCATCGGTCTTGACCTCGGCAAGCACGTCGCTTGCCTCGACAAGGTATTCCCTCATCGCATTCCTCCTGGGTCTCTAAAACCGTTGCGGTCAGACAGATTGATGCCCGATCATAATTCCCCAGGAGGGGCAAGGGCTCACCAAGACTGCCACGTCAGACCGCCTGTACCTGTCGGTACATGATAGCGCAACATGCGGGCGGACGGCCCCGCCAAGGCGGGACCGTCCGTGACGATCCCGTTTTCTATTTGGCGACTTCGCCAGACGTGGGGTTGTAGACGCTCTCGCCGCGCTTCTCGCCCATGACGTCAGCTTCGGAGAGGGTGACCCACTTGACGCCCTTGCGGGTCTCGTAGGCATAGGCAAGGTGAATCATGCCGTCAGCGGCCTGCATGATGCAGGGATACTCGTACTGCATGTTGTTGGCCTTGTTCTCGTCGCCAACGAAGCCCTGGCCACGCTCGATGTGACGGATGAGCGGGAAGGTCTTGCCACCGTCCTCGGACAGGGCGATGCTCACGGGGCAACGCAGGCCAGGCCAAGCGCCACGGTTGGTGTAGCTCGCGGGAGCGCTGGAGTGGTTGTAGGTCACCGCAATGCGGCCGCTCGTAAGCTTGATGGCGCAGATGCCGGAGTTGTTGTTGGGAAGCACCGTGGGGACGGGCTCGGTCCAGGTGTCGCCGTAATCGAACGACTCGCTGCGATAGATCCAGTCAGCCTCGCGGGAGCGCATGAAATTCACCAGGTGGCCGTCCTCAAGCTCGACGACGGTGGGGTGCACACGGCCAGCCGAGTTGGGAACCATAACCTGACGCCAGGTCTTGCCCTCGTCGTCAGAGATCTGGAAGGCGGACGGGTCGCCGGCAAGCGCGTTGGCGCTGTCGGTGCACAGCCAGTTGCCATAGATCCAGCGGCCGTTGGAGAGGATCTGGATCGGCTGGCGCGAGAAGGTGCCCTCCTCGGGGAAGATGATCTCGGGCTCGCTCCAGGTCAGGCCGTCGTCCGTGGAGACCTGGCGCTTGACCTGCGCGGTGTACTGCATGTTGTCCTTGCCCGGCTGACGGCCCTGCTGAGAGGTGTACATGCACCAAATCTCACCGTTGGGGGCGAGGAACAGCGACGGGTTCTGGTCGGAGCGGTCGTCGTCATGAGAGATGTAGGTCGGCTCGCTCCACTGGTCAGAGCCCTTCTCCAGACGAGAGACCACGACGTTGATGTCAGTGTCGCCCTCATAGGTACCCGCGAACCAGCAGCACAGGATGGTGCCAGCGGGCGTCTCCACCAGGCCAGGGCCGTGAGCCGTGGTCCAGGGGCCGGGGTTGATGAAGG
>JAUNJR010000034.1 GCA_030533135.1 Coriobacteriales bacterium
CGGCGTCTGCCAACAGCTCGTAGCGCTGGTCCTCTCGCGTGAAGTCACGCACGCGATCGAACACTGCAGCCTCGCACGGTAACAGCTCATTGGCGTCAGGACACGACGCGATAACAACCGCCGCGCCGAGCAAGCACACAAGGTGCTCGAAGCTACCCCGTTCGACGCAGGTACCTGCCAATGCAGCCGAAACGTCATCCTCAAGGCTGTTGACGACGTAGCGCCGCACAACCCCATCGGCATGGTCAAGGTCACCCTGCATTCTGGCAAGCGCGGGCCGATGGGCAACCTCGGGAGCATGGATACCATCATCGTAGAGCCACAGAACTTCCTGCTTGCGCTTCCTCAGTTCCCGTGGCAAACGTTTGCGCAGGTCATTCACGTACTCCACGTCATAATCGACCGATCGGCGACGATCCTTTGCCCACGCCAAGGGCTTGGCAAGAGACGCCACCCACACGGGCAGGTCCTTGAAGGTCCCCACGTGCAACTTTGCCCCATCAAGCGACAAACGCCTGTTGCCAAACTCAAGCAGACGTCGATTGCGGCGGCCGCCGTTGCTGCGAGACACCTTGAAAAGGAGCTCGGGTTGCAAGCCCTGATAGCTCTCGTTGCCTGCCTTGAGGACGGCATCATAAGGTTTGCCCCCAAGTGGCAGTGTGAAGGCAAACTTCCAGCACCACACGCCCACGTTGGTGTCGGTTGACTGCGGAAACGCTGGCGCTATCGAGACTGACCGCTCCAGCCCGTTCATCTCGAGCAACAGCCCCCGCCCCGCAAACATCGTGGGAGACGCGAGACAATGCCCCGCAACCTTGATTTCCTCGCCTCGACGAAGCGCCTGGTCAATAGGCCAGAGCTCCGTGAGGTAAGGGCTCTCCAACCAGCACTCCAAAGGAATGGCGTCGAGCACGGCAGCCAGACGGTTGCAGTTTGCGCGACACGTCTCCTCGTCACCAAACACGGGAAAGAGCTTGCCCGCACGGAACCGCCAGCCCACGTTGTACAGAATGAGCGCATACGCATACCTTGCGAAGCTCGGGTTTCGCTCCGCCATCTCTTTGAACAGCTCGAGAGCTGAGATGACGTCGCCAAAGGTCAGCTCAGGGCGATCACGACGCGATGAGGTATTGCCTGCCGAACGGTAATATCGATACTCCGCTTCGGCGCACCACCCTATGGCGCACCTCCGCTCCAAGATAGTTGTGTTAAACACCTGATCTTCGTAGATTTCGCGGGCCGTATCAAACTGCGGAGTCTGGTCACCTGCGTTTCTCAGGACCACGTTGATGGTCGATTGGGCAACCTGCGGCACCTCTGACAAGTTGTAGGTGCCGGACCCGGCAAACCAGCGCTCCCGCTGGTTGCGGTGCTCCTTACCCGTCTCCAGCTCGTGATAACACAGGGGATAGGTCAGTAGGTCAATGGCCGTCCCACACCCATCAAACGTCTTGACGATTGCCTCGATCGAAGGGGCTGAAAGCTCGTCATCCGGGTCAAGAAACATGAGGTAGCGTCCATGCGCCGCACGCATGCCAGCGTTACGCGCCGCTGAGACGCCCTGGTTCTCTTGGTCCACCAGCACATAGTTGTCACGCTCGGCGACCAATCGCTGACAGATGGCAAGGCTCCCGTCTGGAGAGCCGTCGTTGACGAGCACTACCTCGAAGGATTCCTGCGATGCCGTCTGCGCATCGAGTGACCTCACGCAACGGTCAAGGTAGTCCTCTGCGTTGTACACCGGCACAACGACTGACAAGTCGTAGGCAAACGAATCCGCGCTGGCCACGGCGCTACTCCCCTAACACTGTCTTGATAATCCGCTCCGTCGCGTGGCCATCACAAGCTCCCATGAACTTCTCGCGGAAGGCGGCGACTTCGATAGGGTCAAAACGCTCATCCAAGTGCTCAACCCACTCGGCAAGTTCATGAGTCGTGGCGAAGATGGGGCCGGGCGTCAGCTCGTCGTAGTCGTAGTAGAAGCCCCGCCAGTCATCGTAATCCGCCAGGTCATAGGCAAAGAACGCCATGGGTCGCCCGAACAGCGAGTACTCGAACACCAGCGAGGAGTAGTCTGACACGCACGCATCAGAACGGCACAGGCATGCCTCGATGGAGAGCTTGTCCGTAACGTCAAAGGCAAAGCGTTCACAGCCCGCTGGTACCGGCGGCCGCTTTTTGATATGCGGATGATGCTTGATGAGCAGAATCCAGTCCTCCCCCAGGCGCTCATGCAGGAGGTTGATGTCAAGCTGGTCAGGAGCCTCTGCAGTAGCGACGCGACCCCTGAACGTGGGGGCATACAGCACCACCTGCCTGCCCTTTGTCTCAGGAACGACCTCCTCGACTTCACGGCGACACCGCTCAATAAAATCCTGGTCAAAGAAGACGTCGGTGCGACTAACCCCAAGAGGCTGGACAATGCCGGTGCCCTCCAGGCTCATGGCCTCCTCGTATGCCCAGACCACCTCGGGACTACTCACAGTGACCAACGAGGTGTTTCTGTGGGCGGGCCTACGCATCTTCTCCTCACGCGTCCCGCCAAAAATCTTATCCGCTGTGCTCATGCCAAACTTTTTGAAGGCCCCACACCCGTGCCAGAGCTGTATGACCTTGGTTTCGGGCCTCAAAGGAAGGCAGGCCAGGCGACCTTGGGCTTCGCAGATGAAGACGTATTTCGCAGTGGCGACCATCTTGGCCATCTCACCACTCCGGCGCGTGTATTCGACAAACGATCCGCAGTGCATATGAAGCGAGATGAAGTCACAGGTAAATCCCCTGCGTTGCATCTCGTCATAGACAAGCTGCATGCTATCGGACACGGCATCCCGGTCCATCTCGATAAACACGCATCGCTTTGGGTCAACCGGTTGGCGGGCCGCCCTTCGGTATTGCAACGGATGACCATAGTCAAACATGAAGTCGGTCAGCGCCCTGCGAAAGACATCGCGCACCCCCGTAGGTATCAAGTACTTTGGGTTGCGTTTCATAGTGCCTCCCTTGCCGGAACGTCATCTCCTGCGAGCCTCATCATCTCATCTGCAATGCGCTCAGTGGCATGTCCGTCACAGGCTGACATGAACCTGTCTCTAAACGCAAATACCTCCGTTGCATCAAAGCTTGTCCCGATGTCGTTAATCCAGTGACAGAGGCCGTCAGTCGACGTGACGACTGGCCCAGGAGTCATCTGGTCATAGTCATAGTAGAAGCCGCGCCAATCATCATAATCGGACAGGTCGTAAGCAAAAAACGCCATTGGACGGCCAAACAGTGCATATTCGAAGACTAGCGACGAATAGTCGGTGACGCAGGCATCCGCTCGGCACAGGCACTCCTCGATGGGCAGCCGGTCGCTCACGTCAACTACCGAGTTTGCGCATGGTCTGGGAATGGCTGGCCGCTGGGACACAAACGGATGGTGCTTGATGAGTACCATCCAGTCGTCACCGATCTGATCGCAGAGCTTTTGCAGGTCAAGCCCCGAGGGAGCCTTCGGATGTTTGAGGTCGCCTCGGAAGGTCGGCGCATAGAGCAGGACCTTCTTGCCGCGGGCGGCGGGCACCACCTCGTCAATGTGCTTGCAGGCGGCATCGACATAGCAACGATCGAAGAACACGTCGGTCCTACTCACGCCAAGCGGCCTCACGATGCCCTTGCCCTCAAGGCTCATGGCCTCCTCGTAGGCCCACACCACCTCTGGGCTCGACACGGTCACCAACGAGAGGTTCTCGTAATAGGGGTGCCTCTCCTTCTCTGCCTCCGAGTCACCAAAGATCTTGCTCGCGGTGCTCATGCCAAACTTCTTGAAGGCCCCGCAGGCATGCCAGAGCTGAACTACCTTGGTTTGACCGCGAATCGGCAGGCAGCTGATCGGAGCGCTCGCATCATTGAGCACAATAAAGCGCACGGATCCGGACTGGTATGCCAACTTCAGGCAGCGCGTGTAATAGGCAAGGACACCAAGCCGATAGTGGCCAAGAGACAAGAACTTGCAGGTAAGACCACGCGACCGCAGCTCATTCACCAACAGCGTGTAATTGTCGGACAGCTCGGTCTTGGTCTCCTCCACAAAGAGCGCCGTATCTTGACGCATGCGACGCAGGCAACCAAGACGATATGCCGTCGGAAGGGCCACAAAGAAGATAGCGTCACGAACCAGTGACCGCAGTCCCCTTGCAACTGTTGCTGGTATGAGCTTGCTGCTGCGTGGCATTCATGCCTCCTTTGTCCGCACGCCCAGTATAGGCCATGCGAACCTTTCAATGGCCATTTAGCGTGTGTTGTGTGGTGCTTGGTTGTACCATAGAGACGTAGCGCCTTCTTGTAGGTGCAGTTTTGGGGAGAGAACATGGGCCTATCCACATTTGAGATGCTCAAATCCGCACGAAATGACGGTATGGTCATACCGACACCGGAAGAGCACGCACGACTGCAGGAAATCATCCTGGACATGCTTGATGACGTGCACGCCTTCTGTGGCGCTACAGGTATCACCTACTTTCTGTCTGGCGGGAGCGTGCTGGGCGCCGTGCGCCACCAAGGTTTTATCCCGTGGGACGACGATGCGGACCTCTTCATGCCGCGAGCCGATTACCTGCGTTTTATTGAAGGATTCGCCAACGCGTTCCCCGGCAAGTATTGGGTGGAAAGCCCCGAGCACACGCCGGGAGTAGGCATCCCCATCGCGCGCATCCGTCGAGAAGGCACCGTCGCACGCCTGTACAACGACATGCCCAGTGAGCACATGGGCGTATGCGTCGACATCTTCGTTCTGGAGGACGTCCCCAACCAGGCGCTCATCCGTACCCTGCACGGCATTCATTGCCTGGCTGTGGGTCTGTTCTTCTCGTGCCGACGCTTTGCGCGCGACGCTGCCTACTACCAGAAGCTCGCTCAGGGCAACGCTTCGCTTGCCCGGACCACAGCCGTCAAGATTGCGCTTGGAAGACTTGCCTCGGTGCGGTCCCTCGAGTGGTGGGCGCACCGTGTGACCTGCGTATATGGCAAGTACCGGATACCGGAGAGCACTTTTATTTCGTGCCCCTCGGGACGCCTGCACTACTTTGGTGAGCTGTATCGCCGCGAGGACTTTTTCCCGCCGAAACAGGCAGCGTTCGAGGGTCGTCTCTACAACCTTCCGTGCCATCCCGAGGTCTACCTTCAGCGCCTGTACGGAGACTGGGAGACCCCGCCGGCACCCGATAAACGCGAAATACACGGCTATGAGGAGCTCGACCTTGGAGAACCCAAGGTATAAGGTTGTATTTCATGATAAGATTCCTTAACTGTAGCTGAAACGCGCCAACAGCTTGGAATCAGCATGATTAAGCACAATCACGGCATCTCCGCCATGACGTCGGCAGTCATCGACATTGCCCTCGTTCTTCTTGCCATGGCTGTTGCCTACTACCTGCGCTTTAACGTGCTCGCGGGCATCGACAACGTCGGCACGTTCGACACGCATGTTATGTGGGCCGCGATTATTTCGCCAGTTTTTGTCTTTCTATATGGCCTTGCGGGATGCAGTGATTACGGCCCCTCAGCGACAGACCTCACCACCCAGCTGGGGCGCACCATCGTCGTGTCCACCGTTTCGGTCATGCTGCTTATCGTCATCGTCTTCATCTTCAGGCTTGTGGACATGTCCCGCCTGCTGTTGGTGTTGTTTTGGGCGTTGTCCACCCTCTTTGCTTGCTTGAAGACCATCTTCTTCAGGTACTACTTCAAGAACATGTACCGCCAAGGCGTGGGCCAGCGTCGCGTGGTGCTGGTTGGATCGGGCCACAATGCGGTTCGGTATGCAGCTGGTATCACCTCGCAGGAAGCAAGCCCCTACCGCATCGTAGGCAGCGTCGGCACCTACCCCGTGGGAGGCGGCATCAAACATCTTGGTGATTACCACAAGATTGACGAGGTTCTCGATCTGCTTAACCCCGAGGAAGTCGTCGTGGCGCTTGATTCCCACGAGCACGCAGACCTCGATGAACTGCTCCTTGCGTGCGAGCAAAGCGGCAGCCGCGTCTCCATCATGCCCAACTACTTCGAGTTCCTCTCCAGCCGCTCACATATCGGCCTTGAGGGATCCACGCCGGTCGTCACCGTCAACAAGGTACCGCTCGACAACATTGGCTACTCGTTCGTCAAGAGAAGCATGGACATCGTGGGTTCGCTCGTGCTCATCGTGCTGACCTCCCCCATCATGCTGATTGCCGCCATCGGCACCAAGCTCTCGTCCCCTGGCCCCATCATCTTCACGCAGACGCGCGTGGGCCGGGGCAAGCGGCCGTTTGAGATGTACAAGTTCCGCAGCATGCGCGTCAACACCGAGTCTGACACCGCCTGGACCACCACGGATGATCCCCGCAAGACCAAGTGGGGCTCGTTCATGCGGCGCTTCTCTATCGACGAACTGCCCCAGCTGTTCAACGTGCTCTTTGGTGACATGAGCCTTGTCGGTCCACGTCCAGAATTGCCCACTTACGTCGACCGCTTCAAGGTGAGTGTGCCGCTCTACATGGTGCGCCACCAGGTTCGCCCTGGCATGACTGGCTGGGCACAGATCAATGGCCTACGCGGAGATACCTCCATCGAGGACCGTGTGACCTACGACCTGTACTACATCAACAACTGGACGCTGCTCTTTGACATCAAGATCTTGCTGCTGACGCCCACGCGAGGCGTGCTTTCCAACCCGCAGGAGAAGATGAAGAAGAGCGCCTAAGCAGGCAAGGTGTCACATCGGGGACAGTCCCCCAGGTGCCACCCCTAGAAGCTGGCTTCGTAGCGTTTGCCAAGGAACTTTGCCGCCAAGAAGGATCCGCCCTTCTTAACCCAATTGGTCTTCTCCATCCCCCTGACACGAACCTCCTGAACCGCAAGGCCCTCGGACATGAGCCACGGGTCTAGCAGTCGCTCACTCAGACGCCCCACGCACCGCGCATGGAAATCGTTCAGCTGCGAGAAGTCGATGAGGTTCTCCGCTACCCGAAGCACGTCAAAGAGCCATGTGCAGTACGGGTCAAGCAGCTCACGCGGCATGATGAACATGTTGAACATGTGCCCATGCGTCTGAGAAAGAAACTGGTCGAGGTAGGCGACGCGCTTGGGGCTCACGGCCTCCACGCCTTTCCTCAGCGCCTCGAGCTGTGATCCATCCTGGTCAAAGGTATGGGTGTAATGGGACTTGATGGTCTCGATATGATAGTTGCGCTGCTTTGCCACCACTACCTTGTCAAGTCGTGTCAGCGCCTCAGCCTCAAGGGACGTCAGAATCCCCCGCTCGCCCGAGCCGGCAAAGTAGCGGCGATAGTGCACCAACCCGAGCCAGTCACAATCCAAGTTGCGCCAACCCCACCACAGGGCCGTCAGCTCGCAGTAGCGTGGGTTCTTAAGAGAGATGTTGTCGCCCTCGTCGTCATGCGCGTACCCCTCGATATGCTCACGGAGAGCAGCACCCACCTGCACTGGTACGTACAGCGGATCACTCGGCATCCAGTATGGCTTGTGTGAGGCAACCAGAATCTGCACCTTTTGGTTCTGACCTTCCACGCTTCCTCCAACCACCAGAACGAGTGCTTTGTTCACTTATTCATACGCGAGCGCACAACCCTTGGTATGATTTACTATAGCGCAGTATGTTACTTGGCTGGTAATGGGTATGGTCGGCGCACCCACTACGAGCCCTGTGATAAGGTTGTGCAGTCTGCAAAAGGCATGCGATGCATGTCATTCGTCAGAAGGACGAGCCAATGGGGTCTACCATACGTCGGGTAGTCAACACGTTCAAGGAGAGATCATTCCTCTTTGAGCAACTCGTGAAGCGTGACTTCGAGAAGCGCTACAAGGGCACTATCTTGGGCATGGCATGGAGCATTCTCTCCCCGCTCCTGCAGCTCTTTGTCATGATGCTCGTGTTCAGCCAGCTTTTCGGACGCAACGTCGATCACTACGTCATCTACCTTTTTGCTGGCAATATCAACATGTCGTATTTCAAGGAAGCAACCAAGAACGGCATGAGGAGCCTCAACGCCAACGCAAACATCATCACCAAGATCAACGTGCCAAAATACCTGTTTTTGCTCTCGAGCGAGATTCAGGCCCTCGTCAACTTTGGCCTGACCATCCTCGTGTTTTTCTTCTTCTGCATCGTGGATCACGTTACCTTTACGCCCAAGATGATCTTGCTCGTCTACCCCCTCGCTTGCCTCACCATCATGAATATCGGCATTGGCATGATTCTCTCGGCACTCTTTGTCTTCTTCCGCGATACCGCATATTTCTATGACATCTTCCTGACGCTGCTTAACTACCTCTCCGCCATCTTCTACACACTCGATCGTTTCCCGCCCTCAGCAGAACGTTATTTCCTGCTCAACCCGGTCTACGTCATCATCAAGTACTGGCGTGTAGTGGTCCTTAACGCGACCATACCGTCACTTCATTACCACTTGCTTGTGGCTTTTTATGCGCTGTTCTTCTTGGCCATTGGATGCTTCATGTACAAGAAGTACAACCACCAGTTCCTGTATTACTTCTAGGCCGTCGGCCTTCTCGCCAACCCCGTCCGAACGAGCGGTGACCCACATGAGCATGATCGAGTGCAACGACGTCAGCATTCGCTACATCACCGGAGACCTTCAGGCCATCGGCCTCAAGGAGTACGTGATGCGAAAGCTCACGAATAGATACCATGTCAAGGAGTTCTGGGCCGACCGCCACATCACCTTTGCCATCGAGCGCGGCGACATGCTCGGCATCATCGGCTCCAACGGCGCCGGCAAGTCGACGCTGCTCAAGGCCATCACGGGCATCATGGTGCCGACGGGTGGCACTGTGACGGTACACGGAAAGATTGCCGCCTTGCTCGAGCTGTCCAGTGGCTTTGACCCGCAGATGACCGTACGTGAGAACGCCTATCTTCGCGGCGCCATGCTTGGATATACGCGCGAGTTCATGGACGCCAAGTACGATGAGATCATTGCTTTTGCGGAGCTCGAGGACTTCCAGGATTACAAGTTCAAGCAACTCTCCAGTGGCATGAAGAGCCGTCTGGCCTTTTCGATTGCCTGCCTGGTTGATCCTGACATCCTGATTCTGGACGAGGTTTTGTCCGTGGGTGATGGCGCCTTCCGCAAGAAGAGTGGCGAGCGCATGACCGAGATTCTTCAGAGCGGTAAGACGGGCATCCTTGTCTCGCACTCAGTCAACCAAATCAGGGAACTCTCCAGCAAAGTCTTGTGGCTTGATCACGGCAACCAGGTTGCATTCACGGACGAGGTGGACCTTTATTGCGACGCATACGAGGAGTTTCTGCAGACCAAGAAGCTTCCCAAGACGCACGACGACATCGAGCGCCTTGCGGAGGGCTTTGCCAAGCGAACTGCCGCGGAGCGCAAGAAGAAGGCTGATGCCACGGCAAAGCGCCTGCAGAAGATCATCGAGAAGGGCGAAGCCGATGAGGCCGTAATGGCAGCCGTTCGCATCCTTCGTAAGAGCAAGCCAGAGATTCTCGTAGAGAACTACCAGGAGCTTCTGGGTTAGAATAAATTGTTTATCAACGATTCGGCAGTCTCAACAAACCGGAGCGTGATTATGAAGCGTCAAATGCAGAACACGACCAACGCGCGTACGGCCCTTGTAGCGGGACTTGTGACGCTCTCGCTGGGCGCCTGCTCCATGCCGATGCGGTCCGCCACCCTGCATGCGTCAGGTCGGTCAGCTTTACTCGCCAAGCAGATGGCACCGCTTGTCGAGGGCAGCGCAACGTGGACCAACGACGACATCAAACAGCAGCTTGGTGCGCTCTCCTATGCTGGCAGTGACGTCTCCATCTCGCTCGACGAGGTGAACATCGAGTCGCGTGATGGCCACCTCGTCATCTGGCATACCTACGAAATTCCTTATTGGGAAGATGTGCCCGAGGTCATGCAGCGCGAGAGCCGTCGATGCCTGGCACTGGCCGTTGCCTTGCACGGTTCGAACATCGAGAACACCACGGGTGGCACCTCTGCTTTTGAAAGCGTCACCTGGGTGCTGAACGATGGTCATGACAACAATTATTTTGCGCTGGTAGATGATGGTGACGTTGCCTATACCGGCACGCGCGCGCTCGACCTTTTCCCACAGGCTGACGGCTTCCTGCTGAGCGACACCATCTATGTCTCCATCAGCCGCAGGGAGTCTGGCATTCCTCCACGCTCAGGTCAGACGCCCCGAGACATTGACGGCAACCCCATCGTGTGTGAGGGTTGGCTCTCCGTTCCTGACGAGCTGTGGCTTGTCGGTCTTCCTGAGACCTCTGAGAACACCGATGATTCTGGTTACTGGTACGAGGGCGAGATCGAGATCGAATCCCCCAGCACCTGGTACGAGGAGTTCAAGGAGGATGCGACGGAGCAGGATGACGAGCCTGAGATCATCATCATTGATGACGAAGGCGGCAACGAGGGCGGCGAAGGCCCCGATGTCCCTGTTGTCATCGATCCCGATAATCCAGATTCTGGTGAATCCGGCGACGAACCAGGGCCACCGATTGTCATCGATCCTGATAACCCAGGTGGCGATGGTGGCGATGGCGGCGACACTGGTGGTGACGGCGGCGGCGACACCGGCGGCGATACCGGTGGCGATGGCGGCGGCGACGTTGGTGGCGACACGGGCGGAGACGGCGGTGGAGATACCGGTGGTGACGGCGGCGGAGATGGTGGCGACGGTCTCACGGGAGCCAGCACGGTCATCGATGAGCCGATCGATAACGGCGGTGACGGCGAAGATCCAACCGTAGGAGCCTAGTTCCTTCGTTTTCAACAATGCAAGGGGGTGCCTCACGTGAGGCACCCCCTTTTTTTACGCTTAATACGACAGGCCCAACTCCTGAGCAACGCGATCCCAGAGCGCGAGCGAGCCCTTGCTCGTCGGATGGCATTGGTCCTCATTCACCATGTCTGTTCCCAGCTCGATAACATCGAGGAGCGAAAGGAAGGTCCATCCGTGCGCTTCGCATAGTTCCTGAAGCACCTGCTCAACCTCCTGCTGGCTCATACAGGGGTCGTACTGCGTCCACGCGTTGTCGGGAGGAGCAAGTACTACCATATGCTGGCACGCCCCTGCAATCGCGCTTAATCCCTCCTCGGCGTTGGCGCGGTACTCGTCTGCCGTGAAATAGACGGCATCATTGGTTCCCAACATGACAAAGATGACGTCAGCTCCCTCGCGAATCCATGCGCCTGAATCCTCGGCAAGCCAAAGCATCTTGGCGCCACAGATGCCTGCATTCACGAAGTCCGCAACTCCACGCGATTCCGCATATGAGCGAAACTCGTTTGCCCAACAGACAACTTCGGGAACAGTCTCGTAAAAGGCGCCATAAGGCCCGTCATAGATGAGCACGTCCGTCGTGGGACCATAGCCATCACAGAGAAAACCAGCCGTGATGCTGTCGCCAATCAGACGGATGGAGTGGACCGACCCCTCATCCAGAAGCCGCGCAAACTCTGATGTGACGGGGCTTTCCGTGGCGTCTTGGGCAACCATGGGATCCTTGACCTCGACGGATGTGGTGGGCGGAGCCGCTGTGGTCTCATTCGAACCCGCACTGCCTGAGGTATCACGGCCAAGAAAGCCGCAGCCCTGCAACGCTGCGGCGCAAATACCTGCCGACATTGACAGCGCAGATCTTCTTGACATGATGACTGGACTCGTTTGGTGCTTCTGCATGGGTCGTCCACCTCTCCGTGCTACGCTTCTGTTCTCATCATGGTACGTATGGCACTCATCCGCAAGGAGGACCTCATGCTTTACATTGGCAACTTCAGCTACTCTGACACGAACGAAGAGAACGATAACTACTGCCTCATGCCAGCCGTCGTAGAGGCAGCCAACACCGACGAGGCGCTTGAGCGCTTCTCCGCATTGCTGCGTCGTCTACATGAGGAATCGCCCCTTCTCGACGGGGCCAAGGACATTTACCTTGACTCGTTGGTCGAGCTGGACAAGGCTCCCGAGGAGGCAGTGCTTACCCAGTGGCAGAAGATCGTGGCGGGCGACGAAGGGCTCTTCTCGGTAGTCTCTGCGCTTCCTGGCGACGAGGAGGACGCTGCGGCCTTTACCTGGGACGACGAGGATGAGATCGAAGAGGACGAGGTCACGCTTATTGACGACGACCTTGATGATGAGGACTTCGATGAGCAGGAGATCGATGTTGAGGATCTCGCAGAGGCAATCACCGAGGCGCTCGACCTTCTGCTGGGTGAGGACCTCGACTTCCTTGAAGATGAGGACCTCACCGCGCCTGAGGAGGCGTTCCTCTCGTTTGAGGACTAGCTGAGCCCTACCCACCCCGCCAATTGTGGCGACACGGACAGCTTGTTGTCACGATTGGCGGGTTTTACGCCGCATGGGACGACATGGCTGTCTTGTTGTCACGATTGGCAGAGACAGGCTCCTACTAGGTGCGCTTACGGAAGTGCAGGAACAGCCCGCCCAAAACCATCACCACGGTAATTAACCCAGCATCAACTGCCGAGCGAGAGCTCTGCAGAACTGACGCAATACCGCTTTCGACCGTCATCAGCTCAGCCATAACGCTTCCCGGCTTGTCCTGAGCATCATCGGTCTCATTATTGGCAGCATCCTCCGAGGGAGCTCCCACTGGCTCACCATCCGGACCAAGCTCAAGCGGACGACCATCGGGCCCCACGGCATCCATCAATGCCTCAGGCATGCCTGGATCAAAGGCATCGTCAGAATCGGAATCAAAGCCCCCGATCTCGTCCGGCGTAATGCGGTTTCTCTCCATTTGAGCAAGGGTTCGAGCCATCATGTCTTGCTGCTCGGCCATCTGTTGTGCTTGTCGCCTTGCCACATCATCGCGCGCTTGCGCCGCTCCGCCGTGGTCAGTCGCTGCTCCAGCACCTTGTGAAGGCTTGCCCTCATCTTCGTTGGCGGGTTTTCCCGATTCTCCCGTACCCGGCTTGGTATCTTCAGATTCCGGCGTGTCGCCACCCCTATGCGGAGATACTGAAGCGACAAGCTTGGTCACATATCCCGACGCATTGAGGTAGAAAAGGTTGCCGTATGCATCGCAGACCAACGGACATGTCGCACGGTTCGCCTTGGCCCCCGAGGGAACATACAGCTCGGTTGCTTGGGCATCTCCTAACCGATAGCGATACACGGTCCCCATCAGCCCATTGATAGCAAAGTAGCACCACACACCATCGTGCTGCACGGATACCAGAGGCTCCGTTGTGATGCCTCCCTTGGCAAGCGGCAGCCCATCTGCCGTCTTCACCAGTTTGGTAACGCGCATAGTCTTGAGGTCGACGATAGCCAATGCACCCTCTGAGGACTCCTTGCTCTGAGGACCACAGGTGGCACACACCGCAGTATTCCCGATCACGACTGGCGAAGAGGTCGAGCCCTTACCCACAACAACAGAGCTGCGCTCGCGCAGCGTGCCGTTCAAAAGAATCCGAATCCGATGCAAGGTTCCATCTCGGTCCATGACCAGCAGGTCTTTGCCATATTCCACGACCGACCCGCACAGCGGCGCCTCAGAAACAGCGACGCTTGAAAGCTCTCGACCAGTCTTCACGTCAAGCGCGTGCACGACACCTGCGTCATCGCCCACAAAAACGACGCCCGCCATTGAAAACGCACCCGTCTGGCCATACCCAGCATCCTCATTCGTTGTCGTAGAAACAACCTTCCCGTTCCTTGCATTCAAGAACGTGCATGAACCAGAACACGCTTGATTATCGGCTGCCTGAGTCGCACCAAGGATAACGACCGTCATCCCAAAACGGTGACCAATCGAGATGCTGCAAAGCACGTCGCCCGACAACCCTAGAGGCTCTGACACCCACCGGCGATTGAGGAACGAGGAAGCCGAAGCGTTAGACGCATGGAGCGCAGCAACGCTGCCATCGGAAAGCGGGACGTAGACGATGCCGCCGTGCAGAACGGGATGGCACCCATCGGTGATGGTGGCGGGTAGGGCGCCCTTCTTTTGAGTGATGGTCTTTCCCGTCGCTGACGAGAGCACCAAGGCATCAGTATCCCTGAAGACCACGACAACGCCAGCAAACGCCAGTGGTTCACTCATGGACACCCGCGTAACCGTACTGTCTTCGGATTTCCCCGAACTCAGGTTTCCACCACTCGTTCCCCAAGCGTCATCTACCGACCCCGTCGGCGTCTTTGCCGTCGTGACGGCAAGCGCCTCAAGCTCCGGAGCCTCATCGTCTGTTACCGCCGCCTCATCCGCTTGCTCGGCGGCGACTTCCAGTTGCTCCTCTTCCGGGGTAACCACTTCTGCCTTGGCAAAAGACATCGGCTGCAGCCGCCATTCGTCCTTATCGGTATGTTGCAAGGCGCAAGGACCATACAGCTTCGTATGACCATCCGTAACCTCGACGATCACATACCGGCCTTGCAGCGACTCAGTCACCGTCAGGTCGCGTGTCGTGGCAACCTCCTCGGTGTATTGCTTTGGATCCAGCGAACAGGCATCAGAGGCGAGCCAGCGATATGAAAGCCCCTCGTCATGCTTCAGCGCAAGGCGCGTATCAGACACGAGCAGATTGGCCCAGAGCACATCCCCAGCTGACACAGCTTCGAAGTCAAGAGCCGCCTCGTCCACCTTGTCCTTTTTGTCTTGAACAACCACCACATGGTTGTCGGTGAGCTTGACGGGCTGCTCCTTCCGCGTCTGCTTTTTGGTTTCCTCCTGGGTAGCCGAAGCTTGCTCGTCGGCAGTCTTCTCGGTCGAAGGCTCGGGCTCTTTCTCTGTGCCAGGCTCAGATGAAGCGGGCTCCGTCGTGGCGCCTTCGTCAGTGGCAACGTCAGTGGGAATATCCGCCACAATGACAGGCTCATCATCGGCTGAATCCTCAGCGATGACCTCTGCAGGAGGCTCCTCCACAGCAACGGGTTCTTCCTCAGGCGTTTCCTCAACCGCGGCGGGCACTTCGGGCTCAATCGCTTCTGGAGCGGGCGTTTCGACTTCGTCGTTGGCTGCCTCGTCGGCAAGCTCGACCATGGGCAACGGCTCCTCTGGAAGTGCCTCATCAGCCGCAAATGCAAGAATATGCGCCGATGATGGTCCAGAAAGAAGGGAAAGCGAGATAAGAACAGCAAGTGCCTTCTGACCCATACGACCAGAATCGCACTTTCGGTTTTTCATTCCGTGCCCCGTTCACCACATCTATATAGCCGCAAATAGTCTAACAGAGGTGTAGATTCTGATATACCTCGTCGCGGCAAACGTTTTAAGAAAGGCGCGATATGCAGCTATAGGTAAATGCGTTGGGCTTCATTTCGCCTAAGCGAACTGAGAATGAGCAGGACGCCCACCACAAACAGCGGTACGGAAAGGCACTGGCCCATGGTCAGCCAGTTCGTACCAAGGAGATAGCCCATCTGAGCATCCGGCAGGCGCACAAACTCGATCAGAAAACGGAAGCAGCCGTACAGCGTCAGAAATGTCCCAAGAAACACGCCCTGGGGACGAGGCGGGACGCGGCGCGACAACACATAGAGCACGAGGAACATAACGAGGCCTTCGAGCAGCGCCTCATAGAGCTGGGACGGGTGACGATAAACCGCTCCGCCACCCGTGTTGAGGAACATGACGCCCCAAGGCAGGTTCGTCTCCTTACCCCACAACTCGCCGTTGACAAAGTTTGCGCAGCGACCCAGGAAAAGGCCGATGGGGGCACCACAGGCTGCAAGGTCAGCCATGGTCGCAAAGGAGATTCCGAGCTGGCGACACACGATATAGGCTCCAATGACGGCACCGATAAGACCGCCGTGGAAGCTCATGCCGCCCTCATTCAGGGCAAGAATGGCCAACGGGTGCTCCAAATAGTAGCCCTTGCCATAGAACAGCACGTAGCCGAGACGGCCTCCCAAGATGACGCCGGTCATAATGCCCGTCATGATAGAGACGAGGTCATCAAGCAGGAGGTCCAGCCCCCAGCGGCGCTGTAACCGCCACATGACGATGGCGGCAAACAGAAAGCCGGCAAGGTAGGCCAAGCCGTACCAACGTATAGCAAGCGGCCCGATGGCGACGGCCACCGGGTCCAACTGCTGATAAATCTCGTTAAGCCACATGATTGAGCGGGTGGGTTACCACGCCATGGCGGGCTGCACCTTGGTGACGCCCGGAACATGCTCGCGCAGGATGCGCTCGATGCCTTCGCTCATGTCAAAGCTCGAGAGCGGGCAACCGGCACAGGCACCCGTCATCTCCAGCGTGACGACACCATTCTCGTCACAGTTAACTAGAACCACGTCACCACCGTCAGCCTGGAGGCTCTGGCGGATGATGTTGAGGGTTGCCTCGAGAAGCTCAAGATTCACCGGGGTCTTTGCATTCTCAGCCATGGTATGTATCACTCCTTTGTCGCCGGCAGCGCGCTCCGCCACACGGCATTGCAGTCAACCTTGTAAATACTACCCCATTGCGCCGCTAGGATATCAATCTTCTCAAATCACTCAATGCCTTGATAAAGATGGCCAGCCGTCGACCCTTCCTCGCGCGAAGCAGGCTTTCGGCCCAAGCGCGCTGCTGCAACGGCGGAAGCCACACGACGGACAGCGGCCGCAGCCTCATCTGACGTGAGCAGCGTCGCATCGACCATAAGCTGTGTCACGCCGGATTCAACAAGCTCCCTCACCTGCGGCGTTGCGTCAAGCTGCCTGGCCGCATAGATGCGCGAACGCCCCTGCAGGTCGGTCTGCACCGGCAGGAGGCCACCATCCTTGTCCTTGAGGAAGTGGCGTTGAGTGCGGAGCGTGCAACGCGCGCAGTCGTGGCAGCATCGGCCGGCCACCTGCAGTACGCAGTGCTCACTCGTCATGGCGCGCGTCCTTCCATAGACCACAAGGCCCACGGGGACCCGAGCGGCACGCCCGAGCGCACAGACTTCTTTGAGGGTGAGCTCGGCGGAGAGCCACACGGCCCCTGCCCCCAGCTCCACCAGTGTTGCCAATGCGGCAGTGTTGTGGATGGGAATGCAAGGCCTAATCTCTGCCAGCGCACCACGTTCTGCGGCGAGGGCGAGCTCTGAGACATTGCCGACCGCAACGTGCTGCCCTTCGCGCACGTAGGGATCAAGACGGTCGTGATCAATCTCCCGACAGACCTCGTCAAGCCAAGGGATCACACCCTCGTGCCAACCATCTTGCACCTTGAGTGCATCAGCAGTCGC
>JAUNJR010000113.1 GCA_030533135.1 Coriobacteriales bacterium
AAAGATGACTGCTTTGATGGGCATGGGTCCTCCAGTAGTCTGGGCTTATCTAGGCCGTGTCAAAGTCATCGGGTATATATCCGCGCAGGCCCGTGACAACGTCCTCCCTGTTGCTGCGGCTCTTGTCAAAATGCTGCGCATAGCAGGCGATATACAGCGCCTCGAGGATGAGCGAGGTACAGGCACCGCTATAGAAGGCGCCGATTTTCACATGATGATGCTCGAGCGGCGCAAAGCCAAGACGGTAGTCAGCGATCTCGCCGAGCCCGCCACGCTGCGAGTTGGTTATTGCCACGATGATTACCCCACGCTGTTTAAGTTCGGGGATAAGCGCCATCGGAATGTGCGTGAGCCCTCCCGAGTACGATGCAACAACAAGACAATCGCCAGCCCCGAGGCACTTCGCCACGCTTGCCGTCTCGTCAGAATGCGGAGTCCGGCAGAGGATACCTATAGACCCAAGGTCAGAGGCAAAGATCTTGCCGCGTTGCAAGTTTTGCATGGCACCAAAGAACACGAGGTCGTGGGCAGCGAGGATTGCGGATGCTGCTTGGTCAAGAGTCTCGTGGTCAATGGACCGTACCTGCTCTATGGCAAGCTCGTGGATGCGCCCAAGGCTCATGATTATCTGGCTGCCTGAATCCCCAGCAGAAATAGGGAAGTTGATGTCGACGGAAGCCTGGCGTGCGCGGTCGACCTCAAGTCGCTTCATGGCAAGCAGGAAGTCTCGCCGGTAGTCCTTCCACCCAGCATAGCCAGCTTGCTTGGCAAAGCGCACGAGTGTCGGCTTAGAGGTGTATGCGCGGGCGGCAATCTCGGCCATGGTCATCTGCTCAATGCCAGTTCCTTCGGAAAGCAGGAAGTCTGCCACCTGCTTGATGGATCCGGGCATGCCGAGCGACGCTTCCGTGGCAAAAGCGACGCTTCGTTCTTCTTCTTGCACTACGTCGTCTTGGTGCGTCATAGAGCCACCTCCAGTGGCAACGGTACCGCTTCTCGCCCCCGTTGGAACGATGCGAAACGGTGATGCCGACAGACGGTCGTCTGTGTGGCCGCACTCGTAACAGATTGGAATGCTCACTAAGCCAATTACCAGTCATCATATTTTGCAAGGAAAGTGCGCTCGACAGCGTGAGAAGGAAGGAACAGACCATGCTTCGTATTGCAATCTGCTGTGGCGGCGGTTTCTCGTCTTCAACCATGGCGGCACATCTCAACAGGCAGCTCGAGGAAAGCGAGTACAAAGACGATGTGTTCCTTGAGTTCATCCCCTTCTCGGCTCTGTGGGGCGAGAGCGCCGCGTTCCAGTCAGGCAACATTAAGGAGCGCCAGGATGAGGTCGACGTGGCCCTGTGCTGCCCGCATCTGGAGTTTCCTGCCAAGACGGCAGCCAAGGAAGGCCGTCTGCGTATTCCCGTGTTCATCCTGCCCATGCGTCTGTACGGCCAGATTGGTATCGAGGGCGTTGTCGAAGAGGCACAGGACGTACTTGAGCTTTGGAACAACGGTACGCCCAACCCAGTGGTTTTCCCAGACGAGCCGCGCTCGATGACGGCCACCCGCAACGTGAGCCACCGTCGCTGGGCAGCGAGCAAGGCTAAGTGAGGAAGGCGCACAAGCACCGCTCGACGACTGCGAGCCGACGACCGCAACGGGTTGTCGGCTCGTATGCGCCTGTATGAGTGCGTGATACCATCAACCTAACCCGCATGACGCCCAACGAGAGGAGCCCCTCATGGCAGAGCAGTGGTGGCAGCGCGCCGTGGTGTACCAGATCTATCCCAAGAGCTTCCAAGACAGCAATGGCGACGGCGTCGGTGACCTGAAGGGCATCACGAGCCGCCTGCCGTATCTCGCCAAGCTGGGTATCGACGTCATCTGGCTGAGTCCCGTCTACGAGAGTCCTATGGATGACAACGGCTATGACATCAGCGACTATCGCGCCATCGCCCCGGTGTTTGGCACGATGGAGGACTTCGACACGATGCTTGAGACGGCCCACGGTCTCGGTATCAAGATCGTGATGGACCTGGTTGCAAACCATACCTCCGACGAGCATTGGTGGTTCAAGGAGAGCCGCAGCAGCCGCGACAACCCCTACCGCGATTACTATTACTGGCGCGACCCGGTTGATGGCCACGAGCCTTCCAACATGGGCGGCATCTTTGGTGGCAGCATCTGGCAGTGGGACGAGCAGACCCAGCAGTACTACCTGCACTGCTTCTCGGTCAAGCAGCCCGACCTCAACTGGGAGAACCCGCGCGTGCGCGACGAGGTCTACGACCTCATGGACTTCTGGCTGGCTAAGGGCATCGACGGCTTCCGTATGGACGTCATCGGCATGATTGCCAAGGACACCACCTTCCCCAGTGGCGAGCCTGGTCCTACGGGTTACTCGCTGCTTACCCCACTCATCCGCGACGAAGGCGTGCATCCGTGGCTCCAGGAGATGCGTCAGCGCGTGCTTTCGCGCTATGACACCATGACCGTCGGCGAGGTGAGCGGAGCTACGGTGGAGACCGCGCGTAAGTACGCCAACCTCGATGGCAGCGAGCTCTCCATGGTGTTCCAGTTTGAGCACGTCGGCCTGACGGGCAGCCCGGAGCGTGGCAAATGGGTGACCGACAAGCCGCGTCTGGTCGACCTCAAGCGCGTGTTTGAGCATTGGGAGACGGGACTTGAGGGTACGGCATGGAACAGCCTCTTCTGGGACAACCACGATCAGCCGCGTGCCGTCAGCCGCTGGGCCAACGACGCTTCCGAGTGGCGCGAGCTGTCCGCAAAGATGCTGGCCACGTGTCTGCACCTGATGAAGGGAACTCCCTATGTCTACCAGGGCGAAGAGCTCGGCATGACCAACTATCCCTTTGAGGACATGAGCCTGATCGATGACCTCGAGGCGCACGATGCGTACCGCATGCTCACCCAGGACTGCGGCTGCAGCCACGAGGAGGCCATGGCGGCAATGCGCGAGATTTGCCGTGACAATGCGCGTACGCCCATGCAGTGGGATGCCACGCCGTTGGGCGGCTTCACCACGGGTCATCCGTGGCTGCCGGTCAATCCCAATACGGCAGAGATCAACGCGGCTGCACAGGTGGATGATCCGACGTCGGTCTTTGCCCACTACCAGCGGCTTATTGCTCTTCGGCACGAGAGCGACCTCGTGGTGCACGGCACGTTTAAGCTGCTTCTGCCCGAGAGCGAGGAGCTCTTTGTGTATGAGCGCGAGCTTGGCGCGCAGCGCATGCTGGTGGCGTGCAACTTCTGCGATCACGACGTGGCGTTTGCGGTGCCGGCGGGTTACGAAGACGCCAAGCGGCTCGCAGAGAACTACGCCGAGCCAGGTTCTGCTGGCATGCTGCGCCCCTACGAGTGCTACGCGCTGCTCGTTGAGTAGGAGGAAGCCGCTTGCTGGACAATGGGCGCATGAATGGCCGCGTAATCGTCATCTTCGCACATATTGCCTATCACTCGCATTTGTTGTCCGCTAAGGGTCTATACTCAAATAAAGAGCTGTTAAAAGAAGGGGGTGCACATGGCCGAGCGCGCATTGCATGGCGTCAACCTGACTGGGTGGTTGACGCTTGAGCCGTGGGTCACCCCTGAGCTTTTTGCTGATTCCGGTGCGCTTGACGAGGCGTCGTTGATTACTGCGCTCGGCCGTAACCGCTATCGTGCGCTGGTAAAAAAGCACCGCAAGGAGTTTATCGAGGCGGCGGACTTCACGCGCATCGCCTCTCGTGGCTTCAATGCCGTGCGTCTTGCTGTGCCGTGGTATGCCTATGGCTCAAAGGGGCCAGAATGCGGTCCGTACGCGGGCTGCATCGACTACGTTGACCTGGCATTTGATTGGGCGGAAGAGGTTGGTCTGAAGCTCGTGCTCATGCTGGACGCCTCCCCGGGGACCGAGAAGGCGTCGCATGTTGCCATCGACGGAAGCCTTGACTTCCGCGAGTACAAAGATGCGCTGGTGGAGGTGGTCTCCAGGCTCTCGCGGCGCTATGGCATGCGCGACGGTTTCTATGGCCTCGAGGTGCTCTCGTCTCCAGCCGTTCAGCGCCATCAGTGGCTTCAGGTGACGGAAGGGGTGCAGCAGCACACGCTGCGCAACTACTATCGTGACGCGTACCAGGCGATCCGCCGCAATGCGGGGGATGACGCGGTGGTCATCCTTCCCGACGCGGGCATTCCGGGCGGGTGGCGCCACTTCATGGCCCAGAGCCGTTACCAGAACGTGTGGCTGGACTGCAGCTTTACGCGCTCTGACATGTCCAAGCGGTCGGTGCCGGGCCCCGCTGCCGTCAGGCGCCTCGCGGACGATGCGCGCAAGCGTCTGCTCCAGGCGCGTAAGAGCGGCTTGCCCGCCATGGTCGGCTCGTGGTCTGGCGCGCTGCCGTACGCTGACTCGTTGATGACGCCCGAGGGGCGCATTGCGCTGGAGCGCGTGTTCATCTCTGAGCAGATTGCTGCCTTCAAGGGCTGCTCCGCCTGGTTCTTCGAGACCTGGAAGACCAGCGGTCGGCTTTCGGGTTGGGATGCGCGCGTCTCGCTTGCCACCTTTGAACGCCGCATGCTTGACTAGGGCGGATGTGTTCATGACCCAAGGTACGCTCTCCATGGTGGGAACCCCCATCGGTAACCTGTCGGACGTTTCGCCGCGCGTGCAGCAGGTGCTTGCTGAGTCTGACGTGCTGCTGTGCGAGGACACGCGTGTTACCTCAAAGCTGCTGGCGCACTTTGGCATTCGCGTACCTCTGCAACGTGCTGACGAGAATGTCTTGGCGGATCGAATCCCCCAGGTGCTGGACCGGCTTGCGGCGGGCGAGCGCGTGGCGTTTGTGTCTGACGCTGGCATGCCGGGTGTCTCTGATCCCGGGCAGCGGCTTGTTGACGCGGCGCTTGACGCAGGGCAGAGGGTCGAGGTCATTCCCGGGCCCTCTGCAGTGACCTGCGCGTTGGTGGCTTCGGGCCTGCCTATGGAGCACTTCTTCTTTGAGGGGTTCCTCCCGCGCAAGCGTGGTGCCATCGCTACGCGGTTGCGCGAGCTGGCGCCCATTCCCGGCGCACTGGTCTTCTACGAGTCTCCGCACCGCGTGGTGCAGACGCTGTCTGTCATTGCCGAGGTTTTTCCGCTGCGGCGTGTCGCGCTGGTGCGTGAGCTGACCAAGCTGCACGAGGAGGTCGTGCGCGGGCCGTCTCCCCAGCTTGTCGAGGAGATTGCGGCTCGTGCGGAGGTCAAGGGCGAGTGCGTCATCGTGCTGGAGGGCCCGGTGGAGGGCGAGCAGGGCCTTGCTGGCGCAGCAGGTCCACAGCTGTCGCTTGAGGATGCTATTGCCGAGGGGCTTGCTGCGGGGGAGAGCGCTTCCCGCCTGGCCAAGCGGCTCGCGAAGGAATATGGCGTACCGCGCGCGCAGGTCTATGATCGGGTGGTCGCGCTCAGCTGATCAAGCTGATGCCTTAAAGAATGTGACCGCGTCTCAATCTTTGAGCGCATTGACGTATACTAGAAAAGTTGCAACAACCTTCGTCATTAGGAGGAGTCACATGGCTGACAAGCCCAGCTTCTACATCACCACCCCCATCTATTACGTGAACGCCGCCCCGCACCTGGGCACCGCATACTGCACCATCCTGTGCGATGTCATGGCCCGCTACAAGCGCGCCATGGGCTTCGACGTCAAGTTCCTCACTGGCCTCGACGAGCACGGCGAGAAGGTCCAGCGTGCCGCCGAGGAGCACAACATGACTCCGCAGGAGTGGTGTGACTCCCTCGCGCCTGCCTTCCACGAGATTTGGCACACGCTTGAGATCTCCAACGACGACTTCATCCGCACCACGGAGGAGCGTCAGATCAAGGCCGTGCAGCACCTCTGGGATCGCATGAAGGAGGCTGGCTATATCTATAAGGGCAGCTACGACGGTTGGTACTGCGTCCCCGATGAGACCTACTTCACCGAGACCCAGGTGCAGAAGGCTGACGAGGAGCGCCATACCGAGGGCCAGCACCTCTGCCCGGACTGCGGCCGTCCCCTGGAGCGCGTCCAGGAGGAGTCCTGGTTCTTCAAACTGTCCGCCTTCCAGGACAAGCTGCTTGCCCTGTATGCCGAGCATCCTGACTTCG
>JAUNJR010000114.1 GCA_030533135.1 Coriobacteriales bacterium
GCCCTTACCGTCCGCGTCATAGCCGCCCTCGAACTGGTTGGCCGCCGTCGCTCCGCCCCAAAGAAAGCCCTCGGGAAACTTGAACTCTGACATGCATGCTCCTTCTCTCGTGGAATGCCCGTACGTCAGATTATGGCAAGCCAGAAGGTGTTTTGCCACACACAGAATGCATGCCTGTGCGTACACTCTTCGAAATGTCTGACTGTGCGATTGAGCGTGGGGCAACAACGCCGCCCTCCTTCCGAACCGCCGTTTATGCGCTCTGAACAGTTTGCAGGGCCGCTAACCTGCTACGCTGAAACGGGTATTACCGGCACTGTCACGCGGTCACCAAAAGCGCCGCATCCATCTGATGGGAGACCTCATGGGCGTACTCAGCATCGGCTCGATGAACCTCGATTATGTCTACCGGGTGCCGCATCTGGTCAAGCCGGGCGAGACCCTGACGGCCAGCGCGATGGAGACCAACCCAGGTGGCAAAGGCCTCAACCAGGCCCTTGCGCTTGCGAAGGCCGGGGCGTCGGTACGCCATGCGGGTTGCGTCGGGAGGACCGGTGAGCCCCTACGCGACCTGCTCGCGGAGCACGGCGTCGATGTGTCTCTCGTCCAGACGGTCGACGTGCCGCAGGGCTCTGCCGTCATCCAGGTCGACGAGGCAACTGGTCAGAACAGCATCGTCATCTTTGGTGGGTCGAACCGCGCGCTGAGCGAATCGCGTGTCACGGAGTTGCTTGACACGGCCAAGGACGACGATGTGGTCCTCCTCCAAAACGAGATCAGCGCAATGGGCAGCATCCTTACCGGATGCGCCAAGCGAGGGCTTGCGGTCATCCTGAACCCCGCTCCTTACAGCGACGACCTCGCCACGATGGACCTCTCGTCGCTTGCTTGGCTCATCGTGAATGAGGTCGAGGTCGCCCAGCTCACAGGCACGGAGAACCCCGACATGGCATGGACGGTCGTGCGGAACCGCTGGCCGCAGGCCTCGCTTGTCGTGACGCTGGGCGAACGGGGCAGCGTCTGCTTCTCGGGCGACGAGCGCATCGTGCAGCCGGCCTTCGCAGTGGATGCAGTGGATACCACCGCGGCCGGAGACACCTTCATAGGCTATTTCGTCGCAGGTCTGCAGGAAGGTCTCCCCCTCCCCCGCTGCCTCGCGCGCGCCTCGCTTGCCTCGGCCATCGCCGTTACCCGTCCGGGCGCTGCGCCTTCCATCCCCACGAGAGACGAGGTCGACGCCGACGAGCGGCTGCGTCACTGACGGGCGGGTTGGCTTCCCGCCCGCATCACAGGCTAGGTGGTAACCAGACCGTCATACCAGCATGCTCTCATCCGAGAAGTACTGGAGGCGGTCTTCTCATGGACTCTCAGGGAACTAATCCTTTGTCGCGAGCCAGAAGAGCCGCGGGAACTTAAGGATCACCTCTCCGTTCACAATCTGAGTGAAACACGTTCGGACTCGCTCGCGCACCTCTTTCAAGAAGGCCTTTTGGTCGGACTCGTTGAGTTGCTGGAGATACGGTCGCAGGCCGGAGCCCTGGTACCACGCGACGATAGCATCGTGGGAAGGCATCCTATGCCAATAGATCGTTTCCCAGATCTCGTAGTCAGACGAGCAGGAAGCTAACACGGCTGGGTACTCGTCTGGGTTAAGCATTTGCGCTCCATGCACGCCCGCGAGCTTCTTGACCCATCGCTCGCTGGCGACAAGCGGATAGATGACGTCACGATACATTGAGAGCTCTCCCAGCAGCGGCATCTGCACGGCCAGCTGCCCACCTGACGCAAGCAGCTCCATAAGGCGTGGGATAAGCGTAGGGTGATCAGGCACCCAATGGAGACAGGCGTTGGAGAACACCACATCGAAGGCCCCTGCCCACGCGGACAGGTCGCCCGTGGCGTCTAGATAAACAAACTCGAGGTCAGGATGGTCAGCACGTGCCTTCTTAATCATTTGGTCGGAGTTGTCGCCACCAACGATCCGTGCGCCAGGAAAGCGCTGGGCAAGCACCTCCGTCGAATTGCCTGGTCCACAGCCAAGGTCAAGCACGCTGCGTGGAGAGTCAACCTCAATCCGCGTCGCAAGATCGCGCGAAGGTTGTGTGCGCTCTCGCGCAAAGTGAAGGTACTGCTTGGGATCCCACTGCATCTGACCGCTCCCCTGCTCTTTTGGTGTTTTGACGATGCTACCATACGCTAGGGACATGGCCACAAAGGGCTGTACCGTCTCTATTGCCACGGCGTGGTAATCGATGGCGAAAGGATGACAGATGCATGGGTTCTCACAGACCTCCGAGGGCAATACGACTGATATGCGCACCTACGCACGCAGCGTGTTCGACGAGGAGGTCGAGCTCTTGCGAACACTCGCTCAAATCCCTGCACCAAGCAGCAAGGAGGAGCAGCGTGCCGCGTTCGTTTCAGCATGGCTGCGCGAAGCTGGCGCGACCCGCGTCGAGATTGACGAGGCCAAGAACGTCTTGTGCTGGGTGAACGAAAGCCCTGATGCTGGCGTCGAGGTGTTCTCCGCGCATACCGACGTCGTCTTTGATGATCTGACTCCCCTGCCCTTGCGTGAGGAAGACGGCTATCTCTGTGCGCCGGGTGTCGGAGACGACACGGCCAACCTCACGGGCCTACTCATGGGCACGCGCTGGCTGCTTGCACATCCCGAACTGACGCGAGACAGGTCAATTCTTGTCGTCGCAAACTCGTGTGAAGAGGGGCTGGGCAATCTTCGCGGGACACGCGCCTTGTACGACCGCTATGGCGACCGTATCAAGAGTCACGTCATCTTTGACACGACTTTAGGCAACGTGGTGCGCGAGGCAGTGGGATCCGTGCGCTGGTGCGTGAGCTGCGATGGGCCAGGGGGACACTCCTTCAAGGCTTTCGGCACCCAAAACGCCATTGTCGAGCTGTCGCGCCTGATTTGCGCGCTCGATCGCATGAAGCTACCTACCGGCGCCGTCACAACCTATAACGTGGGAACCATTTCTGGTGGCACGACGGTCAACAGCATCGCCGCCCACGCAGAGATGCTGTTCGAGCTGCGTTCAACAAGCGATGAGTGCCTACAATCTGCTCGCCGCACATTTGAGGAGACGGTGCGCACTTGCCAGAGCAAGGGCATACGCTTCACGACCGAGGTCGTGGGAGAGCGGCCTGCAAGTGCCAGCATAGCAAATCCGGCCCTTGATACCCTCGTGGACAAGGCATGCGCTGCAACCGCCGCTGCCACCGGGTCGTGGGAGATCAACATCACACCCTCATCAACCGACGCGAACATACCCCTCTCCCGAGGGATAGCTGCTGTGTGCCTTGGTGCCGTCCGCGGCACGGGAGCTCATACCCGTGGGGAACGGATAGAGACGTCAAGCCTCGAGGATGGCCTGGTCGCCATTCTTTCGATGCTTGCTCCTTAATCTCGTAGCGAGCAAGACTCGAGGATGGCGACCAGGCCATCCACACAAGAAGACGGGGCCGAGCGCATGCCCGGCCCCGTCCTAGAATTCATTCAATAAAGACCTGTTAGATGGCTGTCCAGCCGCCGTCAACGCACAGGAGCTGACCCGTGGTGTAGGACGAGGCATCGGACGCGAAGTAGATGAGCGCGCCGTTGAGCTCGCCCTCGCGGCCAGCGCGGCCCATGGGGCAGTACGTCTGCGCAACGGGGTCGAAGCCGCCGGTCTCCATGATGGCGCCAGTCATCTCGGAGTTGAAGTAAGCCGGGCCGATGGCGTTGACGGTGATGCCCTTCTGGGCCCACTCGACAGCCAGGCTCTTGGTGAGCATCTTCACGCCGCCCTTGGCTGCGGTATAGGCAGTGACAGGCCAGGTAGTGCCGGGCATGACGACCTCGGAGTGCAGCGAACCGAGGTTGATGATCTTGCCGTAACCCTGCTCGAGCATGACCTTGCCCACCTCGCGCGCCACGTAGAACACCGCGTCGAGGTTGGTGGAGAGGACGCGGCGCCACGTGGCGTCGTCCATCTCGGCCGCAGGAGTGGCGTCACCGACGCCTGCGTTGTTGACGAGGATGTCAATGCGGCCGTACTCAGCCTTAACGGCGGCGACCATTTCGGCAATCTGGGCAGTGTCGGTGACGTCACAGCGGGTCGCGAAGCAGCGCACGCCCAGCTGCTCAATCTCGGCCTTGACGGCCTCGAGACGATCAAGGCGACGAGCACAGATGGCGATGTCGGCTCCCTGGCCAGCCAGCGCCTTGGCGAACTGCACGCCCAAACCGGAGGAGGCGCCTGTGATGAGCGCAATCTTGCCGGTGAGATCAAACAGGTCGGACATACCCAGCTCCCTTCATAACGGTTAACGTGGTTTCATCCTAGCACGCCTGTATCTACTTGTATTTGTCCTCGCCATACGGATGACCAAGTGTTTGCGTCGAACGGACGATCAAAATAGAGACAGTCGGTTGAAGGCGGTAGCAGATCGTGTTTTTCGTTCAGCAGGAGCCGTGAATCGTGAGCCTCGAAACCAGTGCTGATAATGCACCTCGACAAAAGCTTCCAGCCACGGATTGCATGGCGGCCAAGCAATTTGGCTAGAGTTCTGTATTACGAGCGTTAGGCGTGACCCAAACCAGTAAGAAGTGTTGGTATCCTTGTCCCAAACGAGGCAGATACGGGATTGGAGTCACCATGCAGGAGTTCTTCATCGATAGCGACGGCATCAAGATTCACGCGAAGCTCGAGATGCCCGCGGGCGCACCTGAGCGCTGCCCGCTCTGCATCGTGCAGCACGGCCTCACCGGCCACATGGAGGAGAACCATATCATGGCAGTGGCCAAGGCGCTGCGCGAGGTGGGCGTGGCGACCCTGCGCGTGGAGATGTACGGCCACGGCAAGAGCGGCGGAACGTTTGCCAAGCATACGCTGCTCAAGTGGGTAGACAACATGCTTGACGTCATCGACTACGCCAAAGGTCTCGATTGGGCAACCGATCTCTACCTCTGCGGGCACAGCCAGGGAGGACTGCTCACCATGCTGGTAGCGGCACTTCGACCCGATGACCTCAAGGCAATCATCCCCATGTCACCGGCCATAATCATCATCGACAGCGCGCGCAAGGGCAGCATCTTTGGCATCCCCTTCGACCCCGTACACGTGCCCGACCGCATCTGGATGGGCGACCCCAAGCTTGCCGAAGGCGGAACACCCGTCCCCAGCTTCTGCGGGGACTACTTCCGCATCGCGCAGCACATCAACGTGGATGAGGCCATCGCCAGCTACCGTGGTCCAGTGCTGCTTGTGCATGGAACAGCTGACGAGGGCGTGCCCGTGCAGGACTCTATCGATGCCGCGGAGAAGTACGAGAACGCTCAGATTGTGCTGCTTGACGGAGACGACCACGGCTACCACAAGCACCTCGACCAGGTTTGCGCTGCCGTCCAGGAGTTTGTGCGCTCGCTCGCCTAAGACACAAACAGATGGGACAAGGGTTCGGAATCCTTGTCCCACAAAAAGGCGCCGCCGGTTTCCCGACGACGCCTCCTCATCACGGTTTGGCTTCGAAACTATTCCCAGCTAATGTCTGCGCCGTTGGTCTCGCAGACCTTCTTGTACCAATCGAAGGATTCCTTCTTCTCACGGTGCAGGTCGCCGTTGCCGTCGTTGTCCTTGTCGACGTAGATGAAGCCGTAACGCTTGGCCATCTCGCCGGTGGAGGCGGACACGAGGTCGATGCAGCCCCACATGGTGTAGCCCATGAGGTCCACGCCGTCATAGATGGCCTTGGCCATCTCGACGATGTGGTCGCGCATGTAGTCGATGCGATACGTGTCGTGGAACTTTCCGTCCTCGGCCTTCTCGTCGTAAGCGCCGAGGCCGTTCTCGACGATCATCAGCGGAATCTGATAGCGGTCGTAGACCTCCTCGAGGTACCAGCGCAGGCCCTGCGGGTCAATCTGCCAACCCCAGTCGCTCGCCTTGAGGTAGGGGTTCTTGACGCCACCGAAGACGTTGCCAGAAGCCGCGGCGACATCCTTGTGGGTCGTTGCGGCACCGCTCATGTAGTACGAGAAGCTGTAGAAGTCAACGACACCGTTGAGCA
>JAUNJR010000115.1 GCA_030533135.1 Coriobacteriales bacterium
GCGCCCATGTAGGAAAGCTCGCGCATCTCGTCGAAGGTGATGCGGTGAATGGTGCGCGGATTATCGACAATACGCGGGTCTGCAGCCAGGAAGCCAGAGACGTCAGTCCAGTTCTCATAGATGTGGGCATCGATGCAACGAGCGAGCACCGCACCAGTGATGTCGCCGCCGCCGCGCTGGAACAGCTTGATGGTGCCGTCGATGGTGGCGCCATAGAAGCCCGGAAGCACGAACCTGCCCAGACGCTGGACGGCGTCCTTCACCAGCATGGCCGTACGTTCCATATCGACATTGCCGTCATGCCTGAACGAAATGACGTCAGCCGCGTCAAGGAAGGGCATGCCCAGATACTCGGCCATCAGACGGGCGGTAAACCACTCGCCACGGCTCACGATGTACTCGGGCGACAGGCTCTCGATAACGGAGGCAAACTCCTCGAACTTCTCGGCGATGGGATAGCTCAGGCGCAGCTCCTGAGCAATCTGGACGAAGCGGCTCTCGATGTCCTTGAGCAGCTGCGTGCAGTCCACGTGATAGGCAATGTGCGCATTGACAAGCAGCAGAAGGTCCGTGAGCTTGTTATCCCCCGAGAAGCGCTTGCCAGCGGCAGAGACCACCACAAAGCGGCGATCGGGGTCGGCACGGACAATGCTCTTGACCTTTTTGAACTGCTCGGCATCTGCGACGCTCGAGCCACCAAACTTTGCGACCTTGATCATGTACTAATCCTCCCAAGGAAGTCGTGCGTAGAAGGACGTCGGGTCGCTCTCCAACGCATAGGCATAGATCTCACGCGCGTGCGACGCCGTCACGGAGCGCACGAGCCAAGAACCTTCAGCATACCGCTCGGAACCCTCCGGAGCGATGGCAGTTCTGAAAACATAGTTACTTACCAGCAGCATGGGGTCATAGACCAGATTTGCCGAGAAGTCGTACACCGGACGGCGACCTGCCTTGAAGTCCAGGACGTCCTGGACCATGGCGTTGCCCGTGGGAAGGCTGCCCGCTCCCTGCCCATAGAACTTCAGGATGCCAACCGTCGAACCCTCTAGGGTAACCATGTTGAAATTGGCGGGCACGTGTGCCTCAAGCGAGCTCTGGGGAAGCGCCACCGGCTCGACCGCGGCTGCATAGTGGCCGTCGCGCTGCACGCCATGGCCAATAAGCTTAACCACGCGGCCCTTTGAAGCAAACATCTGCATGTCTGCCTTGGTGAGGTTACGAATACCCGCAACCGGGATGTCATAGCGGCACGCCACATTGAAGGCCACACTTGCCGCAATGATGGTCTTGTTCTTGACGTCGACGCCATCGATGTCGTCAGACGGGTCACGTTCTGCGTAGCCAAGCGCCTGCGCCTCGGCGAGCACGACGTCGAAGTCCTTGCCCGTTTTGCGCATGGTGTCCACCAGATAGTTGGTGGTGCCGTTCATGATGCCTGAGAAAGCCGAGACGCTATCGATGCGACGGACCTTCTCGATGCTGGCAATCCAAGGAATGCCACCACCACACGAGGCTTCGATAAGCAGCGCCGCACCGGTCTTCTGTGCCTGAGCAGCGAACTCTTGGAAGTATGCAGCCACCACGGCTTTGTTTGAGGTGACGACCGCCTTGCCAGCGCCCAGAGCAGCCATGATGAAGGTGTGGGCCGGCTCAAGGCCGCCCATGCACTCAATCACGAGCTCAATGGACTCATCGTTCAAAATGTCATCAAAGGAAGCCGTCATACGCGGATCGCTCAGGCGGTCCGGCAGCTCAAGGATACGCGTAACATGGACGTCGTTCACTCGCGACGCAATTATCTCGTCGACGCCGCGTCCAACGACGCCGTGCCCCAGAAGCGCGATATTCATGTAATTCCAATCTTTCGATACTGTGTCGCAAGCGAATCTCGCAACACAGGTGAGGTTATGATACTTGCAATTACCTCATCCGTGCGAGCACGCAAGGAGCGCCATAGTGAAAACGTTCTATCACAGCACGCGGTCTGCGAACGAAGCCGTAACAAGCAAGCAAGCAATACTCACTGGTATCGCCCCTGATGGTGGATTGTATGTGTCTGACCAGCTTGGGCAAGCGACGCTTGAGCTTTCCGAGGTTGTCTCGTCGGGCTATCACACCATAGCACGTAACGTTTTGAGCACCCTCTTGCCCGACTACACCGCAGACGAGGTTGCGTCCTGCGTCGCCGGGGCCTATGCGGAAAACTTTGACACGCCGGACGTGACCCCGCTCACGGCCGTTGGCTCCGACTGGTTGCTCGAGCTGTGGCATGGTCCCACCTGTGCCTTCAAGGACGTGGCCCTGCAGATGCTTCCGCGTCTCATGTCTGTGGCACGTGCGGGTGAGGCAGCTGGTGGTGGCGTCATGATCGTGACCGCAACCTCGGGTGATACGGGCAAGGCAGCCCTTGACGGTTTTGCCGACGTTGCTGGTACGGGCGTTACCGTGTTTTATCCCGCAGGCAAGGTGTCTGACATCCAGCGGCTGCAGATGGTTACCCAGCGTGGCGCCAACGTGGCTGTTGCAGGCATCCGCGGCACGTTCGACGACGCACAGACGCAGGTCAAGCGCATCTTTGCTGACCGAGAGGTCGCCGCTCGCCTTGCTGAGAAGGGCGTGGTCCTGAGCTCGGCCAACTCCATCAACGTCGGTCGCCTGGTGCCTCAGGTGACCTATTACTTCGACGCGTATGCACAGATGGTGCAACGCGGTGTCATCTCGTGTGGTGACGCCATCGATTACTGCGTGCCGACCGGCAACTTCGGCGACGTCCTAGCCGGTTATTATGCAAAGCAGCTGGGCCTGCCCGTGGGGCAGCTCATTGTTGCTTCTAACACGAATAAGGTACTCACGGACTTCATCCAGACCGGTGTCTACGATCGCCGTCGCGAGTTTGTGAAGACCATCTCGCCCTCCATGGACATTCTTGTGTCGTCCAACCTCGAGCGCCTCCTGTACTACCTGTCAGACGGCGATTGCGAGCGCGTGGCCAGCTGGATGGCCAATCTGTCAGGCGCCGGCGTCTACACCCTTCCTAACGACGTCATGGACCGCATGCGCGAGACCTTCTCGTGCGGCTTTGCGACCGATGACGAAACCCGTGCGACCATCCGAAGCACGTGGGACGAGCAGGGTGTCCTCATCGATCCGCACACGGCTGTGGGTAAGTGCGTGCTCGACCGCGTTCCTTTTGAGGGGCGTCAGCGTGTGTGCCTCTCCACGGCCAACCCGTACAAGTTCTCCGCCGACGTTCTGGCTGCTCTAGGAAAGAGCGTCGAGGGCCTGGACGGATTTGCCTGTATGGACGAACTCGAGAAGCTGACGGGTGTTCCCGCTCCGGCACAGCTGTCCTCTCTCAGGACCGCCGCGGTACTGCATGACACGGTTTGTGACCAGGCGGAGATGTCCGACTTTGTCGAAGCCGCTTGTGAAAGGGTCTTTGCGTGAACCCTGGCCCCACATTAGGAGAGAGGCGTCGCGTCATTGTCCGAGTGCCGGCTACGTCGGCAAATCTTGGTGTTGGCTTTGACGTCTTGGGACTTGCGCTCACACTTGACGTCACCTTTACGTTTGAGCCTGCTAATACGCTTGTGGTAACGGGGTACGACGGGGACGGTACGCCTGAGGACAACCTGGTATGGCGCTCATACGTTGCTGCGTGCCGCGAGCTGGGAGTTGCTGCAGAGGCGCTGCACATCCACGAGGACTCGTCCATTCCTGGTTCTGGCGGCCTTGGGTCAAGCTCTGCGTGCGTGGTTGCAGGCATCGTTGCGGCACAGCTGCTGGCAGGACGAGCGCTTGACCGTCCGTTCACGTTGAACCTTGCCACCCGCATCGAGGGGCATCCCGACAACGTGGCACCCGCCGTCATGGGTGGGTTGGTAAGTTCATACGTGGATGAGGACAAGACGGTCACGACGCGCTGGCCTGTGGCCCCTCACCTGCGGTTTGTTTGCCTTGCCCCACCGTATCGCGTGCTCACCTCTGATGCGCGCATGGCCTTGCCCTCCATGGTTCCCATGAGCACAGTCTCATGGCAGGTGGGTCGTTGCCTTGCCATGGTCAGCGCGTTGGCGTCGGGCAGGGCTTCGGAAATCCGTGCGTGCTGTCACGATCGCATTCACGAGCCGTATCGCGCGCCGCTCATTCCCGACTATGAGCGGTTGCAGGAAGCGTGTCTTGAGGCTGGGGCCATCACGTATCTTATATCTGGGTCTGGTGCCACCATGCTTGCAATCTGCGACGGGGACGCAGCTGCAGAACGGGTCACCAAAGCCGCGGTGACCGCCATGCCCGAACTTTGGATACGTACGATGCGCGCCAGCGAACGCGGGGTGTCTGCTCGACTTGAGGTTCTAGCGTAAGAGAAGGCAGCCCCTCTCACATGACTGTGGGGCAAGACTTCGTCGGCCGCGCTAGCGTACGTCCTACAGTGCAGCCTTGAAAGCAGCGAGAAGCTCGTCAAACTCCTCGTACGCCGGGATATCGGGGTTGTCAGCCTTGATCTGGTCGGTACTGCGGAAGAGGAAGCCTGCCTTGCTGGCACGAATCATGGCCAGGTCGTTGTAGGAATCACCCGTCGCAATGGTGTCATAGCCAATAGACTGCAACGCACGAACGGTAGTCAGCTTGGACTGCTCGCACCGCATGCGGTAGCCCGTAATCTTTGCATGCTCATCCACCTCAAGCGTGTTGCAGAAGAGCGTGGGCCACCCCAGCTTTGCCATCAGCGGCTTGGCAAACTGCTCAAAGGTGTCCGAGATGATAATGACCTGTGAAAGCGTGCGAAGCTCGTCCAGAAACTCACGTGCACCGGGAAGCGGTTCGATTGTCGAGATGACGTCCTGAATCTCCGCCAAGCCAAGGCCATGCTCCTCAAGGATGCCCAGACGCCAATGCATCAGCTTGTCGTAATCAGGCTCATCGCGCGTGGTGCGACGAAGCTCTGGGATGCCACTGGCCTCAGAAAAGGCGATCCAAATCTCGGGAACCACAACACCTTCCATGTCAAGGCAGCACACGTTCATGAGTCATTCCAATCCTTGGGCAGGGCAAGGGCTCCTAGCCCTTGCCCCATAGCATTAACCACCGAGGTAGGCCTTGCGCACGTCGTCGTCATGCAGAAGGTCAATACCAGCGCCTTGCTTCGAGACGCGGCCAACCTCAAGCACGTAGCCACGGTCTGCAATAGAGAGCGCCTTGCTCGCGTTCTGCTCGACGAGGAGCACGGTCGTACCGTCCTCGTTCAGCTTCTTGATGATGTCAAAAATCTCTTGCACCAGAATCGGCGCCAAGCCCATGGATGGCTCGTCAAGCATGATGAGCTTGGGCTTGCTCATGAGCGCTCGGCCCATTGCCAACATCTGCTGCTCGCCGCCCGAAAGTGTTGCTGCCAGCTGATTGCGACGCTCCTTCAGACGCGGGAAGCGCTCGTAAACTTCGCGACGCGTCTCCTTTGCCTCGTCATCAGGACGCGTAAAGGCACCCATCTCAAGATTCTCGCGCACGGTCAGGTTGCCAAAGACGCGGCGCCCCTCCGGGCAAAGCGCGATGCCCTTGCTCACCATCTTGTGTGCGGGGACGCCCACGAGGCTCTCCCCCTCAAACTCGATGGAGCCGGTTCGTGGGTGCAGAATGCCTGACACCGTGTTGAGCGTTGTGGACTTTCCAGCGCCATTCGCACCAATCAGCGTTACGATCTCGCCTTCATTAACCTCGAACGAGACGCCCTTGACCGCGTGAATGGATCCGTAATACACATTCAGGTCGGTGACCTTCAGCATTGCCATGGTGACCTCCTAGTCCTGCTTGCCCAGGTAGGCCTCAATGACCTGCGGATTGGACTGAATCTGTTCAGGTGTACCCTTGGCAATGATCTTGCCAAAGTTCAGGACCGCGATACCCTCACAGATACCCATGACCAGGTCCATGTCATGCTCGATGAGCATGATGGCGATCTGGAACTGGTCGCGAATCTTGCGGATGTTCTCCATGAGCTCGGCGGTCTCGGACGGGTTCATGCCCGCTGCAGGCT
>JAUNJR010000228.1 GCA_030533135.1 Coriobacteriales bacterium
AACTCGGGCATCTACTGCTTCTGCGGCAGGCGCCTGTCCGAGAACATCGACAAGATAGACAACAACAACGTTCAGGGCGAGTACTACCTCACCGACATGGTGGGCATCTATCGCCAGATCGGCGAGCCGGTCTCCGCGTTGCTGGCTGAGGACGACTCAGAGCTCTTGGGTGTGAATTCGCGCGTGCAGCTTGCGCAGGTCACCAAGATCATGCAGCGCCGCATCAACGAGAGCCTCATGGCTGCGGGCGTGACCATGCTCGATCCCAGCATGGTGTGGGTAGGCCCGGAAGTCACCGTTGGCCAGGACACAGAGCTTTTGCCCATGACCATGCTGTGGGGAAAGACCTCCGTTGGCAACGATTGCGTGATCGGTCCCAACACGCGCTTGACTGACGTCACGGTTGGTGACGGGTCCAGCGTGGAGGAGACCGTGGGATACCAGACCGTCATTGATGAGGACGTTACTGTGGGCCCGCGTGCCTACCTGCGTCCGGGCACTCACCTGTGTGATCGCGCACACGTGGGAACGCACGTGGAGATTAAGAACTCCACCATTGGCGAGGGCTCCAAGGTTCCGCACCTCTCCTACATCGGCGATACCACGATGGGTTCTGGCGTCAATATCGGCGCTGGTTCCATTACGTGCAATTACGACGGCGTCAACAAGCATCGCACCACGATTGGCGACGGCGTCTTTATCGGTTCAGACACCATGATGGTGGCACCAGTCAGCATCGGTGACGGCGCACTCGTAGGCGCCAGCTCGTGCATCACGACGGACGTTCCTGCCGATGCGCTCTCTCTTGAGCGCAGTGAGCAGCGGATTGTTGAAGGTTACGCAAAGATGAGGCGCGAGGCACTGCAAAGAAGGAAGGACAGGTAGATGGCTGACGAAATCATTTACGACCTGAGCAAACCACTGGACGTCGTCAAGGGTATCAAGGTTTACTCTGGTACGGGCAATCCGGTGCTGGCAAAGCATATCGCCGACAAGCTTAATCTGAAGCTCTCTGGTCTGAAGCTTGAGAAGTTTGCCAACGGCGAGACCTACGCTCGCTTCAACGAGTCCGTGCGCGGTGACGAGGTCTTCATCATTCAATGCATCGCTGGCGAGAATATCAACGACCTCCTCATGGAGCTCCTGATCATTACCGATGCAGCCAAGCGCGCCAGTGCGGCAAGCGTGACCGCAGTTATCACGCACTATGCGTACGCTCGTCAGGACCGCAAGGCAGCGTCGCGTGAGCCTATTACGGCGCGTCTGGTTGCCAACCTGCTTGAGGCGGCTGGCGTGGACCGCATCATCACGCTTGACCTGCACTCCAACCAGATCCAGGGCTTCTTTGACATTCCGGTGTCTCACCTTACTGCGCTCTACAACTTTGGCGAGTACTTTGCTGCCAAGGACTTTGACTGGGATAACACTGTGGTCGTTTCCCCCGACATGGGCCGTGCCAAGGTTGCCAAGAAGCTGGCCGACTACCTGGGATGCGAGGTCGCCATCGCTCACAAGAGCCGTCCTAAGCACAACGCTGCCGAGGTCATGGGCGTCATCGGTGACATCGTTGGCAAGACCTGCCTCATCAACGACGACATGATCGACACGGCCGGCACGCTCGTGGGCTCCATCAACAAGCTCAAGGAAATGGGCGCGGGCGACATCTACGTCAGCTCGACGCACGGCATCTTCTCTGGCGCGGCCATCGAGCGCCTCGAGAATGCCCCCATCGTCGAGTGCGTGGTGACCGACGCTATTCCGTGCGCCGTGGCCGACAAGAAGGGCTCCAAGATCAAGTCCATCTCGGTCGCTGACGAGTTTGCTGAGGCCATTGCTGCTGTTTATCAGAACACACCGGTGACCATGGTCTTTGGTGGCGCCTCAGAAATGTAGCATCTGCTAAAATTGCACCATCTTGGGGTATCGT
>JAUNJR010000116.1 GCA_030533135.1 Coriobacteriales bacterium
CTGTGCGAGCAGGTGTGCCCCGTGGGCGCTATCAGTGGAGGTGAACGGCTGTGAGTTGCACCAATATCATCCTGTGTGGCGTAGGCGGCCAGGGAACCATCCTTGCCTCAAAGCTCATAGCGAACGCTGCCATGGCTTGCGGCATGCCCGTTAAGACGGCTGAGACGATCGGCATGGCCCAGCGTGGTGGCAGCGTGTTCAGCCACGTGCGTATTGGTGACGGAGCGGCGTCTCCGCTCATCGGACACGGTCGTGCTGACCTCATTCTCGCGTTTGAGCCCGCAGAAGCAGTCCGTCAGTTGGCGTATCTGAAGCCTGGCGGTACCGTTGTGGTGAGCAATACCCCCATCATCCCGGCAAGCGCGTTGGTGGGTGGTCCTGCTTACGACGTTGAGGCCGTCATGAGCTACCTGCGGGATACGGTGGCTAACCTGGTCGTTGTCGACGCGGCAGCAGCCGCGCGTGAGCTTGGCTCGTCCAAATGCCTCAACGTGGTGCTTCTTGGCGCTGCAGCGCGAAGTGGTTCTTTGGGTCTTTCGACAAACGATATTGCCCAGGCGATTCATCGGTTGGTTCCGGAGCGGTTCCAGGAACTCAACGCTCGTGCCTTGGCATATGCAGTGTAGGTAACCCTGATTTCCATGAGGGCCTCCCCATGAGAGACAGGCCGCATGTGGGATCAATCATCAACGGAAAGGAACGACATGCAGATTAGCGATAAGCAGCTTGAACAGGTCAACACACAGATTCAGCGGCTCATCAAGTCGGACAACTTCTATGGACGTCGCCTCAAGGAGGCTGGCATCACCGGCGTCAACTCCGTCGAGGACTTCCTGGCCCTGCCCTTCTCCGAGAAGCAGGATTTGCGGGATGCGTATCCGCTGGGGCTCTCTGCCGTTCCCGAGAACGAGATTGTCCGCATTCACAGCTCGTCAGGCACCACCGGCACGCCCGTCATCATTCCCTACACCCAGAAGGACGTTGATGACTGGGCCATCCAGTTTGCACGTTGCTATGAATATGCGGGCGTGACCTCCGAGGATCGCGTGCAGATTACCCCAGGTTATGGCCTGTGGACTGCGGGTATCGGCTTCCAGGCTGGTTGCGAGCGTCTGGGTGCCATGGCCATTCCCATGGGTCCGGGCAACACCGAGAAGCAGCTGCAGTTCATGATTGACATGCAGTCCACGGTGCTTACCGCCACCGCTTCCTACGCGCTCCTGTTGGCGGAAGAGATTGAGCGGCGCGGCATCAAGGACCAGATCAAGCTCAAGAAGCTCATCACGGGATCCGAGCGCTCGGGTGAGAAGATTCGCCAGCGCATCATCGACGCCCTGGGCGTGGAGTACTACGACATCTATGGTCTCACCGAGGTGTATGGTCCTGGTATTGGCATCAGCTGCCAGCACGGTCACGAGATGCACGTGTGGAGCGACTACGTCTTCCTCGAGATCATTAACCCCGAGACGGGAGAGGTGCTTCCTGATGGCGAGTGGGGTGAGATTGTTCTCACCACGTTGGTCAAGGAAGGCGCGCCGCTCATCCGCTTCCGCACACACGACCTGTCACGCATTGTCCCCGGCGAGTGCGCCTGTGGCCACAACGAGCATCCACGCATCGATACCATTACGGGCCGCTCCGACGACATGATGAAGATTCACGGCGTCAACGTCTTCCCGGCTCAGATCGAGGAGATTCTCGCAACCTTCCCGGAGGTCTCGAGCGAGTACCAGATCCGACTGTCCCATCTGGATGGCCGCGACACCATGCGTATCTACGTGGAGACCAATGGCTCGGTGGACTGGGAGGACCTGCGTGGTCGCGTTGCCCGCCGTGTCAAGCACAAGATTGGCTTCACGCCGCTGGTCAAGATTGTCGAGCTGGGCGTGCTGCCGCGTAGCGAGAAGAAGACCAAGCGCGTCTTTGACGAGAGGTATGACTGATCATAGTTGCGTCTGATACGTGCAGGTTTATGTGCAACCTGTGTGCGTGGTGCTGTTTTACCTGCACTTGCGCCACTTAATGGGTACGAAAGCAGGGCGACTTGCGATGTCGTCATGCAAAAGACCTGCATGTAAAAGTGGCTTTTGATGCATATAAGGAGGAACCATGCGCAAGACCAAGATGTTTGAAGGCAAGAGGCACGTCTATGACACCGAGAAGGCGGAGGCCCTGGGCACCCGTTCCTACGGCGCTTATGGCGACCCTGCTGGTTACGAGGAGACCCTCTACAAGACCAAGGGTGGCCTGTTCTTCTTCTGGGGCCTCGGTGGCGAGGAGAGCCCCTACAAGAACGGTGCTGACATCCGTCCCGCTTCCAAGGAAGAGGCAGACGCTTGGCTTGAGGCTTAGCCTGTGGATGAAAACGAGCATCTGCTCGAGAAGCGCGTCATAGGGATGTAGGACTTCGATCGTCGTTTATGCGAAGTCTCCCAGTTCGGCCGCCCAGTCGATATCGGCTGGGCGGCCTTCTGCGTTGAAGAGCAAGAGCGCCCAAGCGTTGTCGCTCTTGGACCCCGCGAACTTCATGGTGAGCGCGTTGCCCGCGCTCGCAATCGTAGCAAGTAGGAGGAAGATCATCGACAGCCCTTTTTCTTTGAGACGCTTCGATGGCATGCGGTCATTACCATACACTCAATTTGCTTGAGCGTCCGCTCCTTGGAAAACTACTGTTACACTCATATGGGGGCACTACGGAGGAGGCAGCGCATGGACACAAGCTTCATCACAATCAACACGCACAGCTCCATTCGTCTGGAGGCCAAGCAGGGGACGGTTATCTACGTCGACCCGTATGGGTTTGAGACGGAGCCGCACGATGCGGATTTGATTCTTGTCACGCACACCCACTTCGATCATTTCTCACCTGAAGACATCGCCCGCGTCAGAAAACCCCGCACTGCCTTCGTGCTTCCCGCGACGGCCATGGGTGCTTTCACCAGCGCTGGGTTCACGAGCGAAGACGCGGCGTTTCTTGCTCCGCACGAGCATGCGACACCGTTGCCGGGGGTCGAAGTTGAGGCCGTTCCTGCGTACAACGTTAACAAACGCTTCCATCCCAAGGACAACGCCTGGCTCGGATATGTGGTGGGTGTCGATGGAATGCGCGTCTACATTGCGGGCGATACCGATGACCTGCCCGAGAACCGTGAGATCAACTGCGACGTGGCACTTATACCAGCGGGCGGTACGTACACCATGAATGCTCGTGAGGCGGCGGTCTTCGTCAACGCCTTGAAGCCATCGGTTGCCATTCCTGAACACTACGGGACGGTTGCCGGCTCCGCTGACGATGGCAAGACGTTCGCCGGGCTTGTCGACTCGAGCATCCAGGTCGTGTTCAAGCTGTAGCTCGAATAGTAAATGGCATCGACATGAGGGAGTACCATGGACGATCGTGCGTATGACAAGCAGGAAAACACAGCAGCCCCCGGAGGCGTCAGGGCGCTTCCCGAGGCTAGTTCCATCTTCGTCGATGACGAGGGTCGGTACTGCTGGAGAGGGACCATTGACCTTCACGAGAACCCGACCATACTTCTGCTTATCGTTAAGATCATGGCCGGCATCATGGGGTTTATTGCTTTGGTTCTCGCATCCTTCGTTCTGTTGGATGTGCTCAGAGGCAAATTGATCTATTCGGGCGACGTCTGGATGCTGGTCAAAATCTACGCCTTGGTTCTCTTTGCCGTGACCATCATCACAGCCATTGCGTACTACGGGTACGCTATGTTCCTCGGGTGGTCGTACTCGGCTGACTATCTGATGGACGAGACCGGACTGATCTTCCAGGCTGCGCCTAAGGAAGCCAAGGTACTCAAGGATGTTGCAAAGGCAACGGCTCTCATTACCGCCATGATTGGAAGATATGGGCTGACTGCGGCAAGCATTGCCGGAAGCAGCGACAAGGCCGCATCAAGGTTCTCTCGAGTCTTTCGGGTCAAGGGAATCCGTGAGCATCAGTGCATCAAGGTGAGCGAGCCCTTCCTCTACAACCAGGTGTACGTCACCAAGCGCGACTACGACTTTGTCTACGGCTTCATTCGTGACCACTGTCCAAGGGCGAAGTGCGTAGAGGTGAAGTGAGTCACTTTTCTGTTGCCCCATTGAGCTGAGATATAAAAAGTGCAACCTATTGAAGCATCCGCTTTCTTGTTTCTCCCTTCTGCCGAACTACAGCAAACGACGATTTTTTGCTCAATGCCCCACGTGTGAGAATTCTCCTAAGGGGGTTTATTAGGCATTTGGCGAGAGGAGAACCATTATGGACAGGTCACTTTTCGATCGCACTCAGCTGGGCACCATGAAGCTCAAGAACCGCATCTTCATGGCACCGATGGGAACCACCGGCGAGGCGGATGGCTCCTATTGCAACGAGGGCATCGACTACTTCGAGGAGCGCGCAAAGGGCGGCGCCGGGCTCATCATCACGGGTGCCAACGTGGTCTCGACCAAGTACGAGCCGCGTCCCTGCACCGAGCTCTCCAACTTCCATCATGTCGAGCGCCTCAACATGCTCATTGACCGCTGCCATCACTATGGCGCCAAGGTCTGCGTACAGATCTCCCCGGGTCTGGGCCGTCAGCAGTTCACCGATCCGTTTACCCCGCCGTACTCAGCGGGTTCGGTCGGCGCGTTCTGGTTCCCCGATCTGATCTGCAAGCCCTTCGAGGTCGAGGACATCCACTACCTGGTAGAGCGCGTGGGCTATTCCGCGAGCCTGGCCGTCAATGCTGGCGCCGACTGCGTCATGCTCCACGCCTACGGTGGCTACCTGCTTGACCAGTTCCACTCGGTCCAGTGGAACAACCGCACCGACGAGTATGGCGGCAGCCTTGAGAACCGCATGCGCTTCACGCTCGAGTGCATCGAGGCCATGCGCAAGAACATTCCGGCTGGCATGCCCATCCTGGTGAAGTTCACGCCGCATCAGCGCGTCGAGGGCTTCCGCACGCTCGACGAGGGCGTCGAGATGGCCAAGATCCTTGAGAACGCTGGCGTCGACGCGCTGCTCGTGGACACCGGTTGCTATGAGGAGTGGTTCCAGGCCATCACCACCATCTATTCTGCGCCGGCACATAAGAAGGATGTGCAGAAGGCAATCCGTGAGGTCGTGAGCGTGCCGCTCATGGGCGACGGTAAGTACAACGATCCGGCAGAGGCGAAGGCGGTCATCGAAGAGGGCATCCTTGATTACGTGGGCCTCGCGCACCAGCTGCTGGCAGACCCGTACTGGCCCAAGAAGGTCCAGAAGGGTTGCGAGGAAGACATCCGTCCGTGCATTGGCTGCAACGAGTGCCTGCTCGCAGGCTTCTCAGGCAAGCACTACTACTGCGCCGTCAACCCCCTGTGCTATGCCGAGAAGGCCTATGCGCTTCCCAAGGCCGATCCCAAGGTCAGGCGTTCGGTGCTCGTGATCGGTGGCGGCCCCGGCGGCATGGAGGCTGCCATCACGGCTCGCAGGCGCGGCTTCCGCGTCAAGTTGTGGGAGAAGTCCGACAAGCTCGGCGGTACGCTGTGGGCTGCCGGTGGTCCCGAGTTCAAGGCCGATGTCATCAAGCTCATCCAGTCCATGGAGACCGAGTGCGCGAAGCTGGGCGTTAGGGTCAGGCTCAACAAGGAGGCCACACCCGAGGCACTGGCCAAGGTCAAGGTGGACAAGATCATCCTGGCTGCCGGCTCGACACCCGCGATGCCTCCGATTCCGGGTATCGAGACCGCCACGCTTGCCTGCGACTACCTCACCCATAAGGCCGAGACGGGCAAGAACGTGGTCGTCATCGGTGGCGGCTTGGCGGGCACCGAGGCCGCCTGCGACCTTGCCACCAAGGTGGAGAGCGTGACCATCGTCGAGATGCTGCCTGACATCCTTGCCGCGGCGAACCACTGCCTCAACAACGACCAGCACCTGCGCAAGATGGTCAAGGACCGCGGCGTGAAGGTCGTGGCTGGCGCCAAGGTCAC
>JAUNJR010000117.1 GCA_030533135.1 Coriobacteriales bacterium
AAACAACAAAAGACTTGTTTTGGCTCCCCGGGCGCCCCCCCGTGCCCACGACGATGCTATTTGTCGTCGGGAGCAATCCAGAACTTCAGGAGCGGGAAGCTGATGAGCACGGCAAGAAGCGTGCCCGCAACCGGGACGAGAATACCGTTGACAATGCTCTCCGGCACGCCAATCTGCGTGAGCGCCACGCCACACCACGGCACGATGATTGAGTTCATCACGATGATGATGACGGCGAGCACCGCATACTTCGGTGCCGACTTTGACAGGTCAGCCGTGCTCTTGAAGACGAGCTTCATCTGTACGAAGTAGTTAACCACCTGGGCAATGAGCTCTGCAAGAAAGACGACGATGGTTCCGGCACCGCCCGTGATAGCCGTTCCAACCCACGTGACGACGAAGCGTGCGATCGTCGAGATGTTGGACAGGATATTGAAGAGGATGAACTCCCAGAGCGCCTGATGCTCCTCTTTCCACTGCTGAAATGCCATGAACGCCTTTCCTTTCTCTCATCCCATGCAGGTGTGTATCTTTTTCTATGCCTTATTTCGCAAGACGCTTGTTGAGCTGCGAACTCTTGATCAGATGAGCCACCACGGTGCCAACGATAGGAAGCAGCGTCCAAAGTACCCAAGTAAGCAGGAAGAACTTGCCCGTTAGGAACTTGACCAAAAGTGCCGGAATGATGCCTGCAACGCCCCAGCCCTTCAGCTCGCGTACGATGGCGTCCACGACGCCCATCGAGAAGAACGCACCGGCGTTCTTAGCAAGCGCGCGAAGCGGCATATTGTAGATGAAGAGTGCGTTCAGATTGGGCGTACCCTTTGCTTCGGAGCTCTTGACGAGCTTCGATACCACGAAGCCGACAAGCGACAGCAGCGGGCTGCGACCGCGGGTGAGATCGCGGAAGCAGATGTTGCGATCAAGCTCGACCTTCACCTGCGGGATGTCACGACCGAGCAACGCCGCAAATTGCTCATTGGGCACGCTCTTCACGTGGCCAGACTCATAGGCGGACAGATCCTTGCCAGCATACGGGTTGGGTGCGCCGGTGTCTGCCACCTCAACCGTCGTGCTCAGCTTGATATCCTCGCAAGATGAGCCGACTTCCAGCACGTAGGTGCCACCTTCGACCTCCCACGCGTCGGTTACCACGTTCCAGTAGCGGAACGCATACTCATCCAGCTGCAAAGAGACGTGCGCACTTGCACCCGCCTTGAGGAACACCTTACCGAAGCTCTTCAGCTCGCGCACGGGACGAAAAACCGTGGAATCGGGCTTGCTCACATACAGCTGGCAGACCTCGCTACCATCACGTTTGCCAGTGTTGGTGAGCGTGAAGGTGACGGCTGTGGGACGGCCGGCCTCGTCGGACTCTACCGCGATGTCTGAGTAGGCAAAGGTGGTGTAGCTCAGGCCAAAGCCAAAGGGATACGCGACGGGAACGCCCGCCTTCTGGTGATAGCGGTAGCCCACATAGAGGCCTTCGCGGTACTCGGAGGTGAACTCATCACTTGGAAAACGACCAGCCGTCACGGTGTCCCCAAGCTTACGCACCCAGGTCTCCGCCAGGTGACCAGAAGGATTAACCTTTCCGGTCAGCACATCGAGCGTAGCAAGAGCGCCAGCTTGACCACCAAGGGCAGCGTACAGGACTGCGCCGGCATCCTTCGTCCAGTCGGTCTCCACCTGGCTTCCCGCATGCAGCACCACGACTACCTTGGGATTCACGTCGTGAACAGCTGCCAGGAGCTGTGTCTGGCTGTCGTCGAGCTTCATGTTGGCGCGATCGAGTCCCTCGCTCTCGGCCGCCTCGTCGAGACCCATTGCCATGATGACGACATCGGCATCATGGGCAAGACTGATTGCCTGGTTCACGAGCTCGGTCGTCGTGGCGCCTCCGCGCTGGAAGCCCTGGGCGTATCCAACAAAGTCGAGGTCAAAGGTACCGCTCTCCAGAGCGCCCTTCAGCGTCTCAAGTTTCGTGCAGTTGACGAGCGAGGAGCCAGCGCCCTGATAACGCGGGTTCTCACCAAAGTCACCGATAAGGGCAACACGTGCGCCCGAAGCAAGCGGAAGCAGCGGCTTTCCCTCACGTGTCATGTCGTTCTTCAGCAGCACGTAGCCCTGAGACGCGATCATGCGAGCTAGTTCATGATGACCTTCGATATCAAAGCCCTTGTCACGACGCGCTTCGACGGTGGGTTGGGTGGAAAGGATGAGCATCAGCGCTTCGCGTACGCGTGCATCAAGATCTGCCTGCGAAAGCTTGCCCGACTGCACGGCAGCCTCAAGCTCCAGGACGGCGTCAGGCACAGGACCAGGCATCTCGAACGTCGAACCCGCAGCGACACCTGCAACGTGGTCGTTAGAGCCACCCCAGTCAGTGACGACGGAGCCTTCGTAACCCCAGTCATCACGCAAGATTTCCCTGAGCAGATGCTGGCTCTCGTTTGCATAGGTGCCATTGACCAGGTTGTAGCTGGTCATGATGGTCTTCGGGGAGCTCTCCTTGACGGCAATCTCGAAGCCCGTGAGGTAAATCTCGCGCATGGTGCGTTCGTCGACGATGGAATCCGAGGCCTGACGGCGCGTCTCCTGGCTGTTCACAGCAAAATGCTTGGGACAGGCGGAGAGGCCGAACTCCTGAATGCCGTTCACATAACCTGCCGCCATCTTTCCAGCCAGATAAGGATCCTCAGAGAAGTACTCGAAGTTGCGGCCGCAAAGCGGGCTACGCTTGATGTTGAGGCCGGGGCCCAGCACGCAACTGACGCCCATGGATGCGGCCTCCTCGCCGAGCGCCTTTCCAAGTTCCGCACCAAGAGTTGGATCCCAACTGCTCGCAACGGTCACAGCCGTCGGGAAGCAGGTAGCGGGATCGGAGCCACCAATACCCAGATGATTGGCGCCCTCACCCTGATGACGCATACCGTGAGGACCGTCAGAGAAGCAGAGCGACGGGATGCCCAGAGACGGAATCGCAAGCGTGGTGAAGGGGGTATCACCTGAGAGAAGCGCGCACTTTTGCTCAAGCGTCATCTTCGCGAGCATGTCCTCGATGCGAGCGTTCAGTTCTTGGTCTGCCATGGAAGCCTCCTGAGTATTGGTTGACGATTTTGAAGATACGCGATGCTTTCATGCAAAGGAGAAATGTGCCGTAATCGGTCATTTCCACGTCACATTTGGGCATGCAGGGTGAGTTGTGTGGGGCCGCTTATGTGGCCTTCGCTCCCCTCGTCTCGCTACGCTCGACTCGAAAGGTCGCTCAGACCACACAAGTGGCACAGCGCACGCCGCATGACTGGGGCGAATCCATTGCTTTGGGGAGCAACGGTGGAGCAGAGTTGTGCTACAGCCCTCGCGGGCTATAGCACACGTGGTTTACATTCTTATCGTCCTTCATGCTTAATAACTCGTGCTTTGCCCTTCAGAGTGAGAGCTATAACGGTTGCCTTATGCAGATAACTTGCAATTGTGCAGGTCGCGGCGCGAGCGTAGCATTTTTCGCGGGGGGCGGCGCGCGCCGCGCGCACCCCCGGGGCGGGCCCCGCGGGGCCCCGCGCAACCATCCAATTGTTACGTTAGCCCCTTCCCTTCCCGACGCCTCCCCGACCTTACACGGGGAGGCGTCCCCTTTGCACGCTACACGCAAGAGCCATGCGTCACCACGTATAGCGCGGGGCGCATGGCTCTTGCGTTTGGGTTAGTGCATTTTGGGAACGCTATGGCTGGATGTTTCCCGCTTCGATCTGCGTCTTGATAATGGGATCAATCACTTCGTCAAACAATTGTTGAGAACCCAATGCGCTCTTGCTTTGCCGTCCGTAGACCTGTTTGGCAGTCACACCATGAAGAGCCCAGTCCTCCCCACCGTTTGCATCGTTCAGCATGAGCGGCTGTAGGTTATCCATCGCATGGGCAAACTTGGATTCTGGCGTTTCGTATGCCTCGAACTCATCAAAGAGCGCCATGAGTTCTGCAGCCTGGTCGTCAGGAAGCAGACCGAAGATTCGTTGCTTGGCAGCCTCCTCACGCGCGGCCTGGGTCTTCAGGCCCTCGGCATCATAGGCATACGTATCGCCGGCATCAATCTCAACCACATCGTGAATCAGACACATGAGCATGACGTGAGCGATGTCGACCTCCTCGTTGGCGTACTCGCGCAGGAGATAACTCATGATGGCCATGTGCCACGCATGCTCGGCGTCGTTCTCACGCCTACCATGCCCTGAAAGATGCGTTTGACGGAGGATGCTCTTTTCCTTGTCAATCTCCAGCGCAAAAGCCAGCTGACTCTTCAGACGCTTGTCCATCGTAGCTCCGTTTCGTTAAATGCCGTCAGGCATCATGATAGGCAAGATGCGAGACGGGCGTCCACCCCGTCAGCCCGCAAATTACCCACCATAGGTCTTCAGCTGTTTATGCAGGCGCTTTGCCATATCGTTGAAGCTGGCATTGCTGACCTTTCCGGAGATGAATCCACCAACAATAGGAACGGTCTTTTCAGCCACCTGCCCGGTCACTCTTGTCGCCAAGCGCGAACTCAACGCGGCCGATGAGGCGGCAACGGCAGAGTTGTACGGCTCTCGAAGCAAGGCGTTACGCAAGTCAGCCTCTCGCGCGCCTGAAACCCTGAGAATCGCAAGCGACCGCAACGCATCGTCAGCCTCCTCGACTCCCGCCATCATGGCAAGGAACAGCACGAGCGCAGCGCGCTTGGAATCATCTGGCTCCCGTCCGTTCAAAGACACCAGATCACCCCAGCCATACAGATACGAGAGCTTCTGAAGAACACGCAGTAGATGCATCCAGAACTGCACCAAGTCTGCGGGCACCGTTGCTGCCATCGCCATCCCGCCGGGAATGCCTGCGGCGGCAGATATGAGCGTGGTACGCTGACGCTCCTTGGCAATGGAGTGTCGGGCTGCTCGCTCAATGTCACGGCTAGTAATTCCCGCGCGCGCCGGCGTGATTTCGATAGCAGCCTGAATAATGCGCCGGTCATACCGCTTGCCCAGAACTGTAGATAGGTAGCTTGCCCGATTGACGGAGACCCCAGGCATACGAGCTGCCTGAGCCACGATATCCTTGAATTTTGGAAGGCTGTCACGGACCTCGTTGACTGTGTCCAGGTAAGCCACAGCAGTGTTGCTCATTGCCGTTCCAACCGACTCACTGAAGCCCGTAGCTATGGTAGTTGCATTTGTCAGTGCGTCATTCGCGGCGCTCGCCGCCCTATCGGCAAACCCCTTGGTCTGCTCAAACAGGTTTTTGCCCTGCTTGCGCTGAGCGGGCAATCTTTGCTCGCCGTCGCTTTTCATGGCCACCCCATTCTCACTGCGTGCTTGCTGCATACAGTTAGCGACATCAGTCAAGCCATAGAATCGGCAGCTTCATAGCGTTAGCGTAGCAGCGCCCCTGCTCATTCTCAACAGAGAGTCGGTTTACGATGCCCGCGGGGCACCAAAGGATGCAAACGCCTCATCAGCGATACCGCAATATCCCAGCGTCAGGCATTGCATGCGCATCGCCGCGCGATACACTTGAGGCAATGGATGCAACGGACAGCGTGATAGGAGGCACTAATGGCATTCCTTCTGGGATACGGCTCTGCGCTAGAGTGGCTTCGTATGGCAGACGATGAACAGCTCTCTGCCCAAGTCTTTGGCCTGTCTCCCCTTTCTCTGGAGAGCGGCAAGCTGCGTCTCAATCGGTATCTGAAGCGGCTGTCGACTCTTACACAACCGCTTCAGCTGGTCGTAGCCTTCTCCGCAAACCGTCGTCCTTCAGCAGTGGCCTGCTGCCACGCCGTCAGTCTTCCGTATGAGGATTACCATGGTTTGCGCATCACGAGGGGCCTGTATTGCTCAACACCAGCGCTCACGTTTTTGCAGATGGCTTCCGTGCTGGACGA